>JASHOI010000486.1 GCA_030041195.1 Streptosporangiaceae bacterium | reverse complement strand
CCGCCCCGCTCGGCCAGCCGCCCCGCGGCGGTGGCCAGACCATCGGCGCCGCGGGCGATGAGCCCGACCGCCGCTCCCTCCGCGGCCAGCGCCTCCGCGATCGCGAAGCCGATGCCCCTGCTTCCCCCGGTGATCAGCGCGCGGCTGCCGTCCAGGCCAAGATCCATTGTCTGGTTCCCATCGTGAGCGCCGGTCCGGTGCTGATCACGGAACCACCGTACGTTTGCTGCTGCCACGCACGCACCTCCGGGCACCCGCATATCATGCGGGACATTCCCGGATCAGCTACGGCGGCAGGTGGTGACGAGATTGGCGCATGTCCCGCGCATCGAGCCAGGTGACCGGGTGGTCATCACCGGGGCCACGGGGTTCATCGGATCCGCGGTCGCCCGGGCCGTGCTGGCACGCGGCGCCGAGGTGATCGCCCTGGTCGCGCCCGGCGTCGACGACCGCAACCTGGACGGCACCGAGGCGAAGCGGGTGGTGGCCGACATCCGCGACGCGGGCGCGGTCCGGGCCGTGTGCGCCGGCGCCCGCTTCGTGTTCCACCTGGCGGCTGTCTACCGTTTCTGGACGCCGGACCCGCGGGCCGTCTACGACGTCAACGTCGGCGGCACGCTCAACGTGCTGGACGCCGCGGCGGCCGCGGGGTGCGAGCGGATGGTGTACACCTCCACCGTCGGCGTGCTCGGGCTCGACGGGACCAGGCGCGGCCGGCCCGCCGACGAGACCTGCTACGCCGACATCGCGCACCTGTTCGGCCACTACAAGAGGTCCAAGTTCATCGCCGAGCACGAGGTGCTCAGGGCCGCCGCCCAGGGCCTGGACGCCTGCCTGGTCCTGCCCACGTTTCCGTTGGGGCCCCGCGACGCGGCCCCGACGCCGACCGGGAAGGTCGTGCTCGACTTCCTCAATGGCCGGATGCCCGGATTCGTTGATACCGCCCTGAACGTGTCGCACGTGGATGATCTGGCGAACGGTCACCTGGCCGCGCTGGAGCAGGGATGCAGCGGCCGCAGCTACATCCTCGGCGGCGAGAACCTGTCGATGCGGGAGTTGCTGCAGGCGCTGGCCGACTGCTCGGGCCTGCCGGGGCCGCGGGTCGGGGTGCCCCGGGGGATGGTGCTCGCCGCCGGTGTCGCCTCGGACCTGATCGAGGGCAGGCTGCTGCGGCGCGAGCCGCACGTGCCGCTGGAGGCCGCGCGCATGTCAGCCACGAGAATGATCTTCAGCGACGCCCGGGCCCGGACCGAGATCGGCTACACCTCACGGCCCGCTCGCGAGGCCATCGAGGAATCCGCGCGCTGGTTCGTTGACAACGGGTACGTGTCCGCTGGCCGGCGCGCCGCCATCCGGTGGCAGAGGCCCTAACCGGCCGGGCGGCGGGTGTCCCGGCGGCCGGCCTGTTGCAGCCACTCGGCGTTGCGCGAGCGCAGCCCGACCAGGCGGCGGGCTGCGGACCGGGCCGCGCCCGGCGCGGGCTCGGTCAGCGTCCACGCGCGGTCCTCGCGCCTGCTCGCCACGCTCACCAGCGCGGCCACGATGATCGGTACGCTCGCCGCAACCGCGGCCATCACGTAGAGGGCGACGATCATGCCCACCTCCCAGCGGCAGTGCCACCCACGGGGTAGGGATAGCGGGCGCTGTCGCGCCGGGACGGTCAGGTCATGCTGCCGCCTCGCTCGGCGGCCACAACGGCAGCAGGTCCTTGCCGATGGTCGAGTTCAGCAGGATCGCGCTGGCGAGATACCCGGCCGCGAAGCTGTCGGCGAGCGCCACCCAGCCGCCGACCTTCGATATGCCGCTTGCCCAGCCGGCCGTGCCGCCGAGCAAGGCGACGGCCTCCAGCACCAGCACCCCGGCGGCGAGCGCGAACGGCATGAACGCGGCCACGTTGATGTGCCGCGCGCCGATCGCCAGGATCACCGTGAAGATCGCCCACAAGATCAGCCACGCAGCGAACGTGTGGTCGAACCCGACCGGCCCCGCCGCGGTGGCGATCGGCCCAGCGAAGAACTTCAGGATCAGGCCGGTGGACAGCAGGAACCCGGCGTAGGCGACACCGAAGGTGCCGCCGAACAGCTCGCCGCGGCGGAACTCCCACAGCCCGCCGACGAGCAGTCCGCCCGCGCCGATCCCCAGAGCCGTAGCGATGAACATGCCGCTCGCGGCGCTTGGCAGGATCCCGGTATCGACCAGGCCCAGGACACCGACGGCGAACGCGAACGCGAACGCGGACAGCGGCACCCCGGTCGCGGTCGCCGGGAACGCGTGGCCGGGGCCGCCGGCCCACGCGGCCGCGACGACCTCGGGCTCGCTCTCGACCGGAATTGACGTGACGGCTCCGTCGTCATGTGTGGTCATGTCTTTCTCCTCCTCGCTGGCCCGGGCTGCTCCGGGCCTACGCGTGCGCCCGCGTCCGGGCGCGCTTGACGTGCGTTGGATGTCCGTGATCAGGCCGTGCGCCGGCCGGGCCCGCACTCGGCGTTGAGGAACGACGGGACGCGGCGCCGGGTTTGGTGGCGGGCGCGGCGGCCTCCTCGCGGGGCGCTAACGGCCGCCGGAAACCCATCCGCGGCACAACTCGCAGCTCGCCGCGCCGTCCGGAGAGACCATTGCCCAGACGGCGCCTGGGACCGGCCATGCGCTCATGGTAGAAGAATTACAAACGTTTGCAAGGGGTGACTTGATCCGCAGATTTCCGGTTTTGGCCGCCTCCACCCCCGGAAGACCTTGATCATTTCGACTCTTCACGCCTTCCGTGACCGCAAAACGGGTTAAAACAACCAGAAAGAGTGACGTTTCCCGTGAGATGTCGGTGCTGGCGGCGATCCCGCCGCGTGCGTGAGCACACGATCAAGAGGCCTGGGGATGCTGGCGGGGTCGAGCGCGTTTACCAGCAGGCGCGCGTACCGGCTCTTCCTGCCGGAGCGGGTTCCCATGAACCGGTGCAGCTGCCGCTGCGGGTTCTGTCCCTGCTGCGCGGGCTGTCGCTGGAAGACGCGGAAGGACCGGAGCTCGCCCTGCGCCTCGATGACCTGCTCCACCGCGTCGGTGCCGAGGGCGCGGATCAGTTCGTCCTCCAGGTCGGCGGCGCAGACGTAGAAGCCGAGTTCCTCCATGCCGGCGCGGGACAGGCCGGAGCCGAGCCCGGCCCGCTCGAGAGCGCGCCGGAAGTGGCCTTCCTCCGCGGCGTCGCACAGGCCGGCCAGCCCGACGCCGAGCCCGTGCGGGCCGAACCGGTCAACGAAGCGCTGCACGTTGGTCGCCCCGCCCATCGCCGCGATCCAGATGCCCTGCGCGTCCAGGGCCTGCCCGCGCCGCCCGGCCAGGGCTTCAAGCGCGGCCCGGTCGCTCATCCCTTCGACGAGGATCACCGCCCGCGGCACGGCACTGGCCCGATCGACGATCATGACCCGGCGACGGCTACCCGGTGCGGCGCAGGGTGAGGCCGAGGGAGGCGAACTGCTCGAACGGCCGGTGATAGCCGCGCTCGATGTGGTGGATGCCGCGCAGCAGGGAGGGCTGGTCCGCGACCGCGGCGGCCAGCACGGCGGAGAACCCGGCGCGCACGTCGGGCAGCGTGACATCCGCTCCGCGCAGCTTGGACACGCCCCTGATCACGGCGGAATGCACGGCGTTGGTGTCGTGGAAGCGGCACGCCGGGCCACCCAGGCACGCCGCGAACACCTCGATCTCGCAGCCCATCCGCTGCAGCGCCGGGACGTACACCAGCCGGTTCTCGAACACGGTCTCGTGCAGCACCGACATCCCCTCGGCCTGGGTGAACAGCACCATCAGTGGCTGCTGCCAGTCCGTCATGAACCCGGGATGGGTGTCGGTGTGCACCGCCGCCGCCCGCAGGCCATTGGGCGCCGACGCGGTGATCCACTCGTCGGTGATGTCGAACCGGGCGCCCATCCGGGCCAGCGTCGTGATCGCGGTGACCAGCCGGTCCTGCGGGCACCCGTGCACCCGGACCTCTCCCCCGGTGATCAGCCCGGCCACCAGGTAGGAGAACGCCTCCAGCCGGTCACCGGCCAGCCGGGTGGTCGCGCCGCGCAG
>JASHOI010000485.1 GCA_030041195.1 Streptosporangiaceae bacterium | reverse complement strand
CTGAGGTACGACCAGATCGTGCCGCCGATGCCGATCGGCACCGAGACGATGAACACCAGCCGCCAGTCGACGGCCGCGAGCAGCCCGCCCAGGATCAGGCCGATGAACTGGCCGGAGATGCCCGCCACCTGGTTGATGCCCATCGCCATGCCCCGCTGGTCGGCGGGGAAGGCATCGGTCAGGATCGCGGGGGAGTTGGCCATCAGCATCGCGCCGCCCGTGGCCTGGATGACCCGGAAGCCGATCAGCCACAGCGCGCCGCCGGGCCCGGTCAGCGGGTCAAACGGCAGCGCCAGCGCGCCCAGTCCGAAGACCGCGAAGCCGACGTTGTACATCCGCACCCGGCCGTAGATGTCGCCGAGCCGGCCGAGCGTGACCACCAGCACGGCGGACACGACCAGGTAGCCCATCAGCATCCAGAGCAGGTAGCTGACGTTGCCCGGCGTCAGCGGGTCCAGCTTGATCCCGCGGAAGATGGCGGGCAGCGAAATGATCACGATGGAGGCGTTGACGGTGGCCGACAGCATGCCGAGCGTGGTGTTGGACAGGGCTATCCACTTGTAGCGGTCGCTGCGCTGGACCCGCGACGCGCCCACTTGGTTGCCCACCACGCAGTTTCCCTCTCTTCGAGCGGGCCGGCCGCCCCGCCGCGCGCCACGTTCCGGCCGAGGGCTGAGGCGAATATTTGCTTTGACCAAACTAACAGATCGTGCAGGCCGGCAGGTAGGCAGCCGATCTCCCGGCACAGCCAGAACGCGGGGTCCCGGCGACGCAATCCGGGCACCCGGAACACCTGGACCGGCGGGCTCAGTCTTGTATCTTCAGGGGTGTGACCCCGCGACCGACGCCACGCGATCTGCGCGCCTCCGACGCAGACCGCGAGCGGGTGATCGCGCTGCTCAACGAGGCCGCCGGCGACGGCCGGCTGACGCTTGGCGAGCACTCGGAACGCGCCGAGCGCGCCTACGCGGCGCGAACGCTCGGCGAGCTCGCGGAGCTGACCACCGACCTTGCCGTGCCGTCCGCGCAGCCGATCCGGCTGGACGGGCGCAAGCCGATAGCGGGCATCTTCGGGAGGGAGCGGCGCGACGGCCGCTGGGTGGTTCCGGACCGCCTCGGGGTGACCGCGATCTTCGGCGAAGTCGTCCTTGACCTGCGCGAGGCGGTGCTGCAGAGCCGGCGGATCACCGTGATCGCGACCGTGCTCGGCGGCACCGTGCAGCTGATCGTCCCCGACGGCGTGGCCGTGGAGGTGACCGGCTCCAACGCGCTGCGCAGCAAGAGCCAGAACGGGCCGACGCCACGACTGCCGGAGACACCGGTAATCGAGGTCCGTACGATCTCGCTGGCCGGCCGCGTGAAGGTGGTCAGGCCGCGGAAGTCGCGCTGGCGGGGGCCGCTCAGTCGCCGTCGAAGTTGACGGAGCTGTAGGCCCGCAGCTTCCAGAGCTGGTGCTCACTGAGGATGTTGCGCAGCGTGCCCGACCGCGCGCGCATGACCAGCGAGTGCGTGGTCGCGCCGCCGGACCGGTACCGCACGCCGGCCATCAGCTCCCCGTCGGTGATCCCGGTCGCCGCGAAGAAGGCGTCGTCCGACGCGACCAGGTCGTCGGTGGACAGCACCCGGTCCAGATCGTGCCCGGCGTCGATCGCGCGGTCCCGCTCGGCATCATCGCGCGGCGCGAGCTTGCCGAGGATGACCCCGCCCAGGCACTTGATCGCGCACGCAGCGATGATGCCCTCCGGCGTGCCGCCGATCCCGAGCAGCAGGTCGACGCCGGTGCCGTCGCGCGCCGCCATGATCGCGCCCGCCACGTCGCCGTCGGTGATGAGCTTGATCCGCGCTCCGGCCGCGCGCACGTCCTCGATCAGGGCCTGGTGCCGCGGCCGGTCCAGGATGACCACGGTCACGTCGTGCGGCGAGCAGTGCTTGGCCCGCGCGACCGCGGCGATGTTCTCGGCCGGCGAGGCCTCGATGTCCACCTGATCGGCCGCGGCCTGCCCGGTGACCAGCTTGGACATATAGAAGACCGCGGACGGGTCGTACATGGAACCGCGGGCGCTGACCGCCAGGACGGAGATCGCGTTCGGCATCCCGTTGGCGGTGAGCCGGGTGCCGTCAATCGGATCCACCGCCACGTCGCAGGCGGGCCCGCTGCCGTCACCGACCTGCTCGCCGTTGTACAGCATCGGCGCGCGGTCCTTCTCGCCCTCGCCGATCACGACCACGCCGTCCATCGACACCGTGTTGATGAGCATGCGCATCGCGTGCACGGCCGCGCCGTCGGCCCCGTTCTTGTCGCCACGGCCCACCCAGCGGGCCGCGGCCATCGCGCCGGCCTCGGTCACCCGCACCAGCTCGAGCGCGAGGTTCCGGTCCGGGGCATGACTGGCCGGAGGCTCCGGCGGGCCGGCCGCGGCGGCAGTGATCTGATTCTCGGTCACAACGAGGCCCTTCCCGTGGTCGCCGTGATGAAATCTTATGCATCGGCGTGCCCGCGTAGCCTGGAGGCTGACCGCGGCTCTGGTCGTGAAGGAGCGCTGCGAACCCGCATGACAACGGACCAGGCACAGCCGGCCACGAGAGCATCCGAACGCGGAGCCGCGACCCGGAGTGCCCTGCTAGTGGCGGCGCGCGAGGTCTTCACCACCCAGGGCTACGCGCAGGCGGGCGTGACCGACATCGTGAACAGGGCGGGCGCCAGTGTTGGCAGCCTTTATCACCATTTCTCGGGAAAAGCCGATCTATTCCTTACGTTGTTCGAGGAACTGAACAACGAGCACGCGGAGCGGACCCGAACCGCGGTCCGCCGGGCCCGCGACGCCGGGATCAGCGACCCCAAGCAGCTCTTTCTGGTCGGCGCGCGCGAATACCTCGCCGTGTGCGTGGAGCAGCGCGAGCTGTTCCGGCTGTTCGTGAGCGGAGACAGCCCGCCAGGGTTCGACCTCGTGCGGCGGCAGCGGATCGCCGACTGGGTGCGCATGAACACCGACTTCTTCGTCCGCAGCGAAGAGCCCCTGGACCAGGCCGTCGCGATCGTGATGACCGGCGCGCTGGGGCTTTGCGCCGCCGAACTGTCCCTCAGCGAGGACGCCGAGCACACCAGGAAAATAGCCGACGGCGTGATCGAGGTCCTGTCCCGGCTCGAGTCGCCGCGGGCGTAGCGTAACGGCCCGCGCGCCGGTCAGAATGGCGCCTCGGGGTCGTTGCTCTCGGCCCGCTGGGCCATGGCCTCAGCGAGCCGGGCGCGGGCGCCCTCGAGCCACTCGGTGCACACCGCGGCGAGGCGCTCCCCGCGCTCCCATAGCTGCAGCGACTGCTCCAGGGTCAGCCCGCCGGCCTCCAGCCGCTTGACCAGCTCCGCCAGCTCGTCGCGCGCCTGCTCGTAGGGCGGCCGCTGGGCCTGGGGCTGTCCGTCCCCGCTCTCGGCTGCGGTCACGATGTCACCCTAGTGCAGCCGCCGCCGGCGCGGCTGGCGTCACCCGCATCGCCCCTGGGGTGGAGCTCCGGGTGGGTGGATACGTGCGGAAATCAAACCGCGGGCCGATGCCACCGGTCCGGGTTGGGACCAGGCTTTATCGCCGGAGCGTCCCCGGAAGGAGCCGTCCCATGTCCCTCCCGCCCGGTGACGCGCTGCCGCGTCAGCAGAGCCGGCTGGCCAGGCAGCTGGGCCGCAAGAGCGTGAGCTGGTCGGTGGTGCTCATCTGGCTGCTGATCATCGTGCGCCTCAACGGGTTCGCCGGCCACTTGTCGCGGGTGACCGATGACAGCGCCTCGGCGTACCTGCCGTCGTCGGCGGCGTCGACGCGCGTCGTCGAGCTGCAGGAACGGGCCCAGCGTGGCGCGAACCAGCCGCAGACCGACCAGGCGGTCGTGGTGTTCGCGCGCGACGCCGGCCTGACGGCCGCGGACATGGCAGCGGCCGCCTCGGCGCGTGCCGCCACCGCGCGCCTGGTCAGCCGGGTCTCTGGGCTGGGCGCGCCCGGCCGGCTGCAACGCTCGGCCGACGGGAAGGCCGTGCTGTTCACGGCGGACGTCACGGCCCCGGTAGACAGCCTGACCGGCGCTGACTCGGACGCGGTGAGCGCGATCCGCGGCGTGGTCCAGGCGTCGGCGCGGAAGGCGGGCGATGGCCTGCAGGCGGCCGTGACCGGGTCGGCCGGCGTGACCGCCGACAGCGGGGTGAAGGGCGGGGAGCAGACCAGGCTGCTGCTCACCGCGCTGGTGATCATCGCGGTCATTCTGCTGATCGTCTACCGCAGCCCGCTGCTGTGGATCCTGCCGGTGCTCAGCGCGCTCGGGGCCATCGTGGTGGCCAAGGCCGCCGCGCACGGTCTGGCCAACGCGGGGCTCACGGTCAGCTCGCTGTCCAGCTCGATCCTGGTCGTGCTCGTGTTCGGGGCGGCCACCGACTACGCGCTGCTGCTGATCCACCGCTACCGGGAAGAGCTGCGGCACTACGCGGTGCCAGCCGACGCGATGGCGGTCGCGCTGCGCCGGACCCTGCCGACGCTGCTCGCCTCGGCGGCGACGGTCACCTGCGCCATGATCTGCCTGCTGGCGGCCGAGTCGGCGTCGCTGCACGGTCTCGGCCCGGTCGGCGCCGTCTCGATCGTCTCTGCGTTGATCGCGCAGACCACGTTCCTGCCTGCGCTGCTGCTCGTCGCCGGGCGCGGCGCGTTCTGGCCGCGGATCCCGCGCGCGGGCGTGGCCGGGCAGGGCGGGCCGGCCGGGGTGCCCGGGCAGGCCCGAAGCGACGAATCACGCCTGTGGTCGGGGATCGGCAGGCGGGTCGCCCGCCATCCGGCGCCGGTCGCGCTCGCCG
>JASHOI010000484.1 GCA_030041195.1 Streptosporangiaceae bacterium | reverse complement strand
ATAAAGGGCGTGGCGGTCGCCCGGTGGGTTGCCGCGGTCTGTTTCGTGGTCGCCGGGGCGGTGCTGCTGGCCTTCGGTCAGTGGTGGGGGGTCGTCCTGTTCGCGGCGGCCGGGCTGAACGGCTCGCTCGCCTACCTGGTCCCGCACTGGAACCTGCTCCGGGATGCCCCGAACAACGCCAAGCTCTCGGCGTAGGTCTCGAAATGACCGACGCAGGCCCACCGGCTGCCAGGGGTACCTTCACGGCGTTCGGGGCGCGTCATGTCAAGGGCGTGGCCATCGCCCGGTGGGTTGCCGCGGTCTGTTTCGTGGTCTGGGGGGCGGTGCTGCTGGCCTTCGGTCAGTGGTGGGGGGTGTTCCTGTTCGCGGCGGCCGTGCTGAACGGCTCGCTCGCCTACCTGGTCCCGCGCTGGAACCTGCTCCGGGATGCCCCCAAGAACGTCGAGCGCGTGCGCGAGCTGCAACGATCCCGGGCTCTGGTGGTGGACGACGCGGCAGCCCGGCTGCGCCGCATCGAGCAGGACCTGCACGACGGAGCCCAGGCTCAGATGGTCGCTGTCGTCATGAAGCTGGGGCTCGCCCGGGACCATCTCAGCACCTCGGCTGCCAGCTCCGAGGGCGCCGGCCTCGACCGGGCCCTGGAGCTGGTCGACGCCGCCCGCCGCGGAGCGATGGAGGCGATCGCCGAACTGCGTGACCTGGCCCGGGGCATCTATCCACCGGCCCTCGGCGAAGGCCTCGGTGCCGCGCTCGCCGGCCTCGCGACACGCAGCGACCTGCCGGTCGAACTGGTCGTCGACCTGCCCGAGCGCCCGTCCCCTGCCATCGAGACGATCGCTTACTTCTGCGCCGCGGAACTGCTCACGAACGCGGCGAAGCACAGCGGTGCCCAGCGCGCCAAGGTGGAGGTGCTCCACCAGCCCGGCCTCGTGACGATGCGCGTCAGCGACGACGGCACAGGCGGCGCCCGGCTCGGGCCCGGCGGAGGCCTGGCCGGCCTCGCGGAGCGGGTCAAGACCGTTGATGGCAGGCTGCAGGTCGACAGTCCGGCCGGCGGCCCCACGGTGGTCACCGTCGAACTGCCACCTCACGTGTGACCCGATAGGAGGAGCCTGGAATGCGGATCGTGATCGCGGAAGACTCCGCCGTCATCCGGGCCGGGCTGGTCGAGATCCTGGCCGACCGGGGACACGAGACCGTGGCCGCCGTGGGCGATGCCGAGGCTCTGCGAGCGGCCGTGGACGAGCACGAGCCGGATGCCGCGGTCGTGGACGTGCGAATGCCGCCCGGCTACACCGACGAGGGCATCCGGGCGGCTATCGCCATCCGCCGTGACCACCCCGGCATTGGAGTGCTGGTCTTCTCCCAGTACATCGAGACCCGCCACGCCGCCGAGCTCCTTGGAGCGGCATCCGGCCGCGGTGCCGCCGGCGTCGGATACCTGCTCAAGGACCGCGTCGGCGATGTCGGCGAGTTCGTCGACGCGCTCAGCCGGGTGGCGGCCGGCGGCACCGCCCTCGACTCCGAGGTCGTCACGCAACTCCTGGGGGCCACCCGACGCACCGATGACCTCGATGCCCTGACCCCGAGGGAGCACGACGTCCTCTCCCTGATGGCCGAAGGCAGGTCGAACGGCGCCATCGCCGGCACCCTTGTGATCTCGGAGCGGGCGGTCGAGAAGCACGTCGCCAACATCTTCAGCAAGCTCGGTTTGGCCCCCTCAGACGCTGACCACCGACGGGTGCTCGCCGTCCTCCGCTATCTGGAGTCCTGACCCGGTGTGGTCGGAGGTACCGTGGTACCATGGACATGGTAGAAGGGTAGATCATGAGCCTGAACATCAAGAACGAAGAGACGTACGAGCTGGTGCGGGAACTTGCCGCGCTGACCGGCGAGACCCAGACGAGGGCCGTCACCGTCGCGGTCCGCGAACGCCTCGAGAGGGTGCGGCATGTCCACGAGGCGGGGCTGGCCGACCGGCTCCTGGCTATCGGCAGAGACACCGCACCCCGGCTCCGTGAGCCGTTCCGCACCGCAGACCACGGCGACCTGCTCTACGACGAGCGAGGCCTTCCCGCGTGATCGTCGACACGTCCGCTCTCATCGCGATTCTCCGTGCCGAAGACGATGCCAGCGTGATGGCTCACGCCATCGAGGAAGCACAGACCCGGCGGATCTCCGCCGCGAACTACCTCGAAACCGCGGTTGTCGTCGACGCCAGCCGTGACCCGGTCGCAAGCCGCCGCTTCGACGAGCTCGTCCAGACCGCAGAACTGCGCGTCGAACCGGTGACGCACGATCAGGCCCGCATCGCCAGGGACGCGTACCGCGACTTCGGGAAGGGCAGTGGCCACAAGGCCGGGCTGAATTTCGGCGACTGCTTCGCTTATGCACTGGCCAAGTCCACCGGGGAACCGCTGCTGTTCAAAGGCGACGACTTCGGCCACACCGACATCTCGCCCGCCTTCCTCAGCGCAGGGCCTGGACGCGGGTGATCAGCCTGGCGGCGATGGTTGCTGGCGCAAGTTCGCTCGGCACCGGCGCGCCGTCGTACCCGACGCTGATGCTGCCACAGACGTCCGTGCCGTCGAGCACGAACAGAAGGTCGTAATCAAAGGTGTCCGTATCGGCCGACACTTGCACCTCGGCAATCTGCAGTGCCTGGTGACCGTCGACAGGTGCGGCAGCCGTCGTCCGCAGGGTAAACCGTCCCAGCGAGCCGAAGACGCGAGCCGCGAAGGAGCGGCACCGCACGCCCGTGGTGCGAAGCCCGGCGACAAACGCCCTCGCGGTCCCGGGGTGCCGGAACTGGTAAATGAACTGCGCGTAGCCCTGATCTGCGTCCCGGTCGATGAACCCATCGGCCGCCATCGCGGTCTCCCCGAATCCAGGCCCCCCGAGCACTGAAGCGAACGTGCCGCATGTCATGGTTGCCAGGTCATATCGAGCCGGCGAGCTGCTCACGCGGCTGCCCGAGTCGTACGAACTCTTCGCCAAGACCGTGAATCCCGCTGGGAACTCCGATGTCGGCAGCAGCGCCGATTTCAGCTCCACCCCGGTTACCGGCTGAGGCGCGGACGGCTGCGGGGAAGAGCAGGCTGCCGGGATCAGCATCCACCCCGCTGCGACGGCCGTCGCAGCCACCCGGGCCGGGCGTCGACCAGCGGCGGAGGGGCGCTTCACGAGCTGGCCTTTCCCCTGATCCGGGGCCTGCGGATGAACTGTCACCCGAGGCACTGTCCGAATTATACGGTATGGCGCGCCAACTCTGTGCCGATTTCGACCGGATTATCCTTGCTTCGTGCACGATCTGACAGCCAGGCCAGCAGAATTAGCGCCGACCAGCACCGCCACGCTGAACAGGATGTCCGGCGTGCAAAAGACGTTCAGGCTTTTCAGCACGTACTGCTCGAGGCTGAGCGCCGAGACGTGAAAATATTCGGATTGGGAATTCTCGTAAGCCCGGCCCGCCGGAGCCGGTATCGGACGAGGCGCCAGGTGCCGTGCCCGGTTCCCCTGCCGTATCGCTGCCGGCCCCTGACCCGAGTCTCCTCCCGCCGTGCCGGCCGGCCTCGCGGCCGGCGGCGACGGGGCGGTCACGAACTGCCTTTCGGCTTATAGCGCACGGCGACTTTCTTCGCGGCGACCCCGGAAGGAAGAACCGCGATAATCAGCGTCTTCGATACAACCTTTACGCTCCGCACGCTAAACCGCTGGTGAGCAGCGTCAGCGCTAATGCGGCGATCACCGTGATCTGCACGGGCGCCGGGGTGTCAGTGGGCCAATTCTTGTGCCGGAACGTCTGACGCACCGCTGGATCCGGCGGTTGGCGCGGTCGCGTCCGGCGCTTTGGCCTGGGTGAGGAGGTTGGCGAGATCACCTGCGGCGTTCACGAAACTCTCCGCGGTCGGTGAGCTGATCGCCTTGGGGTTCTTGGTCGCCACGTTCCGCAGCGACTCCAGCATTTTGGCGACGGGCACGAGAGACGAGTCGAGGCGGTTGTCCTTCGCCAGCCCGTTGACGACGTCCGGGACGGCCGGACTCGTCACACCGCCTACCGGCCCCGCGGCCCCGGCCGCGGTCTCCACCATGCTCCACGCGCTGAGCACCGAAGCCGACGGATCATCGGCGACGCTCTTCTTTGCCTCGCTGATGGCCTGCTTCGTATTCGCGTCGGCATTGGCTATCGGCTTGCCGGCGTTCGTCGCAACCTGCTTGGTGGTGTTAGCGGCAATCTCGGCCTGATTCTCGAGAACGACCTTGGTGGAGCCGACGTCTACCTCACTGACGCGCCCGATGGCCGAGGTGAGGGGCTTGCGGAATATCACGATGGCGAGGACGACGACCACAACCCACAGCAGCGGCGCTATCGCATTCAGAACCGTTGAGACCTGGCTTGCCGTGCTGTCGGACGATGTTGAAGAGGCGGCAGCGATCAGGGATAACATCCCGGTCCCCCCACTCCCGCTGCGTATGCGGGCCTTTGATCAAAATGACCGTTTGGGAGAACAATAGCGTCAGCCCTGACGCTCCGCCAGAGCGGTTTTACCTAGCCCGCCGGGAACCACCCCGATGAGAGGGCTGCGCCGAGCCATTCAGCTGGGCCGGCACGGGGGACAGCAGCGACTTGTCGGTCGTGTAGCTGCCGCCGTAACCGTAGCCATACCCATAGCCGTAACCGCCCTGCCGCGTGGTCTCGTTCAGGACCAGGCCAACCACCCGGGCGTTCACCTGGGCCAGCTTCTCCGAGGCGCGCTGCAGGTCGCCCCGGCTGGTCTGGCCGGCGGCCACGATCAGCAGCGTCGCGTCGGTGTCCTTGGCCAGCACCACGGCGTCGGTGACCGGCAGCACCGGAGGGCTGTCGATCAGCACCAGGTCGAAGAGTTCCCGCAGCGCCGAGAAGACCTCCTGGATCCGCCTGCCGTTCAGCAGCTCGGCCGGGTTGGGCGGCAGGTCGCCGCTGCCCAGCAGCCACAGGTTGTCGTCTCCGGGCACCGCCTGGACGAGTTCCTCGACCGGCTGCTCGCCCAGGATCGCCGTGGTCAGGCCCGGCTTTTCGTTCACCCCGAAGAACTGGCCCAGCCTGGGCTTGCGCAGGTCGCAGGAGACCAGCACCACCCGCTGTCCCGCCTGGGCGAACATCGCGCCGAGGTTGGACAGCGTCGAGGTCTTCCCCTCGGCGGCGGCGGGGCTGGTGACCAGGATCGTGTGCAGGTCGCGTTCCTGCCTGGCGAACTGCAGCGAAGTGCGCAGCGACCGGTACGCCTCGGCCGCCGGCGACATCGGCCGGGCGAGCGACACCACCAGCGGCCGGTCGCGCTTCTTCCACGAGTTCACCATCGGCACCGCGGCCAGCACCGTGGCACCGCCGAACTCCTCGGCCGTCTCCTTGGTGGTCACCGCGTCGTCGAGGCTTTCCCGGATGAACGCGGCCGCCAGGCCCAGGATCAGCCCGGCCAGCAGGCCGAGCGTCCCGTCCTCGCTCGGCTTGGGTGAGCTCGGCGACCCCGGCGCCTGGGCGGGCGTGACCAGGGTCACGCCACTGGTCGCCGACGAGCTGTCGACCTGCATCTGAGAGAGCTGCTCGTTCAGCACGGCCTGCTGGTTGACGAGCGCGGCCTGCTGCGACGCGGTGCCCGACGTCCCGCGAAGCTGCTTGATCTGCTTGCCGATCGACCGGATCTGGCTCCGCAGCTGTCCCTCGGCCTGCGCCAGGCTGTTGATCGCCACGGTCTGCTGGTAGCTGACGAACGCCTGGGCGTAGGCGTTGGCGACGGTCGCGGCCTCGGCCGGGGTCCCGGCGACCGCGGTGATCGAGATCACGTTGGTCTGTGCGACCTCGGCCGCGGTCACCGACGGCGCGTGACCCAGCTTCTTCTGCACCGCGCTCGTGACCGGGGCGCTGGTCACCAGCTGCAGCATCGTCTGCACATCGGTCGTGGTGACTGGCTGCTGGTCGGAGCTCAGCGCGCTCGTCCCGCCGGTCGACTGCACCAGGACCTGCGCGGAGGCCGCGTACTGCTTGGACTCGGTGAACGAGATTGCCAGGCTGACCGCTAACCCGACCAGGGCAAGCCCGATAACCCACCACTTACGCTTTCGCACAAGCTGGGCGTAGGAACGAAGAGTCGGATCGGAACCGAACTCGGTGGTCATTCAGTCTCCCCGGTGAGCTGGCCATGTGCCGTGAGTCACAACGGTGAGTGTAGTTATAGCTACGCTGAGTAGGTGATGGTTTCCAGGTCACAAGTGCTCATCCTTTGCACGGCGAATGTATGCCGGTCGCCGATGGCCGAAGCCCTCCTCGCCAGACGCCTTGCCGCGCTGGGATCGGCCGCGACCGTGCGTTCCGGCGGCATGCTCGGCGAGGGCGAGCCGGCGCGTCCCGAGGCGGTCACGGTCATGGCCGGCTATGGGCTCGATATAGCCGCGCATCGCAGCCACCGGGTGACCGCGGGGGACCTGGAGGCAGCCGACCTGACGCTGGCGATGGCCAGAGAAAACCTGCGCCACGCCGTGGTCACCGCGCCGGCCGCGTGGCCGCGCGCGTTCACGCTCAAGGAACTGGTCCGCCGCGGCGGGGCGGTCGGGCAGCGGGCGCCGGATGAGGACCTGACCGGATGGCTGGCGCGCGCCCACGACGGGCGGGAACGGGCCGCGCTGCTCGGGGACAGCGCCGCCGACGACGTGCCCGACCCGGCCGGCGGCCCGCCGGGGGGATACGCGGAAACCGCCGCGGTTCTCAGCGGGCTGCTCGACCAGCTCGTCGGCCTGTGCTGGGAGACCGGGGACTGCCCGGCCGGCGCCTGACCGGCTACCGGGGGAGGGTCAGCCGGGTGTCCGGGTCGGGCCTGGCCGCCGGGATCGGGGTGGGGCGCCCGGCTCCCCGCGCGGTGTCGTCGCCCAGCGCCTTGCGCAGTCCGGCCAGGGCGTCGGCGGGATCTAAGCTGGCCACAGCGGCCGGCGCCAGCGGGGCCACCGGGACGTGCCGGATCAGCGGATGGTACGGGCGCTCGTCTCGTTCGCCCTCGCCGAGCAGGTCCTCGGCGAGCTTCTCGCCCGGCCGCAGGCCGGTGTAGACGATGTCGACCTGCCGCGGCACGGTGGCGACGAGCCTGCGGGCCATGTCGGCGATGCGGATCTGCTCGCCCATGTCGAGCACCAGCACCTCGCCGTCCCGGCCGATCGCCGCGGCCTGGAGCACCAGTTGCACCGCCTCGTCGGCGGTCATGAAGTAGCGGCACACCTCCGGGTGCGTGACCGTGACCGGGCCGCCGGCCGCCACCTGCGCGCTCAGCGCGGTGAGCACCGAGCCGCGGCTGCCGAGGACGTTGCCGAACCTGACGCTCAGGTAGGTGCCGGCCGCCCGGCCGGCCATGTGCGCGGTGAGCCGCTCCGCGGCGCGCTTGGAGTAGCCGAGCACGCTGACCGGATCCGCGGCCTTGTCGGTGGAGATGTTCACGAACGACTCGACCCCGCACGCCGCGGCGGCCTCGAGCACCGTGCACGTGCCCCAGACGTTTGTCTTTAACGCCTCGGCGGGGTAGCGCTCGAGCAGCGGCAGGTGCTTCAGCGCGGCGGCGTGGAACACGATCTGCGGCCGGAACTGCTCGAAGACCTGCCCGATCCGGCGCGCGTCGCGGATGTCGGCCAGCACCGAGCCGTCGGAGTCGAGCAGCGCGCGACCGTGCAGGTCAAGCTGGACCGCGTGCAGCGCCGACTCGTCGCGGTCCAGCATGATCAGATCGGCCGGGCCGAACCGGTGCAGCTGACGGCAGAGCTCGGACCCGATGGAGCCCCCGGCCCCGGTGACCAGGATCCGCTTGCCCGCGAAGTGACCGGCGACCGAGGCGACGTCGGTCTGCACCGGCCTGCGCCCGAGCAGGTCGCTGATCCGCGGATCCCGTACCCCCTCGATCCGCTCGACGCCGCTGAGCAGCTCGCTGATCGACGGGACCACCTTGGGCACCAGCCCGCACCGCTCGGCTTGGGCGGTAAGGTCGCGAATCGCCGTACCGCTGGCCCGCGCGATCGCGATCACCAGCACCGTCGCCCCGGTCCGGGCCGCCGCCTCCGCCATTGAGGTGCGGTCGCCGAGCACCGGAACGCCAAAGATGCGGAGCCTCCGCTTATGGGGGTCGTCGTCAAGAATGGCCACCGGCCGGTATTCCGCGTCGGGATGGGTGAGCAGGCTGTGCACGAGCTGAGTGCCGGCCTCGCCCGCCCCGAACACGATCACCTTTACCGCGGCCGGGGCTGTGGCCGGCGTCCGGATCCGCTGCCGCACCGCGAACAGCACATAACGCGCGCCGAGCATCGCGAGCACCGCGAACACGGCCGCGCCCGCCACGGTCGCCAGCGGCGCGTGCTGGCCCGGGACGAGGAACATGGTCACCGCGGCAAGCGCGGCACACGTCCCGACGGCGGCCGTGCCGACGCTGACGACCTCGGCCAGGCTGCCGCGCTGGCACTTGCTCTGGTAAAGGCCGGCCAGCACGCCCGACGCCGGGGAAAGGACGCAGACGGCCAGCGAAACGCGGAGCGAAAAGGACTGCATAACGGCGGCGTCGGGAAGGTCGCGCGTGACCCAGGCAGCGGCGAGCATCCCCCAGATCCACACGATGATGTCGTAGCCAAGCTCCGTGATTGTCCGGCTTACCCGCCGCCGAATTCGGGCAATATCAGCCTGTCGCGGCCGCAGACCACGGCCGAGCGCACCGTTACTCACGAATTCCCCGATCTGGTTGGTTCCTGAATAACCCGCGGTCACGCGCGGCGCGCTCTCACTGGCATACAGCCGCCGCGTCGGTTACATTACTCTGCGTGCCTTGAGGAGTGCGTTAAGTAGCCATAAGAAATGGCCCGACATCACCGGCAGAGCTGGGCCCAAAAGGCGTTCGGGGGGAAACATAAAAATGTCCGACACTTCCACAAAAGACTTCTACACGCGGCAGGCGGCAGAGGCCCGCGGGCCCGAGTCGCCACGCCCATCGCGCCGAAAGCGGCGCGGCCGCCGGGTCAAGCGGATCGTGATAGCGTCCGGCACCAGCCTGGTCGTCCTGGCCGGCATCGTGATCGGCGGCACGTTCCTGGTCAGCAACCACCTGGCCAACGGCGTCCACCGCGTGCACGTGTTCGCGCTGGACGCGAAGAGCCAGCGGACGTTGGCGGGCGGCCTGCCGGGGAGCATGACGATCCTGCTCACCGACACCGGAGTGATCCCCGGCAACAACACCGAGGCCGGACTGGTGGAACTGCTGCACCTCAACGCCAGCCAGCACAGCGGGGCCGTGGTTTCCCTTCCGGCCGACGCGGTGGTCGCGGTACCGGGTCACGGGCGGATGGAGATTGGCGAAACGCTCGCAATCGGCGGGCCGTCGCTAATGATTGAAACGCTCGAGCAGCTCACCGATGTCCGCATCGACCACTATTCGGCGGTCGATTTTGCCAGCCTGCCCGCAGTCGTGGGCGCGATGCACGGCGTCGACGTGGACGTGCCTTACACCACCACGAGTTTTGGTTTCACCTTCCACGCCGGAATAAACAAACTCAACGCGGCCGATGCGCTCGCCTATGTGCGCCAGCCATCGGTCAGCGAGATAGGCCGCGAACAACTGCAGGAAAACCTGCTCCGGGCGATCATGGATAAGATCGCGGCGCGCCGGTACTTTGCCGCGACCGACTATCAGGTGCTCAACGCGGTGGTGCACGCGGTCACCGTGGACAGCAATCTCAGCAACGAGCAGCTGGAGTCGCTGGCGCTGCGCCTGGGCGACCTGACCGGTCAGGACGGGACGTTCGTGGACGCGCAGGTGCTGAATGGCTCGCCGACGTTTGGCGACGATCAGCCGGTTTACCTGAACAACCGGCTCGACAGGAAGCTGTGGCGGGCGATCAGGACCGACTCGGTCGCGCAGTTCGCGCAGGAGTACCCGTTCACCGTCACGCCGGGGGCGCCGGGCTGATCCCGCGCCGCACAGATGAAGGGAGATGAACGTGTCGGACACCTCGGCGCACGCCTTTTATGCGCAGCAGGCGAGCGAGGCTCGGGGGCCAGAGGGTCCGGCGCCGCGCAAGAAGCGGCACCGGAGGCTGAAGCGATTAGTGCTCGCGTCGGCAGCGTCCATCGTGGCCTTGGTGGCCGCGGTGGCTGGCGGCGGATACCTGTATCTCAACCACGAGGTCGGCAGCGTCCAGCGCATTCACGTCGCCGCGCTGGACGCCAAGGACCAGGCGGCGTTCCCCGGTGGATCGGCGGGGAGCCTGAACATCCTGCTGACCGCGTCGGGAGTATTCGCGGGCCAGAACGCGCCGACCGGCCTGATCGAGCTGATCCACCTCAACGGCGATCAGCAGGGTGGAGCGGTGATCTCGTTCCCGGCGAATCTGCTCGTCAGCGTGCCAGGCCACGGGAAGCAACGGCTCGGCGAAACGCTGGCGCTCGGCGGGCCGTCGCTGATGATCGACACCGTCGAGCAGCTCACCGGTGTCCGCATCGAGCATTACTCGCGGATCACGCTTTCCGGGCTTGCCGAGGTCGTGGGCTCGATGGGCGGTGTCAATGTCATCGTGCCCTATCCGGTCACGAGCTTCGGCATCCATTTCCACGCCGGGGTGAACCGCATCACCAGCGTCAGCGCTCTGCCTTATGTGCGCCAGCCCGCCGTCAGCCAGGTGACCCGCACGCAACTCCAGGAGAACCTGTTCCGCGCGGTCCTGCGCAAGATCGCCAACCGGCGTTACTTCCTGGCGACGGACTGGAACGTGATCGACGCCGTGGTGCGCGCTGTCAGCGTGGACAGCGACCTGAGCAATTCCCAGCTGGAGCGGCTGGCCCTGCGCCTGGGTCATCTCTCCAGCGGGGACGGGGTGTCCATCGACGTGCCAACCGTCGGGCCGGCCGACGCGGGCTTCACCACGCCGGTGTACCTGCAGCGAGGCCTCGCCGACAGGCTGTGGCGGGCGATCAGCACCGACTCGGTCGCCCAGCTCGCCGAGGAGTACCCGTCGCTGGTGACGCCGATCGCGCCGGGCTGATCCGGCGCTGATTCCGCTGCTGGGCGGCCCCCGGATCGGGGCCGCCCAGTTGCGTCTGGTTAGCCTTTTCTCGGGGTATGGCTGCCACGGGGGCAGGCAGATCAGCGAGAACAGGTGAGTTAATGCGGGACACAATGCCGGTAATCGGCTCCTTCGTCGCGCTGGGAGACAGTTTTACCGAGGGTCTGGGGGACCCGTACGCCGACGGGACCGGCTACCGGGGTTTGGGCTACAGCAGCTGGAGCTGGCGCGGCTGGGCCGACAGGTTCGCCGAGCGGGTGGCCGCCGGCCAGCCCGGGCTGCGCTACGCGAACCTCGCGGTGCGCGGCAAGCTGGTCGAGGAGGTGGCGGCCGATCAGGTGCCGGTCGCGGTCGCGATGGCGCCGGACCTGGTCAGCATCGCCGCGGGCGGCAACGACCTGCTGCGGCCGCGGGCCGACGCCGACGCCCTCGCCGAGCGTTTTGCTGCGGCTGTCGCGGAGCTGAGGGCAGCGGGGTCCGAGGTGCTGGTGTTCACCGGTTTCGATCCGCGCACGTTCCCGCTGGTCCGGCTCATCCGCGGCAAGGTCGCCGCCTACAACATGCACCTGCGCGCGATCGCCGACCGCTACGACTGCTACCTGGTGGATCTCTGGTCGATGCGGGTGCTCGACGACCCGCGCGAATGGAGCCCGGACCGGCTGCACATGAGCCCGGACGGGCACCGGCGGGTGGCGCTGCGGGCCTGCGAGGTCATGGGCGTGAGCGTGGACGAGGACTGGCGCGACCCGCTGCCGCCGCGGCTCAACCCGGACGCGATGCTGGCCAAGGCGGCCAAGTCCCGCGCGGCCGTGCTGTCGCAGACCAGCGGCTGGCTCTCGGCGCGGCGGCTCGACGCCCGCTGGGCGCGCGAATACGCCGTGCCCTGGTTCGGCCGGCGGATCCGGGGCGTCTCATCGGGCGACGGCATCCCGCCGAAGCGGCCAGATCTGCTGCCGCTGTCGCGATCGGCCTGACGCCGGCACGGTCCTCGGCGCGGGTACGACGCTGACCTCCACCGGGACCAACCTCCTCGGCCTGGTCAAGCACTGCGCGGTCTCTGCCAGCGCCGCCCCGTAACCGCAGCGCGGCCAGGGGTTTTCCATGATCGTGGTTGATTAATACCGCTATGCGGTACTCAGCCACCAAGATCATGGAATACGGCTGCGTGGCACGGCTGAAGCGGGCCGGACCCCGAGCCGGTTATGAGTTCAGGAACGCGAGGACGGCGAGCACCCGGCGGTTGTCGTCGGTCGACGACGCCAGGTCCAGCTTGGTGAAGATGCTGCTGCTGTGCTTGACGACCGCCTTCTCGGAGATGAACAGCCGCTGTGCGATCGCGCTGTTTGACCGGCCCTCGGCCATCAGCGCCAGCACCTCCCGCTCGCGCGAGGTCAGCCGGGTGATCGGCTCGTCGCGGGCCCGGCGGCCCAGCAGCTTGGAGACCACCTGGGGGTCCATGACCGTGCCGCCGGCGGCGACCGTGCGGATCGCGTCGGTGAACCGGTCGTCGTTGAACACCCGGTCCTTGAGCAGGTAGCCGACCGCCCCGGCCTGGTCGGCCAGGAGCTCGCGGGCGTACAGCTGCTCCACGTACTGGGACAGCACGAGGACCGGGAGCCCGGGGATCTGGCGCCGGGCCTCGATCACGGCCCGCAGCCCGTCGTCGGTGAACGACGGCGGCAGCCGGACGTCGACCACCGAGGCGTCCGGCTTGTGCTCGAGCAGCGCCTGCAGCAGGCCGGGGGCGCTGTCGACCGCGGCCGCGATCTCGAAGCCGTGCGCCTCGAGCAGGTGGACCAGCCCCTCCCTCAGCAGGAAGAGGTCCTCCGCGATGACAATGCGCACGGTATCTCCATGACGATGATGGTCGGGCCGCCGACCGGGCTGCTGACGGCCAGGATGCCGTCAAAACTAGCCAGCCGCCGCTCCACGCCCGCCAGGCCGCTGCCCTTGGCCGGGTCGGCGCCGCCGGTCCCGTTGTCGGTGACCTCGATCCGCAGCATGCCGGGCGCGGGGCGGTGCGTGTACCCCATCCTGATCTGGACCAGCCGGGCGCCGGAGTGCTTGACCGCGTTGGCGAGCGCCTCGGCGATCGCGAAGTAGCAGGCCGACTCGACCGGCAGGTCGGGCCTGCCGGGCAGGTCGATGTCGGTCTCGGTCCGGACCGGGATGTCCAGCGCGAGCGCCCGGACCGCGTCGGCAAGGCCGCGGTCGGCCAGCACCGGCGGGTACACGCCGCGGACCAGGTCGCGCAGCTCGGTCAGGGCCCGGGACGACGCCTCCCGTGCCTCGGCGACCAGGGCGATCGCGGCCTCCGGGCTGGTCGGGATCAGCCGCTCGGCGGCGCGCAGGTTCATCCCCAGCGCGACCAGCCGGGCCTGCGCCCCGTCGTGCAGATCCCGCTCCAGCCGGCGCAGTTCAGCGGCCGCGCTGTCCACCGCCTCGGCGCGGGTCTGGGTGAGCTGCTCCACCCGGCCGACCAGCTCGGCGTCGGGCTTCCGGCCCAGCAGCACCCTGGCGTGCACGCCGATCGTGCGCGGCACCAGCCAGGCCCCGAGCGCCAGGATCGCCCCGCACTGCACCGCGGCCAGCAGCACGAGCGGCTTGTCGACGGGGACGGGAACCGGCCGGCTGCCGATGGGCCCGACAAGGGTGAGGCCGGGAATGCGGGGCGGCGTCACGACGTCCAGCAAACAGAACAGCCCGAGAGCGAGCACCGCGACGGTCGCCAGGTCCGCCGACAGCGCGGGCAGCGCGAAAGCGATGATCAGCGCGACGCCGACCAGCACCGCCGCGATAATCACCGGACCAGCTATCAAGATGGCGTGCCGCAACGAATCCCGTAGCGGGTGGCTGGCCGACTGGTCGATGACCAGCAGGGGCAGGACCGCGACCGCGGCCGGCAGCAGCAGGAGACCCCACCGCGGCTGCCGCTGCGAGACGGCGGCCGCGGGCCTGGCCCGCCACATCAGCCAGACGCCGCCGGCGACGAACGCCACGGACACCAGCAGGACCGCGGCGTGCCACGACTGCACCCGGATCGCCGACCAGGATGCGGTCAGCAGCCCGCCGCCCGCGTCCAGGGCCGACGACCCCGTCCCGGACGTCGTGAGCGCGATGCCGAGGATCCCGACGACGATCATGGCAGCGGGCCCAAGCTTGCGCGCCGATGGCGGCGCGCAGAAGATGAGCCACACGGTCACCGGCACGACCACCGTGGCCGGCCACGGGTTGCTGTTGGTCAGCAGCGAAACCACGCAGAACGCCAGGATCAGCAGGCCGACGAGCAGCCCGGCCTCGCGGCCGGGGAGACGCTGCCTGACCCGGGGCAGCCAGCCCGCGGACAGAGGCTCGCGCCAGACCAGCATGACGCAGCAGTAGACGGCGACACCCGCCAGCAACAGGACCCGGTACATGACAACCAGCGTGGCTCACGCACCGGCCGTCCGCCAATGGGGCGGCGCCCCCTCGCTGGGGTAGGCAAACGCCTACCGCGGGGTCACGGGGAAAGGTCCGCGAGGATCTCCTCGAGCCTGGCCAGCTCCGCCGCGATCCACGGCAGCTCCAGCGGGTCGCCGGCGGCCAGCGCCGCCTCCTGCTGCTCGTCGTCCTCCCCGTAGAGCAGGCCGGTGGCCAGCCGCAGCCGCAGTGCGTCCGGGCGCTCGCCGAACGCGCTGCCCGGCAGCGTTCCGGCGCCGTAACGGTCGAGCAGCAGCCCGGCCAGGCCAGCGCCCGTGGTCACCCCGTGCCGGCGGGCCAGGTGCGCCCGCCACGGCTCGAAGTCCGGGTACGCGTAGAACGCCGCCTGCGGCTGCGGCACGTCGAGCCCCGCGGCCCGGCAAGCGCCGGCCACCGCCCGGCACACCCTGGCGTGCAGGGACCGGCTCCGGGCGACCCGTTCCAGGAGGTCTTCCGGCTCGCTGAAGGCAAGGGCGGCCGCCCGCTGGATCGGGGCGGCGGGTGACGACCAGATCTCGCTGCCGATGCCGACGAGCTGGCCGCGCAGCCAGGCGCCGAGCGGGCCCTCGGGCAGCCGCGCCACGCCGATCCGCCAGCCGCCGACCGCGAAGCTCTTGCTGAGCGCGGTGGTGACCACGGTGCGCTCCGGGGCCACCGCGGCCGGGCTGAGCACCGGCGCGGCGGGGTCGTGCACCAGGTCGCGGTAGATCTCGTCGGAAATGATGATCAGGTCATGCTCGGCGGCCACCTCGCAGAAGGCCCGCACCGTGTCCGGCCGCGGCAGCCTGCCGGTCGGGTTGTCCGGCAGCGTGACGACCACCGACCGGATCACCCGGCCGGCCGCCCTGGCCGCCTCGAGCGCGTCGGCGAGCGCGTCGGGGTCGCAGATCCCGCCCTCGCCCGGAGCGGCCGGCACGAAATGCGGCCGGGCGCCGGCCAGTCCCGCCTGGGCCGCGTAGCTGACCCAGCTCGGCCGGGGCACCGCCACGTCCGCGCCGGTGGCCAGCAGCAGGCCGAACAGCAGCGGCTTGCTGCCCGGCCCGCTGACGACCGAGTCCGGGCTGGTCGGCAGGCCGCGCCGGTGCCAGTACCCGGCGGCGGCCGCGCGCAGCGGCGCACACCCGGCGACCGGGCCGTAGCCGTGGCTCGCGGTGGCGGCGGCGAGCGCCTCCTGCAGCGCCGGATGGACGGGAAGCCCGGCCTCACCGAACGCCAGCGGCAGCACTGGCTCCCCGCGGCTGCGCCGGGCGGCCAGGGCCTCGTTCGCCGCGAGCGTTGCCGAGACCGGCATGTGCCCGGCTGTCGCCGGCACGGCCGGCGCTACCGGCGCAACGGGCGCCACCGGCGCCGTCGGCGGGGAGGCCAGCGGCACAGACGCTGGCGGGGGAGTGAGGACGGGCGAGGCCGGCATGGTCCCGGCGAAAGGCATGAGAAAACTCCAAGCTGCGGGGTATGGGGGTCCGAAGAACCAGGCTCCATAGCTCCTGGCACTGTTCATACATTCAACAACCGCGCCGACCACGATGTATCCAGTTAAGCATTAGCTAGGAGCGCGTTTCTCTGACGCAAAGGTTAAGATCTGCTTATGCTCGACACGCACCGGCTCCGGCTGCTCACGGAATTCGCGGAGCGCGGCACGATCGCGGCCACGGCCGCGGCGCTCGGGTACACCCCGTCCGCGGTCTCCCAGCAGCTGGCGGCGCTGGAACGGGAGAGCGGGGCGGTGCTGCTGGACCGGACCGCGCGGACCGCCGAGCTGACCGACGCCGGGCGGCGGCTGGTGGAGCACGCCGAGCGCATCCTGGCCATGGTCGAGGCCGCCGAGGCCGATCTTTCCTCGGCCGGGCCGACCGGGCGGGTGACGGTCACCGCGTTCCCGACGGCAGCCGTGGCGTTCGGGCCCGCGCTGGTCCGCCGGGTGCGCGCGCACCCCGGCCTGTCGCTGCTGCTGCGAGAGACGCAGCGGGAGGAGGGCCTGCGGCTGGTGCGCAGCGGCGAGGTGGACGTCGCCCTGGTGGCCGACTGGTCGGGACGGCTGACCCGCCCCGGCTCCAGGAACGGCCCCGGGAACGGCAACGGGGACGACAGCGGGGTGCTGCGGTCCTACCGGCTGCTCCGCGACCCGGTGGTGCTCGTGCTGCCGCGCGGCCATCCCTACGCCGACCCGGCAAAGCCCGTCGATCTGGACGAGCTGCGGGACGAGCCGTGGCTGGCCGCGCCGGCCGGGGAGCCGTCGCGGCAGGCGGTGGACCGGCTGCTGGTGGGGGCCGGCGGGATGCCCCCGGCGCCGTGGGAGTTCGAGGGGCTGTCCACGATCTTGAGCCTGGTCGCGCGCGGCATCGGGATCGCCGCGCTGCCCCGGCTCACGCTGGCCGCGGGGGACCGGCGGGTGGTCGTGCGCGAGCTGCCGGGCACCGCCCAGGCGCGCGACGTGTGCGCGGTGGTCAGGGCGTCGAGCGTGCGCAGGCCGTCGGTGGCCGTGATCCTGGCGGCGCTGGACAGCGCCGCGGAGCGGCTGGGCAGGTAGCGGCGCCTGGTTCGGCCTGGTTCGGCCGCACCCGGCACGGGTAGAAACCGAGCGTAACCAGCTGGTGCCCGGCTGCAACGGCCATATGTCAGGGCGGGGGTCATGGCGGCTTCTCGGGTTAGGCATGCTGCCGGTCACCCGGCTGCCGCGGAAGTCGTCCGGCTGCTCGCGCAGATCGCCCCGGTCGGGATCGTGCAGACCGACGCCGACGGCCAGTGCGTGTACGCCAACGACCGGTGGTGCGCGCTGACCGGGACCACGCCCGCCGAGGCCCTGGGGGCGGGCTGGTCGGACTCGCTGCACCCCGACGACGTCGACCGGGTCACCGAGGAATGGCTGCGCGCCGCCGAGCACGGGGGCGAGCTGCGCACCGACTGCCGCCTGCGCCCGGCCGACGGCGGGGAGATCTGGGTGCACGTGGCCGCGATGCCGCTGCCCGGCCCGAACGGTGAGCCGGTGGGCTACCTGGCCGCGATCACGAACATCTCCGACCGCAAGCGCGCCGAAGCCGAGCGGGAGCGGCAGCTCGCCGCCGAGCAGCGCACCCGCACCGCCGAGCTGGCCGCGCGCGAGCTGGCCGAGCTGGCCCAGCAGCGGCTGGTGGAGCAGAACACCAGGCTGCTGGAGCTCGATGAGAGCCGCAGGCAGTTCCTGGCCACGGCTTCGCACGAGCTCAGCGCGCCGCTGGCCTCGATCATCTCCTTCTGCGAGCTGATCAAGGACAGCGACTCCGAGCTCAGCCGGCCGACGGCGGAGTCGGTGGGCATCATCGAGCGCAACGCCCGCCGCCTGCTGCGCGTCGTCGGCGACCTGCTGCTGGTCACCAGGATCGAGGCGGGCGGCCTGCCGCTCGACATCGGTCCGGTCTCGGTGCCCGAACTCGTCGCGGACGTGGCCAGGTCGAAGGAGCCGGACGCGGCCAAGGAGGGCGTTCGCATCGAGGTCTCGGCCGACGACGGGCCGCCGCTGCCGGCCGACCAGGAGCGGCTGCACCAGGTGTTCGAGAACCTGCTGTCCAACGCCGTGAAGTTCACCGCCAGGAAGGCCCGGACCGGGCGGCAGCGGGACGGGCTGATCCGGATCACGGCCACGCACGACGACCGCGCCTGGCGAGTTGAGGTCGAGGACTCCGGCATCGGCATCCCGACCACCGAGCTCGGCGCGGTCTTCGACCGGTTCGCCCGGGCCTCGAACGCGAAGGCGGCCAGCCTGCCGGGGACCGGTCTCGGCCTGTCGGTGGTCAAGGCCGTTGCCGAGCAGCACGGCGGCCGGGTCGAGGTCGACAGCGTTGAGGGCCGCGGCACCACGTTCCGCGTCTACCTGCCGATGGCGCGATGAGCGGCACCGATCAGCCGGGCCCTCCCGCAGGGCGGATCCTGATGGTCGAGGACGATCCGGACCACGCGTTCTTCGTGCTCGAGGTGCTGCAGCGGCGCGGCGGCTTCGAGGTCGTCCACGTCACCGACCCCGCTGAGGCGCTGCGCCGGGCCCGCGAGCCGTGGGACCTGGTGCTGACCGACGTGGAGATGCCCGGCATGACCGGCCTGGAGCTGCTGGAGTCGGTGCGCCAGGTGGCTCCGGACCTGCCGGTCGCCGTGGTCACCGCGCACGCCACGGTCAGCAACGTGGTCACCGCGCTGCGCAGCCGCGCCGACGAGTTCCTGCAGAAGCCGCTGCCGCCGGACCGGCTGGTCGGCACCGTCGCCACCCTGGTGGCCAAGGGGCGGGCGGCGCGGCTCGCCTCCCGCCAGGTGGTGCTCGCGATCGGCGCGCACCCCGACGACGTGGAGATCGGCGCCGGCGGCGCGCTGGCCGTGCACGGCGATCTCGGGCACGAGATCGCGATCCTGACCCTGTGCCGCGGGTCCCGCGGCGGCGAGGCGGAGCGGCGGGTGGCCGAGTCCTACGCCGCGGCCAGGATCCTGTCCGCCGAGCTCTACCTGGAGGACCTCGAGGACACCGGCATCGGCGAGGGCGACCCCACGATCAGCGTGATCGGCCGGGTGATCGACGCGGTGGCCCCGACCACGATCTACACCCACTCGATCCACGACGTGCACCAGGACCACCGCAACACGCACAGCGCGGTGCTGGTCGCCGCGCAGGACATCGGCCGGGTGTACTGCTACCAGTCGCCGTCGGCCACCGTCGACTTCCGGCCCACCCGCTTCGTCAGCATCGACCGGCAGCTCGACCGCAAGCTCGAGGCGATCGCCTCGTTCAGCTCCCAGGTCGAGGTGCGGACCTACCTGGAGCCCGACCTGATCCAGTCGATCGCGCGGTCCTGGTCCCGCTTTGCCGAGGGCCGGTACGCCGAGGCGTTCGAGGTCATCCGCGACCGCGCGGACATCACCGCGGGCAGCCGCGACCGCGCGGTCTCGCACTGACCCGCGCGGCGCCCCGGCCGGCGCCCCCGGCCGGCGATCAGGCGTCGCGCTCCAGCGGGCAGGTCATGCACCGCGGCCCGCCGCGGCCGCGGCCGAGCTCGCTGCCCCTGATCGCGATCACCTCGATGCCGTTGTCGCGCAGGAACGCGTTGGTGGTGACGTTCCGGTCGTACGCCACCACCACGCCGGGGGAGACCGCGAGCACGTTGCAGCCGTCGTCCCACTGCTCGCGCTGCGCCGAGTGCACGTCCTGGGTGGCGGTCAGCACCCGGATGCTGCCGAGGCCCAGCGCGGCGGCGATCGCGGCGTGCATCTCCTCCGGCGGGTGGTCGGTGACCTTCAGCTCCCGCGGCCCGCTGCCGGGCTCGATCGTGTACGACGGCAGCATCCCCAGGCCGGCGTACTTCACGAACACCCCGTAGTCGGCCATGGTCAGCACGGTGTCGAGGTGCATGAACGCTCGCGACTTCGGCATGTCGATCGCGACCAGCCGGTCGGCAGCCCGCGACGTGAACAACCGGTCAGCCAGCATCTCCACGGCCTGCGGCTGGGTGCGCTCGCTCATCCCCACCAGGACGGCGCCGTCGCCGAGCACCAGGATGTCGCCGCCCTCGATCGTGGCCGGCGCGGCGTCCTCGCCGTGCAGCCAGATCTCGAACCCGCCGGCCGCGAACATCGGGTGCCACCGGTAGATGGCCTCGTCCGAGACGGTCTCCCGCATCCGCGCCCGCCGCCGCATGGCGTTCACCGAGACCCCGCCGTAAATCCAGCTGGACGTGTCACGCTGGTAGAGCAGATTCGGCAGCGGGGACAGCACGAACTCGTCCGGATCCAGCGAGTGGAACGCGATGCTCTTCGGCTCCGGGCCGAACTCCCTGATCTCCCGCTTGGTGATGCCGCCGATCAGGAACCGCGCCAGGTTCGCGGCCCCGAGCCCGGCCACCGCCTCGCGCAGCGCGTCCGCCGCCAGCGGCCCGTGCAGCCGCGGGTCGAAGATCCGGTCCAGCACGTAGTCACGGGCCTCGGGGATCTCCAGGGTCTGCGCGAACAGCTCGGTGTAGTAGTGCACCACGACCTCGTGCCCGCGCAGCACGCTGGCGAACGCGTCGTGCTCGGCCTGCGCCTCGGCCACCCACAGCACGTCGTCGAACAGCAGGTCGGCGGCGTTGTCCGGGGTCAGCCGCTTGAGCTCGAGTTCCGGCCGGTGCAGGATGACCTGGCGCAGCCGGCCGACCTCGGAGTCCACGTGGAACATGGCTCCCAGACTAGGCTGCCGCTGTGGATCTCGATCTTTCCCTCACCGCGCCGGACCTCACCAGGCAGCTCGTCGACGCCGAATCGGTCAGCGGCGCCGAGAAACCGCTGGCCGACGCCGTCGAGGCCGCGCTCCGGGCTCTGCCGCACCTGAATGTGCAACGCGACGGCAACGCGGTCGTCGCTCGCACCGGCCTCGGCCGGGATCAGCGCGTGGTTCTTGCCGGGCACATCGATACCGTGCCGGTAGCGGCCAATCTTCCTTCCCGCCTGGAACGCGGCGTGATCTACGGCTGTGGCTCCAGTGACATGAAGTCCGGTGTGGCGGTGCAGCTTCGCCTCGCCGCGCTGCTTCCCGAGCCGAACCGGGACGTGACGTACGTCTTCTACGACTGCGAGGAAATCGAGGCCGAGCACAACGGCCTGCTGCGGATCAGCCGGAACAGCCCGGACCTGCTGGCCGGCGACCTGGCCGTGCTGATGGAACCGACCGGCGGCCTGGTCGAGGGCGGCTGCCAGGGCACGCTGCGGGCCGAGGTCGTGGCCACCGGTCGGCGGGCGCACAGCGCCCGGTCCTGGATGGGCGTGAACGCGATCCACGAGGCGGGCCGGATCGTCGACATCCTGCGCGCCTACCGGCCCGCCGAGCCCGAGGTGGACGGGCTGGCCTACCACGAGGGCCTCAACGCCGTGTTCATCACCGGCGGGGTGGCCGGCAACGTGATCCCGGACGAGTGCGTGGTCACGGTGAACTTCCGGTTCGCGCCCGATCGCTCGGCCGACCAGGCCGCGGACCACGTGCGGGAGCTGTTCGCCGGCTTCGAGGTGCGGGTGACCGACGTGGCCGGCGGCGCCCGGCCCGGTCTGGCCGAGCCGGCGGCCGCGTCGTTCGCGGCCGCGATCGGCGGCACGCCGCGGGCCAAGCTCGGCTGGACCGACGTGGCCAGGTTCGCGTCGCTCGGCATCGCCGCTGTCAACTACGGCCCGGGCGACCCCCAGCTTGCCCACCGCGCCGACGAGCACGTCGACGTGGCCGCGATCATCGACTGCGAGTCCAAGCTGCTAGCCTGGCTCGGCGCCTAACCCCCGCCCGCCAGCCACAGTAGCCTCGTCCGCCACGTCGGCCTGCCCAGCCACAAACGCAGTCGCGCCACACGCCTCGGCGGGCGCCCTCAAAGATCTAGGAGACTGGGCGGCAGCATTTGCGCGCGAGCCTCCTAGATCTTCTTGTGAGCCCGGTCTACTGCGGCGGGGCCGAGATCAGGTCCAGCTGGCTGGTGTGCTGCCCGCCGGAGGTGTCCTCCCAGGAGACCGTGATCGTGGTGCCCGGGCGGTAACCGCTCAGGATGTTGGTCAGCGAATCCGGCGAGCTCACCGCCGTGCCGTCCACCGCCGTGATCACGTCACCGGCGGTCAGGTCCGCCGACGCCGCCGGTGTGTTGCAGAGCACGCCGAGGATCAGCGTGCCGGAACTCGCCGGTGCGATTGTGTTCGGCACGCCGGCGTTCTGGTCGTTGGCCAGGCAGTTGCTAGTGCCGCCGCCCGATCCGCCACCGAAGCCGCCGTTGCTGCCCTCGCTCTGCGCCTGGTCCTGCTGCTGCTGGGACGGGCTGCTCGCGGAACTCGCGCTGCCCGAGGGAACCAGCACGCCCATGAACCCGGAGGCGCCGATCTTGATCGTCGAGCTGGCCTTGCCGGCGATGATCTGGTCGGCGATGCTGAGCGCCCGGTTGATCGGGATCGCGAAGCCGATCGTGCTCTGGTTGCCGAAGCTGCCGGTCGACGCGGCCGTGTCCATGCCGATGACCTTGCCGTTCGTGGTCGACAGCGGGCCGCCCGAGTCGCCCTCGACGATGTCGGCGCTGGTCTGCAGCATGTCGTGCAGGGTCTCGCTGCCGCCGAGGTCATCGCTCGCGGTGATGGTCTGGTCCAAGTTGGTGATGGAGCCGGTGACCACGGCCGGCTTGCCGCCCGCGCCCTCGGCGTTGCCGATCGCGACCACCCCGTCGCCGACCTTCACCGACGAGGAATTGCCGAGCGGGACCGTGGCCAGGCCGGATGCGCCCTGAAGCTTGATCACCGACACGTCATCGGTCTTGTCGTAGCCGAGCCACGTGGCGCTGTACTTGCGACCGTTCGAGACCAGCGTCGCGGTCAGCCCGGTGGTGTCGTCGATGACGTGGTTGTTGGTCAGCACCAGGCCGTTGCTGCTGATCACCATGCCGGTGGCCTCGGCCTCGCCGCCCACGTAGTTGAGGTTGCTCGTGATGTCGACCACCCCGGGCTCGACGGCGTTTTCGACCGCCTGCTCCTCGGCGCTGCTCACCCCGGAACCCGAGTTGTTCGAGCCCGAGGAGCCGCCCGGGTTGAAGGTGCCCGGGTTGAAGCCATTCCCGGAGTTCGGGTTCCCGTTCCCGGTGCTCGGCGTGGACTGCGCGGCCGGCGTCGAGCCGTGGTCGAGCGTCGCAACCGCGGCGGCCCCGATCCCCGCGGCGAGCGCCGCCACCACCAGGTAGACGACGAAGCCCTTGGCCCGGCCGCGGCGCGGCTGCTCGATGTAGTCGGAGGGGGGTCCGTAGCCGCCCGGGCGGTAACCGCCGTAGCCGCCCTGGCCGAACCCGCCGGGCTGCCCGTAACCGCCGGGCTGCCCGTAGCCGCCCTGCTGCCCATATCCGGGCTGGCCGTAGCCGCCCTGCTGGCCGTACCCGGGCTGCTGCCCGTACCCGGCCTGGCCGTACCCGATCGGCTGGGTGGCCCCGCCCTCCTGGGCGCCGTGACCCGGCTGGCCGTATCCGCCCTGCTGCCCGTAGCTGGGCGGCTGCGTGGGCTCGCCGCCATGGTGCGCGGGCCGCGCGGCCGGATCATCAGATGAACTGCGAGAACCCATCAGCGGGGCGGTGTCGCCCGGCTGGGCGGGACCGGGTTGAGGCGATGGCGAGCCACCCGCCTCGGCTGGCGGGTCGGGCTCGTTGGGAAGCGGCGCCCACGGCCCGACGTACTCGGGCTGCTGGCTCTCGCTGCCGCTCTGGTCTTCCTGCATTACTCCATCTCTCCTGCCCCGAAGCCAGCGTACGTTTCGCTTGCCGCCTGTCCAGCAGTTGGTCGGCGTGGCTGGCTACCGACGTCTCCTCGCACAGTATTCGTTGCCGTTCTGGGCGTTGCCTGAATGCCCACTGAGGATTCCCCGCTGTCGTGAGGCTCACTCGTCGCCGCCGCCTTGGCTGGTGTCGCGGCCTTGCCTAGTAGCGTACAGCCAAGAAGCGATATATCTTAAGTGTGGCATGTTCCCGCAACCGATGGAGAGAAGATGTCGGCACCAACTCGCAACGATGAGCCGGGACTGACCCGGCGGGAAGAGCTGAGCGTCTCCGGCGCCGCCATGTCCAGCGCCCCGTGGAAGACGGCCGGCGCCGCTGGCGCCGTCGTCACCGGCGCCGACTTGGTCTTCCACCTCGTCGGCGGTCACCTGGACGTGCCCACCGCGCTGTCAGCGGGCACCGTGGCGTTCTTCGCCGTGGCCGGGGGCGGCGCGGTGCTGCGCGGGCAGGCGGGCCGCGCGATGCGCTGGGCGCGCGCCAACCCGTGGCGGTTCGCGCTGCTGCCCGGTATCGCGGCGGCGATTGTCGTCTTCGTGCTGTCGGTTGTGGTCGGCAGCAGCGGCATGATCGGCGGCGCCTTCACCGCGGTGTGGCACGGCGCCGTGGCCTACGGGCTGACCGGCGTGGCCGGCTCGGTGGCCGGCAGCCGAAAGCGGCGCACCACGTGACCGACCGGCGGGGCGCACCGCGGCGGCGGCCGGCGGCCACCTCCTGGCCCGGCCCGGCG
>JASHOI010000483.1 GCA_030041195.1 Streptosporangiaceae bacterium | reverse complement strand
GCCGGCCGCCACCTGCAGGCTCACCCCGCGCAGCGCCGGTACCGGCGGCTTGCCCGGGTAGATCTTGGTCACCGTCACCAGCTCCAGCACGGGTTCGGGCGCTGCGGCGACGCTGAGGGATATGGCTGGCTGGGTAATGGGCGCGTGGCTCATATGCCCGGCACCACCACACGCTGGCCCGGGTTAAGGTTCCCGGTGACCTGCACGGTCCCGGCCGCGTCGTCGAACAGGCCCGGGGTCACCTTGACCAGATGATGCCCGCCCGGTCCGGTGACCTCGACCGCGTAGCCCCCGCCGGGCTGGGCCAGCAGCGCGTCCACCGGCACGATCAGCACGTTGCTCACGCTGCCGGTAGTGATGGTCACCTCCACCGGAACCTGATTCAGGCTCCCGGCCGCCTTCGGGTCACTCAGCGACACCACCACCGTGATCGTCGCCGCGCTCGAGCTGCTGCCCGACCCGTTGTTCGACGAGGACGAGGAGGAAGAAGACGAGGACGACGAGGACGACGAGGCGGTGCTGATCGAGGAGATCACTCCCGGGGTGACCGACCCGTCGGGCAAGGTGACCGAGACCTTGTTGCCGACGGCGACCTCGGTCTGCAGCGAGGCGTCCAGGTCGATGGTGACCACCGGGGTCAGCGAGCTGCCGGTCAGCACCGTGGCCCCGGCGGTGGCCGCGCCGCCCGGCACCGCCCCGGTGCCCAGGCCGGTGACCTGGATCGCGCCGGGCAAGAACACCGCCTGGCCCAGCGGCAGCGTCCCGGTTACGGTCAGCCCGAGGTGCGCCTGCAGCAACCCCAGGGCATAGGCGGTCTCGCCGCTGAAGTAATCCCAGCCCGGCCGCGGGCCCAGATCCGCGGCGGTGGCGTAGCCCAGCGTGACCAGGTCGGTGTTCAGCTCGGTCACGTCCGCGCCGGTCATGCCCTCCGAGAGGTCGCGGTACGCGGGCACGTTCCCGTACAGCAGCACCACCGGGGTCCCGGACACCTGGTAGATCTGCTGGCCCTGGCGGATCGTCTGGCCCGCCGACGGCAGCCAGGTGAACGTGCTCGCCCCCGACCCCGACGATGCTGAGCTGGAAGCGCCCGAAGCCGATGAGGAGCCGGGAACCAGCACCGTGTACGAGCCCGCGTCGCCGAGCGTGGCGTCCTCCTGGGTCTGCTCGGTCAGCGACCCGCGCGTCACCGCCGCCGTCGAAGTGGCGTACCCGTTGTTGCTGGCAGCTGGCTTGGCGGAGTGAAACACCCCGGCCGCATCGGCCCCGCCCAGCCCGGCCGCGACCACCACGACCACCGCCAGCGCCAGGACCCAGCCGCGCCGCCGCGGCCGGTACCCGCTCACCACAAGCTCGCCCCCCGCGATCCCGCCGGCCGCGTGCCCGCCGCGCCGGGCCGGCAACGCCTGGCCCGGAGGCTGCGCCGCACCGGAGGCCACCTGCTCACCCGCGGCAGGCTCGCCTGCCTGCTCACGTGCATCAGTGCTGCTCATCGCCAATTTCACCCTTCTTGCGTCCGGCCGGGTCCGGTCGGCTCGCTCGTTGTTCTTGCGGTCACCCGCCCGGGGGCGCGGCTACGCCGCATGTCTTCGCCGCAGCCTGAAACTGCGTCGAGTTGCTATCGAGGCCGGCCGGGTAATCGGTGCCGGCCGCGTCCGACCTCGGATCTGGCCAGTTCGGGTACCCGTGGGTATGCATGCAGTCCGCGGCTTTGAGCGCGTCGAGGAACTCCTGGTGCGTCTCATCGGGCGGCGAGATCTTGAACGGCAGCACGTGCTGGCATGCCTTCAAGCCCGACTGGAACTGCGAGGAGCCGACGTCGGCGCCTGCGATCGTCATTCCGCGGATGACCAGCAGGTCGGTGCCGGGGTTTGGGCTGTTCGGCGCCTGGGTGAGGTAAAGCCCTTGCTCGCCATGCTGGTGCATGCACTGCACGAAAGCGTCGAGCGCCTCGGCGAGTGGCTTCGGCGAGCTGGCGCTCGTCGCAGCCGGATTCGAGCCGCCGCACGCGGCGGCCAGCAGCCCGGTCACAGCCAGGGCGGCGATCACGGCGGCCATCCGGCGCGGTCTGGCGCTGCGCAGGCGCCCGTCGCGGTGCTTGATCTGTTCGTCCATCCGATCGTCCTTGTGCTCCGGGGCTGAAGGTCCCAGCGGCACCATGCTCCGGCGTACGCGTCAGACCGCCGCGCGGGTTGCGTGTGAGTTCGGTGTGAAGCCGTCACGGTGTGGGCCAATGGCAGGCCTGCTCGGCAGCCTGGAGCTGCGGCGAAGGATCGCGAACGTTGACGCCGCGAGGCGGCAGGAAGCCGATGTCGTCGGCATTGATGACCGGGTCCGGCCAGTTGGGATACCCGTGAGCGCGCAGGCACCGGGTCAGCTTCAGCAGCCTGCTGTCGGCCGCGTCGAGCTGTGCCTCGGTGAACGGGAGCTGTGGGGGCTGCAGCTTCGCGCAGGCGCTCAGCGCGGCGTTCCAGGACGAGCCGTGTTCCTGCGCCAGGATCCGCGGGGTGATCGGGTACTCGTAGGCACCATCCGCCAGTGTGGTGGACGGGTCGGGCCAGAATGGCGCTCCGTGGGCGCGCATGCATCGCGTGTACGCAAGGTACGGTTGGCGACTGGCGGGTGACATCGCCGCGACGTTGGCCCGGCTGCTGCCACCCCCGCACGCGGTGGCGAGCAGCGCGGTCCCCGCCAGGACACCGACCGCGATGGCGTGGTCACGGGCTCGCATTGCAGGCCTCCATGGCGGACTGGAACTGCGGCGAGCTGGTGTTGATGCTGGTCGGCAGCGATGGCTCGACGATCTGGCCGTTCTGCTCGGTGGGGTCGGGATAGTCCGGGTACCCGTGGGCGTGCATGCATTCGGCGGACCTGACCGCGCTGCGCAGTTGCGCCGAGGTCGCCGCCGGATTGCTGCCATGCAGGCCGAGTACGTGGGTGCAGGCCTTCAGCGCGGACTGCAGCACGGGTGAGCCGGGGGTGACGGGGGTGGAATGCCACCGCGCGAGATTCAGCCCCGGCCCGTTGTAACTGGGGCCGATCGTTCGGGAGACGTAGAAGCCCGCCACCCCGTGATCGCGCACGCACAGGGCGAACGCGTCCACCACCTGGGCCGTCAGCGCGCCGGGGTGGGCGCTGGGCGCTGCCGCGGGCGTGCCGCCGCAGGCCGCCGCCAGCAAGGCGGTCCCTGCCAGGACGCTGATCGCTGTGGCGCCGTTACGAGGCCGCATTGCAGGACCGCGCCGTCGCCTGGAACTGTGGTGAGCCGGTGTCGATGCTGGCGGGCAGCTGCGGCCTGGTCAGCAGGCCGTTTTGCTCGGTGGGGTCGGGATAGCCCGGGTACCCGTGTGCGCGCATGCACTCGGCGGCCTTGATCGCGCTGCGTAGCTGCGCCGAGGTCTCCGTCGGGTTGTTATGCGAGGGGAGCAGGTGGCCGCAGGCCTTCAGCGCGGATTGCAACGTCGAACTGGGGCTGATGGGCGAGGAATGCCAGCCCGCGATTGTCAGCGTCGGGTAGCTGGGAGGGGAGCCGGTCGTTTGGGACATGTAAAAGCCCGTCATCCCGTGATCGCGCACGCACAGGGCAAAGGCGTCCACCTTCTGCGCGGTGAGCTGCCCCGGGCTGGCGCTGGGCGCGGCCGCGGGGTGGCCACCGCCGCACGCCGTGGCGAGCAGGGCGACGCCTGCCGCTCCGGCGGCCAGCCACAGCGGGAACCGCCCCCGTCGGCCGCGCTGATAGCCAGAGTGGCCATGCATTGTTCGTTCTCCTTTGTCGAGGGCGCTTCGCCGCGCCATCGGTGGTGTCCGCAGACAGGTTTACGGCGCCGCGGGTGACAGCACGGTCACAGAGGCTGTGACCTGGTTGTCACTTACGGCCTGGCATCCTGACGGCAGGGCTGACCAGGCCGACCGGGGTGAGTCCGGCAGGGAGAACGCATGAGAGTGCTGGTGGTTGAAGATCACAAACGGCTCGCCGAGGCCGTGGCGGCCGGGCTGCGTGATGAGGGCATGGCCGTCGACGTGGCGCTCGACGGCCAGGACGCGCTCGATCACGTGTCGCTGGCCCGGTACGACGTGATCGTGCTGGACCGCGACCTGCCCGGGCTGCACGGCGACGAGGTGTGCAAGGCGCTGGCCGCGGACCGGTGCCCGGCCCGGATGCTGATGCTCACGGCCGCGAGCACGGTGGCCGACCGCGTCGACGGCCTCGGCCTGGGCGCGGACGACTACCTGCCCAAGCCGTTCGACTTCGCCGAGCTCGTGGCCCGGATCCGGGCGCTCGGCAGGCGCGCGGGCGCGCCGCTGCCCCCCGTGCTGACCCATGGTGACTTGTCCGTTGACCCGGCACGGCGCGTCGCGTTCCGGGCGGGACGCCGACTGGCGCTCACCCCCAAGGAGTTCGCGGTCCTGGAGTGCCTGCTCGCCGGCGGAGGCGCCCTGGTGTCCGCCGAGGAGTTGCTGGAGCGCGTGTGGGACGAGAACGCCGACCTGTTCAGCACCACGGTCAAGACCACCGTCGGGCGGCTGCGGGCCAAGCTCGGCGACCCGCCGCTGATCCAGACCGTGCGCGAAGGCGGCTACCGGATCGGGGAGGTGCGATGAGGAGGCTCGCCGCCCCGCGAGCGTGGCTCCGGCTGCCCCGCCGCACCGCCCGGCTGCGGCTGACCATGCTCTACGGATGCCTGTTCACGCTGTGCGGGGCCGGGTTGCTCGGCTTTACGTTCTGGCTGTTCGGCCGCGCCACCGCGGGCAAGCAACTGGTCCCGCTGACGCGCACTGGCGGGCACGCTGTCCTGACGGAGGGGCTCCCGCCCGCCCCGTGCCGCCGGCTGCCGCCCTCCGCCATGATCAACTGCGTCGAGCGCGTTGGCGAGCTGCGAGCGCACGCATTCGACTCGCACGTCCTGCTGGTGCGGTCCGGCTTCGCGCTGGCGGTGATGGCGGTGCTCGCTTTCGGGCTCGGCTGGCTGGTGGCCGGGCGGGTGCTGCGGCCGCTGCGGGACATCACGGCGACCGCGCGGGCGATCTCGGCGACGAGCCTGCACGAGCGCCTCGCCCTGGCCGGACCGGACGACGAGTTCAAGGAGCTTGCCGACACCCTCGACGGGCTGTTCGCGCGGCTTGAGGGGTCGTTCACGGCGCAGCGGAACTTCGTGGCCAGCGCCGCCCACGAGCTGCGCACCCCGCTCACGCTGGACAAGACGCTGCTGCAGGTGGCGCTGCGCAACCCCCGCAGCACCGCCGAGCAATGGCGAGCCACTGGCGCCGAGCTGCTGGAGTCCGGCCTGCAGCAGGAGCGCATCCTGGAGGCGCTGCTCACGCTCGCGACCAGCGAGGCCGGAATCGAGCGGCCCGAGCCCGCCGACCTGGCCAAGGTGGCCGAGGCCTGTCTGGAGTCCGCCTCGGCGGAGGCCGGGCGCCGCGGGCTGCACGTGCAGACCTCGCTCGGTGCTGCGCCGCTGCTCGGCGACCCGGACCTGATCAGCAGGCTGGTGGCCAACCTGGTGGACAACGCCGTGCGGCACAACGTCCCCGGCGGCACGGTCGAGGTCAGTACCGCTCGGCGAGACGGCCGGGCGGTGCTGTCGGTGGCGAACGATGGGCCGGTGATTCCGCCCGGTGAGATCGCCCGGCTGCTGCAGCCGTTCCAGCGGCTGGCCGCCATCCGGGACAGCGGCGGTGACGGGCACGGGCTGGGCCTGCCGATCGTCCGCGCGATCGCCACCGCGCACGGCGCCACCCTCAGCTCCCGGGCCCGGGCCGAAGGGGGCCTGCACGTCCAGGTCAGTTTCCCGGCGGACGGCGCGGCGATCGCGTGGCGGGAGCCGCGCAGCCACGAGGCCGGGGCGCCGCACACCGCTGGCTCGGCCGGGGCGCCGCACACCGCCGCCGAGGCCGGGGCGGGCGTTATGGGATTGTGATGGTATCCTTTTCCCATGGAGGCCATCATCGACCAGGCTGGCCGGGTGGTGCTGCCCAAGCCCATCCGCGACGCGCTGGGCCTGCTGCCGGGCACGAAGGTCGACATCTCGCCGTACGGCGCGGGCGCGCAGATCCTGCCTGCCGGCCGCACGGCGCGCCTGGTCGAGGAGGACGGCGTGCTCGTTGCCGCCGGCGACACCCCGGTCGATGACGACGTGGTCTTTGCCCTCATCGACGCGGGCCGCAGGTGACGGTCGCGGTCGACACCAGCGTCGCCGTCCCGCTGCTCGTCCGCTCACATCGCGATCACGCGGCCGTGGTTCGGTGGTGGGGCGGGCAGGACGTCGCGCTGACCGGTCACGCTCTGGCCGAGACCTATTCCGTTCTCACCCGGCTGCCCGGCGATGCGCGGCTGGCGCCCGCCGACGCCGCCCGGCTGCTGAAGGCCCGCTTTTCCGCTCCGCTGGTGCTGAGCAGCTCACGCACCCGGAAGCTGCCGGACACGCTGGCCAGCCTCGGCATCGCCGGCGGCGCCGTGTATGACGCGCTCGTTGCGCTGGCCGCCAAGGAGCACGGCGCGGCCCTGGCGACCCGGGACGCGCGGGCACGGGGCACCTATGACGCGGTCGGCGTGGAGGTGATCGTCGTAACCTGATCGGTCACGGCGGCCCTTCCGACGAGCTGGATGGCGGCGAGCGCCCTGCCCGTCGCATCACTGGCCGCCGACCTGGCCAGCTGACTTATCCGCCGGGCCGTCCAGATCCTCAGCGGAGATGCCCGGAACCTGCACCGGCAGGCCTGCGGTCCTGGCCGCTTCGGAGAGGCGGCTGTCGTATGCCACAAACGCCATCAGCTCGCCGTGAATGTGCAGCGCCGTCGCCAAGTGGATCGCATCCAGGCTTCGGACGGTGACCGGATCGACGGATTGCGCCCTCGCGCGGATGGCGGGGGTCAGGTCCACCAAATCAATCAGGTCCAGCACCTGGGGAAGCCGGGTCAACGCGGCCAGAGAGTATCGGGCCAATGCGCGATAGGTCTCGACCTCTATGAGGACGGAACTGACCCACCCGGTGTCGGCGCGCTCGTCCAGCCAGTCACGTAGTGCCCGTGACTCTTCCTCGGCGTGCACCAGCTTTACCGCCGCCGATGAGTCCAGGTAGATCATCAGCGCTCATCGTCACGGTCACGAGCCAGCTCGTCTGCGACGGTAACGCCATCCGGTTCGCCGAGGGGCATCCGCAGCACCTCGCGGCGGAGCTGGGCGGCACGTTCCCTGCGTACGGCGCTCTCCAAGACCGCGCGCCGGATCGCCGCCGAACGGGATGTGCCATCGCTGGTCAGCACGTCCAAGGCATGCTCCGTCGCCGCGTCCGTACGGATCGTGATTGTTTCAGCCACCCCACCAGCGTAAGACGAATTGTCTTACGAATCAACTGCCGAGGCCCAGTACTTTGGCTGCTGGATACGCCCGCACGCGCGTTGGCATCGCGGGCGGCACCGTCTATCGCTGTTACCCCTCGCCGCAGGCGCTCTCGGCGGCCTGGAACTGTGGTGAGCTGGTGTCGATGCTGGCCGGGAGCGGCCTCTGGATCAGCTGGCCGTTCTGCACGTCGGGTTCCGGGTAGCTGGGGAAGCCGTGCGCGTGCATGCACTGCGCGAACTTCACGTCGCGGTCGAGCTGCTGTTTGGTTATCTGGCGGCTGGACACGGGCGGGAGCAGGTGCTTGCAGGACGTCAAGGCCGACTGGAACTGGGACGACTGTGGCTGGACCCCCGTGACGAAGTACCCCCCGCCGACGCTAAACGCCGGGGTGGACGAGTTCGCGACGCTCTGTGGGTTGGCGTAATAGAAGTTCGTCTGCCCGTGGCCGCGCATGCACACCGCGAAGACGGCCATCTTCTTCGCGGTCTGCTGCGCGGGGCTGCTTGACGCCGGGGGGTGCGAGCCGCCGCTGCAGGCCGCGGTCAGCAGGACAGTCCCGGCCAGGGCCGTGGCCCGCCATGGCAGCTTGTTCA
>JASHOI010000482.1 GCA_030041195.1 Streptosporangiaceae bacterium | reverse complement strand
CGGCGCGCAAGGACGCGCGCCGCGGCGACCGGCCCGCTTGCGTTGCGTTCAGGGCTCCTGACATCCATCAGATTCAGTCCATTCTGGTGGTTCATGCGGGTTCGGTCTGCAGGATCGCGGCCAACGGCGCCTGGGGGTGTATCCAGGTACACCCGGGCTTCGGGTGTCTGGCGTCACTGCCGCGGCGCCGTTCAGGCGGCACACTGAGAGAAGGGCCATGGCAAAACGGAGAGGCCGCAATGAACACGCAGATGACGACCTGGCGCCAGGCCGCATGGGCCGCGCCGCTGGCCTGGCTGCGCCGACGGGTGACCGCGTGCGGCCGCGGGGCGGCGCTCGGGGCGCTCGCGATCGCCCAGGCCGTGCTGATGCAGCCGGTCGTGCTCGTCTTGGTCTTCCTGCCGATTCCGGACATCGGGCCGGCCGTGCGCCAGCTCACCGGCTTGACCAGGAGACTGTGCGGCGAGTGGTGCGGCGTGCCGATCGCATCCCCCTACCGGCCCGCACCCGCGGGAGAGGGCGAGGGCGGGATCGTCACCTGGCCGCAGCGGCGGCAGTGGATCACGGATGACCCGGCCACCTGGCGGGACCTGGCCTTTGTCCTGCTGAACCCGTGGCTGGGCGCGGCGCTGGCCGGCGGATCCCTCGCTGCGATCGTGTACGGCATCTTCGGCATGGCCCTGCCGCACGGCTCGACCCAGCTGGCCGGCGTGATCTCGCACCCGCTGTACGGCATCCTGCTGGCGGTGTGCGGGTTCGTGGCCGCCCCGTGGCTGCTGCGCGGCTACGGCGAGATGGCCCGCTCGTTGCTGGGCCCGACCCGGCAGGCCGAGCTGGCGCAGCGGGTCCAGCACCTGGCGCAGACCCGGTCCGACACCATCGACTCGGGCGCGGCCGAGATGCGCCGGATCGAGCGGGACCTGCACGACGGCGCGCAGGCCCGGCTGGTGGCCATGGGGATGACTCTGGACGCCGCCGGGCAGCTCATCGACAGCAGCCCCGAGGCCGCACGGGCGCTGCTGCTGGAGGCCAGGGACAGCTCGGTCAAGGCCCTGGCCGAACTGCGGGACCTGGTCCGCGGCATCCACCCGCCGGTGCTCGCGGACCGCGGCCTGGCCGAGGCGGTCCGCGCGCTGGCTCTGGACAGCCCGCTGCGGGTCCAGGTGACCAGCGAGCTGTCCGGCCGCCCGCCGGCCCCCGTCGAGTCGGCGGCCTATTTCGCGGTCTGCGAGTTGCTGGCGAACGTGGCCAAGCATGCCGATGCGGGCAGGGCGTGGATCGACATCCGGCACTCGGGCGGTGTGCTGCGGATCGGCGTGACGGACGACGGCCGGGGCGGCGCCGACCCGGGCGGGGGCACCGGGCTGCGCGGCATCGAGCGGCGGCTGGCGGCTTTCGACGGCGTCCTCGCGGTGAGCAGCCCGCCCGGCGGCCCGACGGTGGTGAACATGGAGATCCCGTGCGCGTTGTCATCGCCGAAGACCTCTTCCTGCTGAGGGACGGCCTGACCCGGATGCTCGAGGCGCACGGCCTCGACGTCGCGGCGGCGGTCGACAACCCGGCTGACCTGCTGGCCGCCGTGACGGCGAGCAAGCCGGACCTGGCCGTGGTCGACGTCCGGCTGCCGCCCACCTTCACCGACGAGGGCCTGCGCGCGGCCCTGGCCGCACGGCGTGAGGTGCCCGGGCTCCCGGTGCTGGTGCTGTCGCAGTACGTGGAGCAGCTCTACGCCCGCGAGCTGCTGGCCGACGGCGCCGGCGGTGTCGGCTACCTGCTCAAGGACCGGGTGTTCGACAGCGCGCAGTTCGTCGACGCGCTGCACCGGGTCGCGGCCGGCGGCACCGCGATGGATCCGGAGGTCATCGCCCGCCTGCTGGACCGCAACCACGGCGGTGACGGCGCCTTGGCCGCGCTCAGCGCGCGCGAGCGCGAGGTGCTGGGGCTGATGGCCGAGGGCCGCTCCAACGCGGCCATCGGGGCCCGGCTCGTGATCACCGAGCGCGCGGTCGCCAAGCACACCGCGTCGATCTTCCTCAAGCTCGGACTGCAGCCGTCCGAGGACGACAACCGGCGGGTCCTCGCCGTGCTGGCCTACCTGGGCGGGTGAGCCGCCGGGTCAGCCCGCGCCGGGCAGGTCGGCGGGGACCTGGGTGGCCACCGAGCAGCTGGCTGGCACGGGATCCTGGGCGTCGGCGTGCGCGGCGAGCTGCCGCAGCAGCGCGCGGAAGGCCCGTCGGTCATCGTCGCTGCCGAGGCCTGCCAGCACGTTGTCCTCGGCGGCCCGCAGCCGCCGGCCCAGATCCGCGAGCCGGTCCCGGCCCGCGGCGGTCGCCACGACGCGGCGGGCCCGGCGATCCGCGGGGTCGGGGCGCCGCTCGATGAGCCCGGCGCCCTCCAGGTCGTCGAGCAGGTACGTCATCACGGTGCGGTCGACCCCGAGGTGGTGGGCGAGCTCCAGCTGGCTGCCGGGCTCCCCGCGGCAGGAGGCGGTGAGCACCTGGTAGCCGCGCGGGCCTCCGGGAAGCTCCGCGAACACGGCCGTCGCTGCCCTCGCGTAGCTGCGGGACACCACGCCAAGCGCCCACCCGAGGTCGTCGCTCAGGGCGCCACCGCAGCCGCAGCCCTGGCCGGCTTCGGCGGGGGGATGCGATCGGGCCGCGGCGCTCATGGCGCTCAGCTTACCTGATCAGTGATGATGAAGATTTGCCACGCAGATCCTCTGTCGGACATACTGTCTGTCATGCAGCGCATCTTGCCCGCAGGGAGACGTCCATGACCGGGCCCGCACGGGACAAGCCGACGGTGGTCGTTGTCGGCGGCGGTTACGGCGGAGTCAACGTGGCCAAGGCGCTGGATGACGTGGCCGACCTGGTGCTCGTCGAGCCGAAAGACGCCTTCGTGCACAACGTCGCCGCACTCCGCGCACTGGTGGACCCGTCCTGGCTGCCGCGGATCTACCTGCCCTACGACCGGCTGCTCGCCAGCGGCCGGGTGATCCGCGACCGCGCGGTCAAGGTCGACGCCCGCCGGGTCACGCTGGCCTCGGGCGAGCAGATCCGGGCCGACTACATCGTGCTGGCCACCGGTTCCGGCTACCCGTTCCCGGCCAAGAGCGACGTCGACCTGACCGCCGTCGCGCACGACAAGGTCCGCGCGGCGCACGCGGCGCTGAGCACGGCGCGGCGAGTGCTGCTGCTCGGCGCCGGGCCGGTTGGCATCGAGCTGGCCGGCGAGATCAAGGCCGTCTGGCCGGACAAGCACGTGCTGCTGCTCGACGTCGCCGATGACGTGCTCGGGGAGAGGTTCCGGCCCGATCTCAAGGCGGAGCTTCGCCGCCAGCTCAGCGGCCTCGGGGTTGAGCTGCTGCTCTCCACGCGGCTGCGCGAGCACGTCCCGCCGACGCCCCCGGGCGAGCTTCAGGCCTTCACGGTCGCCACGCAGGCCGGGAACGCGGTGGCCGCCGACATCTGGTTCCGCTGCTACGGCGTCGCCCCGGCCAGCGAGTACCTGGTTGGCGAGCTCGCCACCGCGCGCAGGCCGGACGGGTTCGTGGAGGTCACGCCGTCACTGCAGGTCGTCGGCCAGCAGACGGTGTTCGCGGTCGGCGACGTGTCGGCCGCCGACCACAAGATGGCCGGTGCCGCCAGCCGGCAGGCGCAGGTCGTCGCGGACAACATCCGGGCGCTGATCACCGGGGACGGCGAGCTCAGGCGGCACGAGCGGACGGCTCCGGGCATCATGGTGCCGATCGGGCCGGGTGGCGGCTCGGGCCAGCGGCCCGGCGTGGACGAGCTGATCAGCTCCGAGATGGTCGCCGAGGCCAAGGGCCGCGACATGATGGTCGCCCGCTACGCCGAGCTGCTCGGGGTCACGCTGGAACCATGATCCCGGCGGTCTTGACGTAGTTACCGATTACCGCGCGACTGCGCGCCTATCCGGCCCGGGACCGGGCGCTCATCATGAGGGCATGAACAGCGACAGCACTCCGCGCCGCCGGGGCGTGAAGACCCTCAAGCAGGAGCTTCCCTACCCGTACAACCAGGATCTGTCCAAGATCCTGCGCGGCCTGAACCGGCGGACGTCGTTCTCCCGCCGGAGGCTGGCCAACGATCCGGTCACCGCCGCCTACCTGGCCGCTGCGGTCCGGCTGATCCAGCGCCACCTCGGCCCGGGTGCGAGCCGGAGACCAGCTGACCGGGACGACGACAATTCCATCGAACGCCCGGTGCTGGGTTTCCTGTCGCAGCGCGCGGTGGCGGCCGAGGTCGGCCGCAACCCGCCGCCGTTCCACCGGGTGGGCCGGGTCTCCACCATGCGCGAACGATGGCGGCACCAGTCCGCCTTCGTCGCCGACGTGCTGCGGTTCGGCCTGTCGGCATCGCACTATTACTCGGGCGTGCGCGAAGATGAGGTGGCCGACGCGATCGACCAGATCGTAGACGGCCAGGACGCGGTGCGCGGCATCCATCATCTGGGCTCACTGATGATGACCAGGCTGCTGACCAGCCCGATGTTCCGGCTCGGACTCATAGCGGCGGCCGAGGCCGAGGGCGATCCGGTGATCCGCGAGGCAATATCCGAACGGCACGGGGAAGCCGGGCCGCTGTGGCGCAAGTCGTGCGAGGACTTTCTGCACTCCCGTAGCCTCCGTGTCAGGCCGGGTGTCACCATCGATGACTGCATCGTCCTGCTATCCGCGCTCGCCGACGGCCTGGCTATGCGGGCCCTGGCCGACCCGTCCACCCGCGCGGTCGATTTCGAAGGCCAGCGCTCCCTGCTCGGCATCGGTGCGCTCGCCCTGATCGTCGGCTGCCTGCAGAGCACCGGTCGTGCTGAGAGCAGATCGCTGGAACAGGCGGTGAACGATCTGCTCGGTCGCCGGTCAGCGGGCGCGGAACGCAGGATGGCCTGAGGTGGAGCTGTTCGCGATGCTTACCGGGATACTGATCGGCGCCGCCATCGCGTCGCTGGCGCTGTTCGGCTGGGCCGCCAGCCAGATCCGGTGGCTCGACGCGCACTGCAATCAGCAGATCGCCTACTGGCAGGACGAGGCCAAACGGGCGATGGCGGCCGCCCCATGGCTCCGTGAGCAGCGGCGCGCGGCCGACAGGCCGGGTCTCCCGGCCGATAACGGCGACGGAGCCTGAGCACTGCTTCCGGCGGCGGCGCCTCAGCGGTGCCTGCGGCGGCGGCGTCCGTGGCCGGGCCTGGGCGTGGCGTCGGCGGCCGGTTCGGCGGGCCCGGCCGGCTTCGGGTCGGGCGGCTCGCTCGCCCGCGCCAGTGCCTCATCCTCCGGGCGCGGCCGTGAGACATCCCTGGCCCGCATCGCCGCGTCCACTGTGATCTTCATCCCGCGCATGGCCCCAGTCTCGCACGCGGCCAGGTCAGAAGAGCGTCGGGCTCCAGGGCGCGGGCTCCCAGGACAGCGCGGTGGACAGCGCCGCGATCGCGCCCGGCCTGGCCTGGCCGGCCAGCCCCGCGCCTGCCAGCGCGCCGAGCCTGGTGCCACCCAGGTAGGCAGCGCCCAGCGACCGCACCGGCACGGTAACGTCGGCGGCTCGCGACGTCCGCTCGCAGGTCGCGCGCTCGGCTGACTCCGGGCCCGGTGCCTGCAGCCGCCACCGTCCCTCGTTCTCGGCGAACTCCTCGTCGGTGACCTCGATGACCGTGTCAACCGGGCACGAATAACGCCGCGCCGCGAGCGCCTCGGGCACGCTGACCAGCCGGACCCAGAGCCCGTCCGATACGCGCGGGCGGGCCCGGCGCGGGTCGGCGAGCAGGTAGAGCAGCGGCTCGTCAACCGGCCGCGTCCGGGCCACGACCTCGCCGACCAGATCCCGGCTGAGGAGGTCGTTCCAGACGGCCGCGTAAGCCGCGGGATCGGTGGCCATCAGCTCCCGCACGTGCAGCACGCCGCCGGGGATTCCGTCGGACCACTCGGGTCTCGCCGAGAACAGCGCGTACCCGCGCGGGCCCTGGTCGTCCTCGGCGATCACGCAGCGCAGCGGGCTGTTCCCGGACCGGCGATGCTCCGGATCCCACAGGATCTGCTCCCACCAGCGGCCGTCCCTTGCGATCATGCCGGGACGCTCGCGCAGCACGGACTCGTAGACCTTGCCAAGCTCGGCCGTGGCCTCGCCAGGCTCGGCGATCCGCAGCCGGGGCACGTTCCCCAGGGCGGTACGGCCGCCCGGTGCGGCAGCCAGCGCCGGCATGCTGCCCTCGCCGCGCCGGATCGTGAGATCCAGCTCGCCGGTTGCGGTGCCGTAACCGTACCTGGAGTAGATGGCCGCCTCCGACGCGAACAGCGCGGCGACGGCCTCGCCGCGATCGCGGACATCCGAGAGCTGCCGGCGCATCAGGCTGGTGAGGATCCCGCGGCGCCGGTGCGAGGGCAGCACGGCGACGGCGGTGACCCCGGCGACCGCGGCGGCGCCGCCCGGCACCGTCATCGGCAGTGTGAGCGCGGCCGCCGTCCCGACCATCTCGGTGCCGTCAAAGGCCGCCAGCGTGCGGTCGAACTCGATGACCAGCACATCGTGCCGCAGCTCCGCTTCGGTCGGATAGGAGGAGTTGAACGCGTGCTCGATCACCGCGTAGAAGGCGCGGAACTCGGCCTCGCTGATCGGGCGGATTGGGTAGCCGGCAGGCATACCTTGATTCATACCTGGCGCGGCCCGGGCGCCGCGACCGAATATCCGCCCGCTCCGGGGACGTGCCGTAATGCTGAGATACCGGTACAGTGCCCGGCAAGATGGTTCGTGTTGTCCCGCATCGGTTCGCGACCGCGATTCTCGCCGCGGCGCGGCGGATGCGTGGCCTGGTGCTGCGGCAGTTCATCACCAGGAACCGGCGGCTCGCGTTCGTGCTCGCTGTCCTCGTCGTCGTCATCGGGGTGGCGGCCGTTCACGTCTCGGAATTCTGGTTCTCGCCGGGCGTGATGATCCTGCCGCTGCTGGCGGGCGGCCTGCTGCTCTGGCCGCGGGCGCTGCGGATCCTGTTCTGCCTCGTCGCCCTCGCGCTCGGCTACGACGCGCTGATGGGCAAGGCCGGGCCGGGAATCATCGCCACGGTCGTTGTCACGATCATCTTCGCGGACGCGCTCGCAAGGGCCCGGGCGAAGCTGGGCGTGCTGGGGCTGCGGGGCGACCGGATGCTGATCGAGCTGCGGGACCGGATCCGCGCCCAGGGCAGGCTGCCCGATCTGCCGGACGGATGGCGGTCGGCCTCGGTGCTGAAGCCGGCCGGCGGGGCTTCGTTCGGCGGCGACTTCCTGGTGTCGGCGTGCGATGGCAAGACGCTCGAGCTGGCCCTGGTCGACGTCGCGGGCAAGGGGATCGACGCCGGAACCAGGGCGCTGCTGCTGTCTGGCGCGTTCGGCGGCCTGCTCGGCTCGGTTCCCGCCGGGGACTTCCTTGCCTCATGCAACGCCTATCTGCGCCGTGGCTCCGCGACCGAGGGGTTCGTGACCGCTGTACACCTCTCACTCGACCTGGCCACCGGGGACTACGTCGTCGACTCCGCCGGACACCCGCCCGCAGCCCACTTCGAGGCGGGCAGCGGAACCTGGCGGCTCACCCGGGCGCGGGGGATCGTGCTCGGCGTGGTCGGTGACCTGCGGAGCATGCCGGAACGCGGCACGCTGCGGCCCGGCGATGCCCTGATGCTCTACACCGACGGCCTGATCGAGGCACCGGGACGGGACATCGACGCCGGGATCGACCGGCTGCTCGGCCAGGCCGACCTGCTTGTGACGTCGGGGTTCGGGGCAGGTGCCGACAGGCTCGTCCAGGCGATGCAGGCGCCCGGCGCGAGCTCGGACGACTGCGCCCTCGTGCTCATCTGGCGGAGCTGACCGGGTCGGGACTGGTGGTGAGCAGCCGGATCGCGTGCTCGACGAGGGTGACGAGGACGTCGCGGCAGGATGCGCGCTGGCGCGCGTCGCACAGCACGACCGGCACCTCGAGGTTCAGGCTGAGCGCGGATCTGACGATCTCCGGAGCAAAGCGCCTCGCCCCGTCGAAGCAGTTCACCGCCACGATGAACGGCGTGCCGCGCTGCTCGAAGTAGTCCACGGAGGGGAAGCAGTCGGCCAGCCGCCGCGTGTCCGCCAGCACGACCGCGCCCAGCGCGCCGAGTGCCAGCTCGTCCCACATGAACCAGAACCGTTTCTGGCCCGGCGTGCCGAAGAGATAGACGACGAGATCTTCCCTGATCGTGATGCGGCCGAAGTCCATCGCCACCGTCGTGGTGGTCTTGCTCTCCACGCCGTCGGTGAGGTCCACCTGCATGCCGGGAGCGCTCAGGTTCTCCTCAGTCCGCAGCGGCCTGATCTCGGTCAGCGAGCCGACCAGCGTGGTCTTGCCAGCTCCGAACCCCCCGGCGACCAGGATCTTGATCGCGACCGGGACCGCTTCCCTGGGGGTCTCCGGGCTGCCCGGATAAGAGCCTGCGTAGCCCATCTGCCACCTCCCTCAGCAGCTGTGGGTCGGCCAGCCGCGTGGGCACCGGGTGATAGACCCTGACCAGCCCCCGGTCACGCATGTCGGATAGCAGGATGCGGACCACGCCCAGCGGGAGGTCCATCTCGGAGGCGAGGTCGGCCACCGAGGCCGGCAGGCGGCACAAGCGCAGCAAGGTGAGGTGCTCCGGCTCCAGATCGTAGGTGCTGACATTTGCTCCGCGGACGGCGGTGATCATCGCCATCAGGTCGAAGCTCTCTTCGCCGCTCGGGCGTGTCCGGCCGCCGGTGAGCGCGTAGGGGCGGACGACCGGCCCGGCTTCATGGTCAAGCCACCTGTCGTCTGCGGGGGGCACGCCAGGTCACTTCGTCTCTGCGGTGAAGCCAACGGGCCGGGGGTTGACGGCGAGGTGTTCGCCGACCCGCTTGACGAGAACCGCCATCTCGTAGGCGACGAGGCCGACGTCGGCAGACGAGGACGCCAGGACGGCGAGACAGGAGCCCTCGCCAGCGGCGGTCACGAACAGGAATTCCGACTCCATCTCGATGATGATCTGCCGGGCTGGACCGCCGCCGAAGTGCCGCCCCACGCCCCTGGCCAGGCTCTGGAATCCGGCCGCGGCCGCCGAGAGGTGGTCCGCGTCCTCCTTGCTCAGCCTGGCCGAGGCGCCGATCGTAAGGCCGTCTCTGGACAGGATGACGGCCTTGCTGATGTAGACGACCCTGGCGACCAGGTCGTCGAGGAGCCAGTCAAGCTCGCTGGCCTGGCTCACATGATCCCCCTTTGACGTTCCCGGCGCCGCGACCGTCTCGCGGCGTCACTGATCGCTGTCCTGCTCGTCGCCGTTGCCGCTGGTTTCTGTGTTCAGCGTCGTGTCCGAAGGCGGCGTCACTGACCCGGATATGTAGCGGCCGCGCTCCCAGCCTCGCTGCAGCGCCGTCATGATGCTCCGCGCGGCTTCGGGGGACGGCGCGCTCGCTGTCCTGTCCGCTCCGTCGGTCCCGGGCCCGCGGTCACGCAACTGCGGGGCCAGGCTCGCCTGGCGCACCCGGACGGGCAGGCCGAGCTTGGCCAGCTCGTCCGTGTCGACCCGCTGATCGGAGGTGCCGGGGCCGTCCGGATAGGAATTCGGCTCCTCGGTGCCGAACGGGAACACGCCGCTGGCCGACGCGGCCGCCTGGCGGGGGCGGCGCGGCGTGAACAGGCTTTCCTCTTCTTCCCGAGCCGCCGGCGCGGCCGGTGGCACCGTGCCGGACGGGGTCGCCGGGCCTCCGGGACCAGCCGCGACGCTGGGCATGCTCGGCACGGCGAATGGCCTCGTGATGCGGCCGGGCGGCGTGTCGGCCGGCCGCTCCGCGGTCGGCGGGATGTCGGCGTCCGGCACGTCGGCGTCCGGCACGTCGGCCTCCGGCGCGTCGGCCACCGGGATGTCCGCTGGGAAGTCGACTGTTGGGAGGCCGGCCGGGGGAGTGTCGGCCGCAGGGATGTCGGCCGCCGCCGGACCGGAGTCGGCCGTGTCGGCCGCGGGGAGATCGCCGGCCACGGGGAAGTCGGCGGCGGGCAGGCTGGCCGCCGGGAAGTCACCGGTCGCGGGGAAGTCGGTCGCCGGACGGTCGGCCGCGGGCAGGCCGGTCGCCGTTCCCGGCACCGACTCGCCGGGCGGCATCAGCGCGCTCGGCCGGGCCAGTGCGGCAGGCTCCGCGATCATGCCGTTGTTCCGGACCGGGTGCCGGCTGGCGAGCCGGAGCGGCCGCTCGGCGGTGGCCGGCAGCGACGGCGCATCGCTGTCGTAGGCGCCCTCGTCGACGATGAGGGCCTTCGGGATCAGCACGATGGCCGTGGTACCGCCGAAGGGAGACCCCTGCACGGTGATCCTGATGTCGTGCCGCTTGGCAAGCTGCCCGGCGACGAAGAGGCCGAGTTGCTCGCTTCCGGACAGGTCGAACTCCGGCGGGTTCGCGAAGTTGTTGTTGATCTCGGCCATCTTCTCATCGCTGATGCCGAGGCCGCGGTCTTCGATCTCGATGGCGAATCCCCGCCCCACCACGTCGCCATGGACCCGGACGGGGGTATTGGGCGGGGAGTAGAGCGTCGCGTTCTCGGCGAGCTCGGCAATCATGTGAATGACGTCGGCCACGGCGGGGCCGACCAGCGCCGCGGGAGTCCCGACGGTGACCCTGATCCGGGGATAGTCTTCGACCTCGGCCACTGCCGCGCGCAGCACGTCGATGAACGGCACCGGGTTGCGCCAGCCTCGGCCGGGAGACTCACCGGACAAGATGATCAAACCCTCGGAGTGCCTGCGCATCCGGGTGGTGAGGTGGTCGATCCGGAACAGGTCCTCGAGCGCCTCGGGCTCGCTCGCCCGGCGCTCCATGGCGTCAAGCAGTGCGAGCTGGCGGTGCAGCAGCGACTGGCTGCGCCTGGCCAGGTTACGGAAGACGTCGCTGACGCCGCGCCGCAGCCTGGCCTCGTCGACGGCAGCTTCCACCGCCGTCCGCTGCACCGCGTTGAAGGCGTCTCTGACCTGCCCGATCTCGTCTGGGCTTGATTCCAGCGGCGGTGCCTCAGCGGATACATCGACGTCCTGGCCGGTGCGCAGCCGCTGCACCACGCTGGGCAGCCGGTTGTTGGCCAGGTCGAGGGCGGACCGCCGGAGTGTGGCAAGCTGCCGCACCAGGCCACGGCCGATCCACACGGACATGACGATCGAGAGGATCACGGCCAGCAGCCCCAGCCCGCCGACCAGATAGAGCCGCAGGAAGGTCGCGTTGGCGACCGGCTGTGCGCGCACCGTCAGCTCGGTCGCGACCTGCTCGCTCGCATTGTCTATCCCGGCGCCGACGGTGCCGACCGCCAGGTTCCAGTCCGGGAGCGATACCGGCGCGACGCGGCCCGGGTGGTTGTCGCTCATGATCTTGTTCTCGAGCGCGGTCAGGGCGGCCAGTGCCCGCGGGTTGACGTCCCTGGTGAAGTAGGCCCGGTAGCCCGGCTCGAGGTCCTGCAGGTTCGCCGCGTACACGGCGCGGCGGGCGCCGACGAGCTGGGCGAATTCCTGGCGGTCGGCGACGGAGAACGTCCGCGCGATCGTGTCGCCGTCGATCAGCGCGTCCTCGTCCCCGAGAAGGTTTCCGGCCTGGCTGATCCTGACCAGGGCCAGGGTCTGGGTCGCCAGCGAGATGTTGTTCTCCTCCAGGATCGCTTGGTCGAGCACGGAGTCTGCGGCGTTGATGACGTTGTCGTACGCGCTGATCGCCTGCGGCCTGCTGATGGTCACCGTGGCGATCCGGGAGCGCAGCGCCGGAAGGCCAGCGAAAACCTTGATCAAACCGGCGATCGCCTGCTTCTCGCCGGCGGAGGCGTTGCCCGTGCTGCTGGCGGCGGCGGCGGAGAACGCGTGCTCGGCGGCCTGGGTGCTGGTCTCCCGTGCCCGCAGCGTAGCCAAGTTGGACGGTATCGGGGCGGCCAGGTAGGCCACTGCCTGCAGTCGCTCGAGGCCGATCGCTCCCTCGAGGTTGCCGGTCGGCGTGCCGATGGTGTCCTTCAGCGTCCTGGATCTGGCCAGGTTGATGGCATCACTGGCGGTAATCGTCGCGGCGAAAGCGTACAGCCCGATCAGGGAAAGGATCGGGATGGCAACGAGCAGCAGGATCCTCAGGCGTATCGACAGGCTACGCAAACGCATGGCTGTGGCCTCGGAGTGAGAAGTGACCAGCGAACTTTGCTGTTGTCGGGGCGACTCCGGTGGAAGGTTTGTGATCTTAACAGCCTGTAACGAAGATCACTACCAAAACCGGCCAAGTTCAGGTCAGGCTGGTATTAATGCGCACATTGCCTTGCGCATCTTGCACGGATGTTTTGCCCGATAATAAGGTTGCTGGTCCTATTTAGAACCCTCATGCGTTACTGAATGGTAAGTTATTGCATTCCCGACCACGGTCCCCGTGCTACCACCCGGGGAACAGCGGGCCTTTCCGGGACGCGGCCGGATAACGACGGCAGGCCGAGCGCGCCCGGCCTGCTGGCCGCGCCCGATTCGCGAAATTCCTCCGCGTCCTCCTCCGCGTCGGAGGTGCGGGACAGGACGTGCTGGACGAGCGCGATCAGGACCTGCTTGACCGAGGCGCGCTGGCGGGCATCGCATATCAGCGCCGGAACGCAGGGATCCAGATCGAGCGCGATGCGGACGTCGTCGGGATCGTAGCGTGGGGCGCCATCGAACTCGTTGATCGCCACGATGAACGGCAGCTGGCGGCGCTCGAAGTAGTCCACGGCCGGGAAGCAGTCGCTGAGCCGGCGGGTATCGGCGAGAACGACGGCTCCGAGAGCACCGTAGGACAGGTCGTCCCACATGAACCAGAAGCGGTCCTGGCCCGGGGTGCCGAAAAGGTAAAGCACAAGGTGCTTGCCCATGGTGATCCGGCCGAAGTCCATCGCCACCGTCGTGGTCGTCTTGCCGCCGACCCCGCTGAGATCGTCTACGCCGATGCTGACCTGGGTCAGCGCCTCCTCAGTGCGCAGCGGCCGGATCTCGCTGATCGCGGCGACCAGCGTGGTCTTACCCGCGCCGAACCCGCCCGCAATGAGGATCTTGAAGGGCGTGAGCAGGCCCCCGTCAGCGGTGCTGCCCGAACCGGTGTCGTCAGAGGGATCGGAGCCCATCGAGCACCTCCTTGAGCAGATCGGTGCTCACCTGGGGGCGTGCCGTTCGCGGCGGCAGCACGGTGATCATGTCTTGCTGGATCAGGTCGGCGAGCAGGACGCGGATCACGCCGAGCGGCAGCGCCATGTCGGCTGCGGCATCGGCGACGGTGACGGGAAGCTGGCACAGACCGAGCAGTTTACGGTGCTCCGGGCTGAGCCCCGGCGACTCCGCCGGCGTGGGGGCTGGCTCGGACGCTGCAATGACCGCGATCAGATCGAGCACCCTGTTGTCGGCGGGGTCGGTCCGGCCACCGGTCAGCGCGTACGGGCGAACGACCGGGCCAGCTTCCCGGTCGAGCCACCTGTTGTACCGGCGCATGGCTGGTTCACTCAAACGGTGTCTGGCGGACCGCGAGCCTTGGCTGCGCGACGAGGTGCGGGCCGGCGCGTTTGACGAGCATCGCCATCTCATAGGCGATCAGCCCCGCGTCGGCATTGGCCGGGCACATCACCGCGAGACAGCTGCCGTGCCCGGCCGCGGTCACGAACAGGAACGCCTGTTCGAGCTCGATAATCGTCTGACGGACCTCGCCGAGCCCGAAGTGCTCGCCCGCCCCTCTGGCCAGGCTCTGCACGCCCGCGGCCAGCGCCGCGAGGCGCTCGGCGTCCTCGCGGCTCAGGCTCTGCGAGGCGGCGATGGTCAGGCCGTCACGCGACAAGATCACGGCTTGCTGGATGTCTTCTATACGGGCGGCGAGATCGTCAAGCAGCCAGCTCAGCTCCTGGCCGGCCGAGGTCGTTCCGAACGGGTCCATCACGCCTCCTGCGTTCCCTCCCGCGCGCCATCGCTCGCGTCCCGCCCGTCCCAGGCGTTCTGCTGGCCGGCGGTGGGCTCTGAGTCTGGCACGTCAGCCTGCCGGCCTCGCTCCCACCCGCTCTGCAACGACGCCAGCAAGCTCTTCGCCTGTTCCGGGGAGCGGGCTTCGAGATCGCGGGATCGGGCCGGCCCCGCCGTCGGCGAGGTGTTGCGCAGATGCGGGGACAGGTTCGCCTGGCGGACGCGGCGCGGCAAGCCAAGGTGCGTGCCGGCTCCCGAGTCGGGCCGCTCGCGTGCCGGCAAGACCGGCTGGCCAGGGCCGGTGTCCGGCCCGGCAGCAGCAGGTCCCGGGGCGGCACGCCTCTTGGGCAGGACCGCCTGGCTTGGAGCGGTGTCGGGCTCGGCGGGAGCGGGGGGCAGCGCCCGGTTCGCGGCCAGGTGAGGGCTGGTGTCTGGCCCGCGGCCGG
>JASHOI010000481.1 GCA_030041195.1 Streptosporangiaceae bacterium | reverse complement strand
GGTCGCGGTCCGGCCGGGCTCGCAGATCGAGCGCCAGGCCGCGCAGCCGGTGGCGGCGCGGGCGGGCTCGGAGATCCCGCCCTCCTGGGGTGCCGTGGTCGGCACCACGCTGCGGCTGTGGGTCGAGCGGCGCAGGAGGGGATGGCGCGTTGCCGCGGCGATCGTGGTGGCGCTGATCGTGTTCGCCGCGGGCGGGCTGACCGTCGCCCTGCTCCGCAAGGGAGGCCAGGCGAGCGCGGCCGACCAGGGCGCCGGCGGGACCTCGAGCACCGCCGTGCGGGCGGCGGCGGTCGCCAGACAGCAAGCGGCGGCGTGGATCGCGGCACAGGTCAGCCACAGCGCCGTGGTCTCGTGCGACCCCGCCATGTGTGCGGGTTTGCAGGCCAAGGGGTTCCCGGCCGGGGACCTGATGACGCTCGGGCCCGGGACAAGCGATCCGCTCGGCTCGGCCGTCATCGTGGCCACGGCGGCCGTGCGCAGCCTGTTCGGCAGCCGGCTGACAACCGTCTACGCACCCACGGTGATCGCCAGCTTCGGCTCCGGGTCCGCCCAAATCGACGTCCGGGTATACGCGGCTGGGGGCGCGGCCTCGTACCTGGCGGCGCTCAAGGCCGACGAGCTGTCCCGGATCAGCGTCGGGCGGCAGCTGCTCCGCAACCCCCGGGTCACCGTGACCGGCGCCGCGAGACAGCAGCTCGCCACCGGCCGGGTCGACTCACGGCTGCTGATCACGATCGCCACGCTGTCCGGCCAGGGCCCGGTCAGCGTCGTCGCCTTCGGTGACTCGGGGCCCGGTGCCAGCGCGGGCGCGCCGCTGCGCGAAGCCGAGCTGGTCGCCCCGGCGAAGGCGAAGAGGGGATACCTGCGTTCGGTGATCGCGCTGCTGCAAGCGCAGCAGCAGCCATACCTGGCGAACAGCCTGACCCTGGTGCGGCTCGCCAACGGCCGGCAGGCGGTGCGGATTGAGTTCGCCGCGCCGAGCCCGCTGGGATTGCTGAGCGGCTAGGGCCAGCGGCCAGCAGCAAAAACAGGGAGGGGAGCATGAATGTGTCACGAAAGGCGGCGTGGCTGACCAGATTGGTCACCACGTCCGCGCTGGCGCTCGGCCTGGCCGGGCTGCTCGGAATGGGTGCCACGGCCGCGTCCGCGTCCACCGGAACCGGCTACCTGAGGCTCGCGCACCTGTCGCCGAACACGCCAGCGGTTGACGTCTATCTGTACTCGTTCGGCGACCCCAGCGCGATGGTCGTGCTGGACCACGTCGCCTACGGCGAGGTGTCACCGTACGAGTCGGTGCCCAGCGGCGAGTACACGGTCGCGATGCGGGCCGCCGGCGCCTCGGCGTCCTCCAAGCCGGTGCTGTCCACCACGATCGACGTGGTCAGCGGCCATGCTTACACCGTCGCGGGCATGGGGCCGGAGGCCGGCCTGCGGCTGCAGGTGATCGACGACAGCCTGGCGATGGCGCGCAACACCGCGCTGGTGCGGGTGATCCAGGCGTCGATGCACCAGACCTCGGTCACCGTCACCGCGGGCTCGACAACGCTCGGGACCGATCTCAACTTCACGACGGTGACCTCCTACAAGGCGGTCACGCCGGGAACGGTCACGGTCACGGCGACCGGGGAGAGCGAGCACGGGAGCGGCACGTTCACGTTCGCGGCCGACACCATCTACACCGTCGTCGTGCTGGATGATTCGGGCCACCTGGGGCTGACCAGCCTGGTGGACTCGTCGGGCAGCAAGGTCATGCCGGTGGGCGGCGCGCAGACCGGGTTCGGCGGCACCGCGGCACGCCCCGGTGCGGCGCTGCTGCCATGGGCGGGCGCGGCAGCGGCGGGGCTGCTGGTCGCGGTCGGCGGGGTGCTCCGGCTGCGCCGCCGGCGCCGCCCCGCTATGCATGCGCGGTGATCTGAGGAAGCGAGTCGGCCGGCACATCTCGCCCATCCGGGTGGTGCGCCGGCCGGCCGCTGCCGCCGCGCTGATCGGCGGCCTCCTGGTGGTCGGCGCCAGCGTCACCGGGCTCACGGTGGCCAGCCGGACCGGCCGCCCCGCGACGCCGGTGGGGAAGCCGACGCTGGTCCCGGTGCCCGTCGGCAAACAGGCGCCGGTGCCGCAGCCGTCGCCGCAGTTCGTGCCGAAGCCGACCGGCCTGGTCATCCCGGCGATCGGCGTGCGCACCCCGCTGGTCCGCCTCGGGATCACCGCGTCCGGCGCGCTGCAGGTGCCCGCGTCCACGGCGGTGGCCGGCTGGTACACGGGAAGCGCCCGGCCCGGCGCCGTCGGCTCGGCCGTGATCGCCGGGCACATCGACTCGGTGAGCGGGCCCGGGGTGTTCTTCCGGCTGCGGCTGCTGCGCCCGGGCAACCGCGTCTACGTGCGGCGGGCCAACGGATCGCTGGCCGTGTTCCAGGTGACCGCCGTGCACAGCTACCTCAAGACCCGCTTCCCCACCCAGGCCGTGTACGGGCCGGAGCCCAACGCCCAGCTGCGCCTGATCACCTGCGGCGGCACGTTCGACTACGCGACCGGGCACTACCTGAGCAACGTGATCGTGTACGCCGTCCTGGTTCAGTGAGCGCCGGCCGCGGCGAACCGGCTCAGCGAGAACCGTCCGGCCGCGGGGTCCGGGCCGCGGCCGGTGGCCAGGTCGGCGAGCCACTCGCCGAGCAGCGGCCCGAACTTGAACCCGTGTCCGGATGTGCCGCTGCCGATCACGATCCGGCCGATCCGGTCCACGATGAAATCCTCGTCCGGGCTGTTGTCGTACACGCAGCGCTCGGTCTGCACCAGGACGGGGTCAAGGCCCGGCAGGTACTGGCGCGCCAGCCCGGTCAGCAGCGCGGTGAGGTCGCTGTCCGGCCGTTGCTCCTGGCTGCGGGGGTCGATCACCGGCCCGGTGCGATGGAACCCGATCTTGTAGAGCGCCGCGCCCGGCACCGGCAGCGCGTAGGGCTCCGGCCGGGTGTAGGAAACCAGGATCGGCAAGGCCGGGTCCGGCGCGCCCGCGGTCGCGAGGTAGCCGACCTGCTCCAGGGTGGCCTCGGAGGGCACCGCGATGCCGCTCCCGGCGAGCAGCGCGGTGGTCCACGGGCCGGTGCACACCACGGCGGCGCCGGCCGAGACCGGGCCGGATGTGGTGTGGACGGTCACCCGGCGGCCGTCGTCCGCTATGCCGGTCACGGTGGTGCCGGTGCGGATGTCGGGTACCGCGGCCGCGAGCGCCCGGAGCGTCGCGTCGGCACTGATCACGCGGGACTCCGGCTCCAGCATCGCGGGGCCACCGGTCGCAATGCCGGGGAACCGCGCCGCCGCCTCGGCCTCGGTCAGCAGCTCATGCGGCGCGCCCGCCTCGAGCATGGCGTCGTGGATCGCGTCCAGCTGCCCGCCGAAGGTGAGCTGTGGCGTCGGATGCAGCAGCCGCTGGCCGCACTCGTCCTCGAGCTCGGCCCAGGGCCCGCGGGCGCGCATGGCCATGCTGACCCACCGCGCGTCGTCGTGGCCCAGCCGGAAGATCCGGCAGCTGCCCTTTGAGCCGCAGGCCTCATGCCCGATCTCGGCCCCCTGCTCCAGCAGGACGACCTCGTGGCCTCGGCGGGCCAGCGCCCGCGCGCTCGCCAGGCCGAGCAGGCCGGCGCCGACGACAACAACGTCATACTGGGCGTCCATGGTGCCGCCGCCCGCTACCAGCCCCGGGCCCGCCACTCCGGCACGTGCGGGCGCTCGGCCCCGAGCGTGGTGTCCTTGCCGTGGCCCGGGTACACCCAGGTGCCGTCCGGCAGTTCGGCGAACACCCGCGCCTCGAGGTCATCCATGAGCTGGCCAAAGCGCTCCGGGTCGTGCTGGGTGTTGCCGGGCCCGCCGGGGAACAGGGAATCGCCGGTGAACAGGTGCGGCTGGTCGGCGAGCGCGCCGCCCGCGTCGTAGACCAGCGCGATGCTGCCCGGGGTGTGCCCGCGCAGGTGGATCACGGATAGCTCGGCGTCCCCCACCCTGATCGTGTCGCCGTGCCGCACCAGGTCGGTGGGGGTCAACGGGAGCGGCCCGATGTCCTCGGGATGGGCGGCGGTCTTCGCGCCGGTCGCCTGCTGGACCGCCCGCAGCGCCTGCCAATGATCAAAGTGCTGGTGCGTGGTGACGATCGTGGCCAGCGGGGTGTCCCCGATCAGGCCCAGCAGGGTATCGGCGTCGTTCGCCGCGTCGATCAGGAGCAGTTCCCCCGTGCTGGTGGACCGCAGCAGGTAGGCGTTGTTGTCCATGGGGCCGACGGAGACCTTCGTGATGGTGAGCCCGGGAAGTTCCCTGGTGTCGGCCGGCCCGCCGACGCTGACGTCGCCTGTGTAAGTCATGTCTCTCCATCCGTCGCAGGTGTCGCACCGCGGAACTGCAGCTCCCCGCGTGGCGCGGGTAACGCCCAATTCGGCAGCTTAGGGGACGGCCGCCGAGACCGCCGGCCGGCTCCTCGCCGGCGCTGGCCGGCATGCCCCCCAGGGGGGTGGCGGCCCGTGACGCTTGGTGCGTACGGTGACCCCCGGGGAGCTGTGTCACTGCCAACACTTTCTTAGGAGGCACGACCATGGCCCGACCCAAGCCGCTGCTGACGATCGTCGCCGCGCTGGGAATTGCGTTAGCCGGCGCCGGGGCCGTCTGGCTCGCCGACCCGAGCGCCCGGGCCGCGACCGCCACGCTCTGCCAGGAGCAGACCGCCTCGGCGGATGGCGGGACGTACACCGTCCAGAACAACGAATACGACTCCGGCGCCTCGGAGTGCGTCAGCACCGACGGCAACGCCGACTTCACGGTGGCGAACTCGGGTATCGACAACGCGACCGACGGGTCGCCAGGCGCCTATCCGTCGATATACCAGGGCTGCCACTGGGGCAACTGCAGTTCGGGCGGGCTGACATCTGACCCGATCGTGGTCTCCAGCCTCACCCCGGGCACGGTGACGACGAGCTGGAGCACCACCCAGCCCGGGGGCAGCAGCAACGCCTATGACGTGGCGTACGACATCTGGTTCAACCAGACGCCGACCACATCCGGCCAGCCCGACTGCACCGAGCTGATGGTATGGCTCAACCACGACGGCAGCGTCCAGCCGTTCGGTTCCACGATCGCCAGCGACGTCACCGTCGGCGGCAACACGTACGACATCTGGGAGGGCGCGCAGTCGACCTGGAACACCATCACGTACGACATGACCAGCGGCACCACCTCGGTGACCAACCTGGACATCGGGACGCTGGCCCAGGATGCGGTGAGCCGCGGCTACCTGCCCAGTTCCTGTTACCTCATCGACATCGAGGCCGGGTTCGAGCTCTGGCAGGGCGGGGCCGGCCTGGCGACCAACTCGTTCTCGGTGAACATATCGGGCAGCGCGTCGCCGGGCGCGACTGCACCGGCGAGCCCGTCAGCCAGCGCCAGCCCGTCAGCCAGCGCCAGCCCGTCGGCCAGCTCCAGCCCCTCGGCCGGCACGTCTTCCTGCTCGGCCGTCTACTCGCTGGTCAACAGCTGGTCCGGCGGCTTCCAGGGGCAGGTCGTGATCACAAACACCAGTTCCAGCACGCTCAGCGGCTGGGTCACGAGCTGGACGTTCCCGGGCGACCAGGAGATCAACGACCTGTGGAACGGCAGCGATACGCAATCCGGGGAGGCCGTGACCGTCAGCAACCTCTCGTATGACGGCACCCTGGCCCCGGGTGGGACGGCCATAGTCGGCTTCACCGCCACCTACACCGGCAGCAATAACGCGCCGCCGGGCCTCTCCTGCAGCTGACCGCCGGCGGGCCGCAGCGGGCGGCGTCACCGGGACCGCGCCGCCCCGCGGTGCCCCCTGCGGCGGGAATCGGCGGACCGGGTTGCGGGTTACCGCAATGCGGATGCGCGCGGCGCGGCGGGCGCGGGCCCGCGGGATCGCCCCGGGCGGCGGCGGGGGTGCCGAACGCGCCGAGTTTGTCAGACCCGCCGGATACGATGGCGCAGCATCCACCCGACCCCGAAGACCGCCGTCAAACCCGGAGGACTGAGCACAAAGTGGCTGATCGTCTCGTCGTCCGTGGTGCGCGCGAGCACAACCTCAAGGACGTTTCGCTTGACCTGCCGCGTGACGCCCTGATCGTCTTCACCGGCCTGTCCGGATCCGGGAAGTCGAGCCTGGCATTTGACACGATCTTCGCCGAGGGCCAGCGCCGGTACGTCGAGTCGCTGTCCGCGTACGCCCGGCAGTTCCTCGGCCAGATGGACAAGCCCGACGTGGACTTCATCGACGGGCTGTCCCCGGCGGTGTCCATCGACCAGAAGGCGGCCGGACGCAACCCGCGCTCAACGGTCGGCACGATCACCGAGGTCTACGATTACCTGCGGCTGCTGTACGCGCGGGTGGGGAAGCCGCACTGCCCGATCTGCGGCCGGCCGATCGCGCGGCAGAGCCCACAGCAGATCGTGGACCGGGTGCTCGAGCTGGACGAGGGAACCAGGTTCCAGGTGCTGGCGCCGGTGGTGCGCGGCCGCAAGGGCGAGTACGGCGAGATGCTGCGCGAGCTGCAGGCCAAGGGCTACTCCCGGGCCAGGGTCGACGGTGTCATCATCCGGCTGGACAGCGTGGGCGCAGGCGCCCCGGGTGACCTGCCAGCGCTGAAGAAGTACGAGAAGCACAACATCGAGGTCGTCGTCGACCGGCTGGATGTGAAGGAATCGGCCAGGCGCAGGCTGACCGACTCGGTGGAGACCGCCCTCAACCTGTCTGGCGGCGTGGTCGTGCTCGACTTCGTCGACCTGCCGGAAGACGACCCGCACCGCGAGCGGATGTTCTCCGAGCACCTGGCGTGCCTGTACGACGACCTGTCCTTTGACGAGATGGAGCCCCGGTCGTTCTCGTTCAACTCGCCCTGGGGCGCCTGCCCGGACTGCACCGGCCTGGGCACGCGGATGGAGGTCGACCCCGAGCTGGTGGTCTCCGACCCGGCCAAGACCCTCGCCGAGGGCGCGATCGGCCCGTGGAGCGGCGGCCACGTCAGCGACTACTTCATGCGGCTGATCGAGGCGCTCGGCGACGCGCTCGGGTTCACCGTGGACACGCCCTGGGAGCGGCTGCCCGCCGCGGCCCACACCGCGCTGCTGCGCGGCTACGACAAGCAGGTGCACGTCAGGTACAAGAACCGGTACGGGCGTGAGCGCTCCTACTACACGAACTTCGAGGGCGCGATCCCGTACATCGAGCGGCGGCACTCCGAGGCGGAGAGTGATTCCAGCCGGGAGCGGTACGCCGGGTTCATGCGCGAGGTTCCGTGCCCGGTCTGCAACGGGGCGCGGCTGAAGCCGGTGTCGCTCGCGGTGACCGTGGACGGCCAGTCGATCGCCGAGTTCTGCGCGCTGCCGATCGGGGAGCTGGCCAAGCGCCTGCTCGAGCTGGAGCTGTCCGACCGGGACCAGCAGATCGCCGGGCGGATCCTCAAGGAGGTCAACTCCCGGCTCGGCTTCCTGCTCGACGTGGGGCTCGACTACCTGACCCTGGACCGCGCGTCGGCGACGCTGGCGGGCGGCGAGGCGCAGCGGATCCGGCTGGCCACCCAGATCGGCTCCGGCCTGGTCGGCGTGCTGTACGTGCTGGACGAGCCGTCGATCGGCCTGCATCAGCGCGACAACCACCGGCTGCTGGAAACCCTGACCAGGCTGCGTGACCTCGGCAACACCCTGATCGTCGTCGAGCACGACGAGGACACCATCCGCGCCGCCGACTGGGTGGTCGACATCGGGCCGCGAGCGGGCGAGCACGGCGGCAACATCGTGGTGTCCGGCCCGGTGCAGGAACTGCTGGAGAGCAAGGACTCGCTGACCGGGGCGTACCTGACCGGCCGTGAGTCGATCCCGCTGCCCAAACAGCGCCGCAAGCGCTCCAAGAACAGGGAAGTCGTGGTCAAGGGCGCCAGCGAGCACAACCTGCGCGGCGTTGACGTGGCGTTCCCGCTCGGCTGCTTCATCGCGGTCACCGGGGTATCCGGATCCGGCAAGTCGACCCTGGTCAACGACATCCTGTACAGCGCGCTGGCCAAGGAGCTGAACGGCACCAGGATCGTGCCGGGCAAGCACACCCGGGTCACCGGCATGCAGCAGCTGGACAAGGTCGTGCACGTCGACCAGGGCCCGATCGGCCGGACGCCGAGGTCCAACCCGGCCACCTACACCGGCGTGTTCGACCACGTGCGGCGGCTGTTCGCGCAGACCACCGAGGCGAAGGTGCGCGGCTACCAGCCGGGCCGGTTCTCGTTCAACGTCAAGGGCGGCCGGTGCGAGGCGTGCGCCGGCGACGGCACCATCAAGATCGAGATGCAGTTCCTGCCGGACGTGTACGTGCCGTGCGAGGTCTGCCACGGCGCCCGCTACAACACCGACACCCTGCAGGTGCACTACAAGGGCAAGACGATCTCCGACGTGCTGAACATGCCGATCGAGGAGGCCGCCGAGTTCTTCGAGGCGATCCCGGCCATCCACCGGCACCTGAAGACGCTGGTGGACGTGGGGCTCGGCTACGTGCGGCTCGGCCAGCCCGCCCCGACGCTGTCCGGCGGCGAGGCGCAGCGGGTCAAGCTGGCCTCAGAGCTGCAGCGGCGGTCCGCCGGGCGGACGATCTACGTGCTCGACGAGCCAACGACCGGCCTGCACTTCGACGACATCCGCAAGCTGCTCGGGGTGCTCGGCCGGCTCGTGGACGGCGGCAACACGGTCATCGTGATCGAGCACAACCTCGACGTGATCAAGACGGCGGACTGGGTGATCGACCTCGGCCCCGAGGGCGGTTCCCGCGGCGGTGACGTGATCGCGACCGGGACCCCCGAAGAAGTCGCGCAGGTCGATGACAGCTACACCGGCCAGTTCCTGAAGAAGATCCTGAACGCTTAGGCCCGGCTCGCCAGCGTGACAAGCAGTTCGCCTGGCTGCCGTCCGTCCCGCTGGGTACGGTCTCCGGCAGTTGCGTGATCGACGGCGTGACCATGAACGTGACTGGGACCGGATATAACGTGACGTCGGTCGGCTGCCTGCAGGCGTGCGGCAACTGCCGTTACTGGTGGACGTCGCCGGGGCCCACGGGCGGCCTTTCCCGGTGGCCTGCTTGATTATCCCTACCTTAGGGACGTGAGGCCAGCCGTGGCCACCGCGGCTGCTGTCGCGGTGGTGGTCGCCGTTGCCGCCTGCTCCGCCGGAACGCATCCGGGCAGCAGCCGGTCGCCCGCGACCCGCGGGGCGACCCACGAGCCTCCGGTGCGGGTCGTCCCGGCCGGCGTCGTCGGGTGCAGTACCGCGACGGCGCCGGCGCCCGGGCTGACCGGTGTGCCCACCGTGCTGGAGTCCGCGCCCGGCAGCCCGTTCGGGGTCGTGGTGACCGCCGACGGGCGCTGGTCCTTTGTCGCGCTGCCCGGCATCGGGGCGGTCGGCGTGTTCCAGATAGGCCGGTCCGGCATTCCGGGCATGGTCAATCAGGTAACCCTGACCGGACAGCCGTTCGGTGAGGCACTCACCCACGACGGCCGCTACCTGCTTGCTGCCGACGACACCGACGGCGCGATGGTGGTCAGCGTCGGCCGTGCCGAGCGCGGCGAGGCGGACGCGCAGGTCGGGACGCTGGGCAGCGGGGCGCCCGATGGCGCCATCGAGGTGGCGGTGTCGCCCGACGACCGGTTCGCGTTCGTCAGCCTCGAGAACTCGGCCTCGATCGCCGTCTACAACCTGCAGCTGGCGCTGGCCAAGGACTTTAACGCGGCGGATCTCGTTGGCATGATCCCGGTGGGTACCTCCCCGGTGGGGCTGGCTGTCTCACCGGACGGCCGGTGGCTGTACGCGACCGGATTCGCGGCCGGAGGCCAGGGCACGCTGGCGGTCATCGACCTGCGCCGGGCCGAGACCGACCCGGCGGCGGCCGTGACCGCCACGGTGGACGCGGGCTGCAGCCCGGTCCGGGTGATCACCTCGGCGGACGGCAGCGTGGTGTGGGTGACCGCGCTGGACAGCGACCGGCTGCTCGGGTTCTCGGCGTCCCGGCTGCTCACCGACCCGGTGCGGTCGCTCGTCGCCAGCATCGAGGTCGGCGAGGCCCCGGTGGCACTGGCGCTGGTCGACGGCGGCAGCAGGATCGTGGTCGCCGACTCCAACCGGTTCAGCGCCCCGGGTGCCACATCGAGCCTGGCGGTGGTCGGCGTCGCCGCGGCCCTGGCCGGCCGGCCTGCCCTGATCGGGTACCTTCCGGCGGGCGGCTTCCCGCGCGAGATGACGCTGGAGCCCGGGGGCCGGACGCTGCTGGTAAGCAACTACAGCTCCGGGCAGCTCGAGGCCGTCGGCGTGGCAGACCTGCCCTGACCAGCGATCTCACGGCCCGAGCGGCTACGCTGCCCGGGGTGGAGATCAGCACAGGCAGCGGGCCGGCCCGGGTCGAGCTTGACCAGCCGGACAGCCCGGCGTTCCTGCTGGCGCTCACCCACGGGGCGGGCGGCGGGGTGGGCAGCCCGGACCTGCTGGCCGCGGCGCAGGCGGGGGCCAGCCTGGGTGCTGCCGTCGCCCTGGTGCTGCAGCCGTACCGGGTGCGTGGCGGGCGAGCGCCCGGCTCACCGGCCCGGCAGGACGAGGCGTGGCTGGAGATCATCGAAGCGCTGCGGCATGAACTTCCCCCGGTACCGCTGGTGCAGGGCGGCCGCAGCAACGGCGCGCGCGTGGCCTGCCGCACCGCACGGGCTGCGGGGGCGCGGGCGGTCGTGGCACTGGCCTTCCCGCTGCACCCGCCCGGCCGCCCGGAGCGCTCGCGGGTGGCGGAACTGCGCCAGGCCAGCCCGGTGCTCGTGGTGAACGGGGACCGGGACCCGTTCGGCGTCCCGGACAGCGCGGACGCGTCCCGGGTGGTGGTGCTGCCGGGGGAGACGCACACCCTGTCCCGGCACCCGCACGACGTTCGCCAGGCCGTTGAGTCCTGGCTGCGTGAGGTGCTGCCGCTGGGCGGCGACTAGCTACGCTGCCGGCGAATGCGTGTTCTTGGCGGGTACGTCCTTTTGCTTGACCGCGGGCATCGGCTGGCAGATCAGGTCGGTGGGGCGGTGCGGAGCAATGGGCTCACCATCGGGGAGCAGTTCCCCGGTGTCCTCGAAAACGACTATCCCGTTGCAGAGCAAGCTCCAGCCCTGCTCGGGGTGGCTGATTATGGTTCGGGCCGCCTCGCGGTCCGGGCGACTCGCGTCCGGACACGGTGGCGTATGCGGGCACATGCGCGTGCCTCCTGGTCAGTCCTCGTATGTGTTCTTGATTACAAAGCTACTGTGCCAGCAGCACAGCCGAGCACGGCATGGCCCGTTGTGACTGTTTTCGGCATCACCCTTTGTAGCTTTCGTCGGTGCGCGTTCTGGCACGAAGGTACTACCCATTGTTACGATCATCGTCACGATCCGTAGTCAAGAAGTTAACCGGCCTGCACCGGCCCGGATAACGCCTTCGGCAACAGCCTGCCTGCGCGGAGGGACGGCAGAAAGGCGCCACGCCGGCCCCGGGGCATACCGTGCACCCGGCCGACATGACTACGCCGGGCGGGGGCAATCAGGGGTACATAGTGACTAGGCCGACGGGCCGGTCAGATCCCGATGGCGGGCACGTGCGTGACGCCGCCTCCGGGCAGGTCGGTGCGCGGCGCCGGCGGCATCCCGGTGAGCCGGTGCGTCTCGCGCAGCGTCAGCAGGCGCTCCGCCTCGTCGGTCCAGGCGTGCACGGCCGACTTGGCCTTCGCCTTGCGGCGGTAGATCCAGTCCTCGTAGCCGCGCGGGCCGATCTCGGCCCGCTGGGCCGCGTAAGCGGACCGCATCGCGTCGGTCAGCGCGTTATCGAGCTTCACGGCCAGCGGGTACAGCTCGTCGTCCGGCCTGGCCTGCGCCTGTGCCTTGCGGTAGGTCTGTTCGGCTTCCCGCGCCTGCGCCAGCAGGTCATCGAACTGAGCGGCGAGCGCGACATCCGCCGCGTATTCGGCTTCGGCCCTGGCGCTGACCTTATTGCGACGCGTGATCACGGCGTCAGCCTAGCGGATCGCCAGTTGTTCCCGGTTACCGGGAGAAGTAGTGCCAGCCGAGCCATAGCCAGCCAAGCAGGATCAGCAGGCGGCCCGCCCTCGAGCGCATCACATAGCCGAGCCACCCGCCGAGCGTGGGTATCCGCGAGTTCTTCCGCCGGGCCAGGAACTCGAGCACGAAAAGCGTGAGGATCGCCGCCGAGAACCCGACGATCGTGATGATGCGGGTAACCATTCGGGGCTCACCTGCGCACCAGCCCCCATCCCGCGAGCAGCCAGAGCATGATTCCGGCGGCCTTCACCGGCCGCGAGCCGAGCGCCGGGTCGATCAGGGTGGTGAGCGCGGGGTGCCACCACGGAGCGCCATCCTTGAACGCGGACGCCTCCCATTCGAACAGCGCCGCGACCGCGATCGCCCAGTAGGTGAAGCCGTTCACGTCCAGGCGGCGCGGCGGGGGAACGCGCTTGGGCGGCCGGGCATAGGCGATCACGGCCAGCACGGCCCCGGGCAGCAGCACGATCAGCAGCGCGTTTCTGGTAAACGGCACCGTGCCCGCGGCGAACCAGGAATAGCCGATCAGCCCCGCCCCGACCGCGGCCTTTCGGACCGCCGGGCTGATCCGGCGGCGGGACCGCTCCTGCTGCGGGAGATCCGGCCAGCGCGGCACGTCGTCAGCTGCCATCCGAACCCCCTCCCTTTGAGCATCGCATTTTCGGCAGGCGAGGCAAAGTGCCTGCTGTCGGGCATGCAGGACGAGACGTGTACACAGCGGAACGGCAGCCTACCAACAACCCAGGGCTCTGCCTGCGGTTTGCCGGCGCGGCCACGGCGACGGCGCCTCCGCAGGTCAGGCCCGTAAGCGAACGTTTGCCGGGGGCGTACCGCCCTACCCCGCCGCGTCGCCGGGCACCCTTCGGCCTCGCCCGCGGTCAAAGAACCGGCGCTGCCGCTACGTGCGTATCGCTGGTCCCGCCAGCCCCTAGGCCCGACGACCCTGGCGGGCACGCATCACCCGACGCCGAGGCCCTTCTTGGATCCGGCCTCCCACAGCCGGAACGGCAGGATCCGCTTGGTTATCACACCGGTCCGTTCCCACGCCTTGCCGGCAGACCGCCGCCGCGGCGACCGAGGAGACTCGAGCAGCCGCTGCACGGTTCTGGCGACCTGGGCGGGCGGGGCACCGTTCGCCATGCCGCGTTGCCTTACCTCGATTGCTTTGGCCGCCGCCGTTGCGTAAACGCCGTCGGCGTCCGCATCGGTGCAGATCCGGAGGCTGAAGTCTGTCGCGGTGTTGGCCGGCTGCAGCAGCGTGACGGTTATCCCGAAGGGTGCGACCTCGTGCGCCAGCGACTCGCCGAAGCCCTCAAGCGCGAACTTGCTCGCGCTGTAGTAGGCGCCGAACGGGAGCCCGATCAGGCCTGCGATCGAGCTGATTAAGAGGATGCGGCCGCTGCGTTGCCTGCGCATCTGCGGCAGCACGGCCTGCACCACACGCACGCACCCCCAGAAGTTGGTCTCGAACTGTGCCTGCGCATCCTTCAGCGGAGTGAACTCTGCCGCCCCAGCGACGCTCCAGCCCGCCGCCGCGACAAGCGCGTCGATCCGGCCGTGGCGGCGCAGCGCTTCGGAAACGCCGGCCCGCACGGCGTGCTCATCGTCGACGTTCATGACGATTCCCGACCATCCTGGGCCGGCCCGGGAAGGCGATGGCCCGGGACCTCCGGCGGTCTCGCCGAAGCCGCGCCTGTCTGCGCCGATCACCGTCCACCCGGCTGCCGCCAGCCGGTCAGAGCAGGCCCGGCCTATCCCCGACGCCGCTCCCGTGACCAAGACGACCCTTCCCGTCGCCGCATCTGTCATCGCATGACGCTCATCCTGCGGTGGCGGCGCGCTGTCAGTGGACATAGCTAAACGTTCTCACCCGCGCCGGTTCCCTGACCACCGGCCTTCGGCTGCGGCTGAGGGACTTCGCGCTGAACGGGGCCGGTACCGTATCCGCTCAAGGCACAGCCCTGATACGGCCCGCGACAGCCACGCCGACGATCTTGTGGCCAAGGCGCCCGTCAATGCCGGCGCTCGTCGTTCGCGGTAGCTTCGCGAGGAGTCCCATGCATCCCGCTGTCATGGCGTGGGCACCAACTGTGCTGCCTGCGCCGGTCATGGAAGTCGCCGACCGGTCATGGCCGGACGGCAAATCGTCCGTGCACCAAGTCCAAGACGGCGACGGCTCGAGCTGGTTCATCAAACATCACCGTGATCGCGAGTGGTACTCGACCGAGGTCGCCGCGTTCCAGCGGTGGGTACCCGCGCTCGGCGACCGGGCTCCCGCGCTGCACGCCCGCAACGACTCGCTGTGCGCCATCGTCGTGTCGGCGCTGCGCGCATCCGGACGGCAGGACTGGCACGACGACAACGTCCGGCGTGACGCCGGCGTCGCCCTGCGCGCGCTGCACGGCGCCGAATCGTTCGGGCCCTGGGAGGACATCGCCACCGCAAAGCAGGCCGAACTCGAGCGGTGGACCCGGCGCGGCGCCGGCCTGCTCAGCGACACCGAAACCGGCATCGCCCAGCGGTGCATCACTGCGCTGGCGGGCCTCCCCGCTCCCGAGAGGGTCCCCTGCCACCGCGACTACACGCCCCGGAACTGGATCATCGACGACGGCCGCGTCCAGGTCATCGACTTCGAAGAGACTCAGCCCGACGCGTGGATGAACGACATCGGCCGGATGATCATCGGCTTTTGGCCAGGCCAGCCGCACCTCACCGATGCGGTTCTCGACGGCTACGGCCGCCGCCTCTCCGCCGACGATAAAGCGACGGCCACCTGCCTCTTCGCCGTCGATGCCGTGAGATTCATCGTCCTTGGCAGCGAGCTCGGAAAGCGCGACTTCGTCGCACGCACCCGGCATGTCCTTCGCCAGCTGGATCCCTGCCGCCCGACTGGTTTGTAGGTGCGCAGATTCCGGGACCGCGCACGGGCAGGTCAGGCAAGGCTCTGCTGCCAGCTCTCGTGCAGCGCGGCGTACTCGCCGTTGTCCGACAGCAGCGTGTCCGGCGGCCCGTCTTCCACGATCCGGCCGCCGGAGAGCACCAGTACCCGGTCGGCGATCTGCACCGTGGACAGCCGGTGCGCGATGATCAGCGCGGTGCGCCCGGCCAGGATCGTGCGCAGCGCCCGCTGCACCAGCCGCTCGGTGGGGATGTCGAGCAGCGACGTCGCCTCGTCGAGCACCAGGACGGCGGGGGCGGCGAGGAACGCCCGGGTAAACGAGATCAGCTGGCGCTGCCCGGCGGACAGCCGCCCGCCGTGCTTGCCGACCTGCTCGTCGTAGCCGGCCGGGAGCAAGCGGATGAACTCGTGCGCGCCGATGGCCCGGGCCGCGGCCTCGATCTGGGACCGGGTCGCGCCCGGCCTGCCCAGCTCGATGTTGTCCGCGATGCTGCCGCTGAACAGGAAGTTCTCCTGGGTGATCAGGATCACCTCGTGGCGCAGGCTCCGCTCGGACAGCTGCCTGAGGTCGACGCCGTCCAGCAGCACCCGGCCCTGGCCCGGGTCGTAGAACCTGGCCATCAGCCGCGCGATCGTGGTCTTGCCCGCGCCGGTGGCCCCGACCAGGGCCACGGTCTGCCCGGCCGGGATGGTCAGGTCGAGGCCGGGCAGCACGGGCGCGTCCCGGTAGCCGAACCGCACCCTGTCGAATTGCACGGTCCGCCCGCTTCTGGCGGAATCCGCGGGGGCGGGAAGCGCGACGGGCTCGTCGGGCTCGGGCACGGCCGGGGCCTCGTCGAGCACACCGGAGATCTTCTCCAGCGCCGCGGCCGCCGACTGGAACGTGTTGTAGAACTGCGACAGGTCCTGCAGCGGGTCGAAGAAACGCTGCAGGTACAGCAGGAACGTGACGAGCACGCCGACCTTCATGTCGCCGTCGACCACCCGCAGCCCGCCGTACAGCAGCACGGCGCCGATCGCGAGGTTGCCGACCAGGGTGATGCCGGGCGAGTAGATCGCGATCAGCCGGGACGAGCGAAGGTTGGCCGCGGCGTAGCTGGCGTTGAGCTCGCCGAATATCGCCTGGTTCCGGCGCTCCCCGCGGAACGCCTGGACCGCGCGGATCCCGCCGAATGTCTCCACGAAGTACACGATGACCTGCGCGATCGTCTCCCTCGTGCGCCGGTAGGCGATCGCCGACTCGCGCCGGAACCAGACCGTGAGCCAGGTCAGCGGGACGAAGCCGACGAGCACGACCAGCGCCAGCGGCCAGTCGAGCAGCAGCATCCCGGCACCGACCAGCACCAGCGACAGCACCGCGGACACCAGCGAGTCCAGGCCCTCCTCGAACAGGTCGGAGATCGAGTCGATGTCGGAGACCTGGCGGGAGATCACCCGGCCGGACGTGTAGCGTTCGTGGAACGCCACCGGCAGCCGCAGGAAGTGGGCGAAAAGTCGGCGCCGGAGATCGGTGACCACCTCGGCGCCGAGCCGTCCGATCGCGCCGATGTACGTGCGCGTGGCAACGGCCTGGACGGCGACCGTGACCGCGAACGCCACGATGATCACGATGAGCGAACCGGTGAACGGGGAACGGGCGGCGGACCCGGCGTGCGTGCCGTGCTCAAGCTGCGGGATCCGGTCGATCCCCAGCCCGACCAGCCACGGCCCGACCAGGGCCGCGACGTTGGCGATCGTGATCAGCAGCAGGATCGCCGCGCACCAGGCCCGGTGCGGGCGGAGCAGGTCGTACAGCAGCCGCCTGGCCCGCGTGCGCAGCAGCGAGGACAGGCTCGCGGTGATGTCATCGGCGTCCTCGGCGGCGATGCCGCGCCAGGCCTGCGCGGTGGCCTGGCTCGCTGAACTCTCCCCGGTCACCGGCGGGCCTCCGTCAGGTCCTGGTCCCCGGCCGCGTCGAGGCCGGAGCCGGCGCCGTCCGAGCCGCTCATCAGGCTGCGGTAACGGGCCTGGGTGGCGAGCAGGTCGCGATGCGAGCCGGTGGCGACGATCACCCCGCGGTCGAGCAGCGCCACCCGGTCGGCGAGCATGACCGTGGACGGCCGGTGCGCCACGACCAGCGCGGTCGACTCGGCCAGCACCTCCTCCAGCGCGCGGGTGACCTTGGCCTCGGTGTGCACGTCGAGCGCTGACAGCGGGTCGTCGAGCAGCAGCACCGCGGGCCTGGCCAGGATCGCGCGGGCCAGCGCGACCCGCTGGCGCTGGCCGCCGGACAGCGCCATGCCCTGCTCGCCGATCCTGGTGTCCAGGCCCCAGGGCAGGTCGGCGACGAAGTCTGCCTGCGCGGCGTCCAGCGCCGCGAGCACCTCCTGCTCGCCCGCTCCCGGCGTGCCGTAGCTGACGTTCTCCCTGACGCTCGCCGAGAACAGCGTGGGGTCCTCGAACGCGCAGCCAACGACCGAGCGAAGGGTGGCGAGCGGGAGGTCCCTGACGTCGGTCCCGTCCAGCAGGATCGACCCGGCCGACACCTCCGCCAGCCGCGGCACCAGCTGCAGCAGCGTGGACTTGCCCGCGCCGTTGGGGCCGACCAGCGCGACCGTCTCGCCCGGCTCGAGCTCTAGGGTGACGCCGCGCAGCACCGGCTCCGGCACACCCGGGTAGCGGAAGGTCACCCGGTCGAACCGCAGCCTGCCGTGCTCTCTCTGCGCCCCCGGCCAGGAGCCCGCCTGGCGAGTTTGGGCTGACCGCTCGGTGATAGCGGGATCGGTGTCGAAGATCTCGTAGATCCGCTGGGCCGCGGTGGCGGCCTCCTGGCCCGAGGCCAGAATGTAGCCCATCGACTCGATCGGCCACACCATCAGCAGGGCCAGGGCGATGAACGCGACCAGACCGCCGAGGCTCAGCTCGTTCCGGCTGACCGCGAGCGCGCCGAGCAGCAGGATCAGGCCGATCACCGCGTTCGGCACCAGGTCGAGGCCCGCCCAGAACGTGCCGCGCAGCCTGGCCTTCTGCACCTGGGTGTGCTGCACGAGCTCGGCCTGCGCGCCGTGCTGCTCGCCTGCCTCGTCGCCCCGGCCGAGCGCCTTGAGCACCCGGACGCCGGTCGCGGCCTCCTCGACGTAGGTGGCGAGGTCGCCCTGCTGATCCTGGGCACGGCGGGACAGCACCCGGTACCGCCGCTCGAACCGGGTGCACAGCGCGAAGACCGGGAGGAACACGCACCCGGTGAGCAGCCCGAGCCACCAGTTCAGCCGGATCAGCAGCGCGACGACCGCCACGAACGTCACGACGTTGGTGACGAAGAAGATCGTGCCGAATCCGGCGAACCGCCGGATCGCGGCCATGTCGGTGGTTGCGCGGGAGAGCAGCTGGCCGGACTGCCACTCGTCATGGAACCCGGCGTGCAGGCGCTGCAGGTGGGCGTAGAGGGCGTCCCGCATCGACTGTTCCATGCCGGTGACGGCGCGCGCCTGCACCCACCGCCGGTAAAGATTTAAAGCCGCCTGAAGCACGCCGAGCGCGGTCGCGGCCAGGCCCAGCGGCAGCAGGGCGTGGGTGTTCCCGTGCGCGATCGGCCCGTCTACGATCCCCTTGACCAGCAGCGGGATCACGATCTCGGCGGCCGCCGCCGTGATCGCCGCTGCGAGCATCGCCGCGAGCTTCAGGTAATAGGGCCGCAGATACTCGCGGGTGCGCCACAGCGCCGCGAGCGGCGTCTGCTCCGCCTGCTCCCGCCGACCTGCGGATTGCCGGGTTTGGGCATGCGGCATCGCGGTTGAGGGATTGGTGGGCATTCTCCGCAGGCTAACCGCGCGCCTGGCAGGCTGTCACCTTAATTTTCGCCGATACGGCGCGAGATGGCCGAGACTGGGTAACTCTGGCTCTCAGGCCCGGCGCGGGGGCGTGCCGGAGCGGAGGCCGCAGGGGAGGACCCATGGAGCTCGGCAGGGGAGGGCCCGTGCAGCCCGCACGATTTCCGGACCGCCCATGACGGGCTGGTCCGCGGTCGGTGGTTTAGCCGCTTACCGGGACGGCGTGACCGTCATCGTCGAGCTGGCCGCCCAGTTCGACGAGCGCACCTGGCTGGCGCAGACCCCGTGTGCGGACTGGCGTGCCGTCGACCTGGCCGGGCACCTGCGCTGCGTTGCCGACGACTACCACGAGTACCTCGACGACGCTCCGGCCAGCAGGCTGGCGCGGCTGCTGGCCACCGGGGCGCATCCCGACACCCTGACCCGGAAGCTGGCCAGGCAGAACGCGGCGGAGCTCGCGGCGCTGCCGGACCGTCCGCCTGCCGAGCACATCGCGGCGTTCGCCGAGTCGGCACGCGGCTATGCCAGCAGGCTCGGCCCGGTCTGGGATCTGCCGCATCACCAGTACCGGGACGCGCTGGTAACCGTGGGCGGGATGGCCGGAGCCGCCTGCGCCGAGTGGCACCTGCACGCGTGGGACCTGGCCAAGGCGCTCGGCAAGGAGTACCGGCCCGCCGCTCCCGAGATCGTGCTGGCCGGGTGGCGCGTCGGGATGCAGCAGCGTCGTCCACCCGCTCCCGGCCAGGGCGGCGGCGACCCGTGGCTCACGCTGCTGCTGAGCTCGGGCCGGTCTGCTGACTGACCCAGCCCGGGGCGTGGCGTAACGGGCGGTCTGACAGAATCGCCTGGCGATGGCATTTGATGTTGGCACGATCCGTGCCGCCTACCCGGCGCTGGCGGACGGGCATGCCTACCTGGACGGGGCGGCTGGCACGCAGCTGCCGAACTCGGTGATCGACGCGATCGCCGGAGCGTACCGCGCCGGGATCGGGAACTCCGGCGGCGCGTTCCCGGCCAGCCGCCGCTCGGACGTGATCACCGATGAGTGCCGGAGGGCCGTGGCCGACCTCACCGGCGGCGAGCCCGGCGGCGTCATCCTCGGCCCGAACATGACCACGCTGACCTACCGGCTGGCCCGGACCCTGGCGGCGGGCTGGGGCCCTGGCGACGAGGTCGTGGTCACCCGGCTCGACCACGACGCGAACGTCCGGCCCTGGGTGCAGGCGGCCGCGGCGGCCGGGGCCACGGTGTGCTGGGCGGACGTGCAGCTTCCCGAGGGTGACCTGCCGGTGGCGGCGTTCGCCGGGCTGATCTCGGAACGGACCAGGCTGGTCGCGGTGACCGCGGCGAGCAACCTGATCGGCACCCGGCCCAACGTGCCCGCGATCACCGCGCTGGCGCGCGCCGCCGGGGCGCTCAGCTACGTCGACGGCGTCCACGCCACCCCGCACGGGCCGGTCGACGTGCGCGCGCTCGGCGCCGACTTCTACGCGACCAGCGCGTACAAGTGGTCGGGGCCGCACGTCGGCGCGGTCGTCGCCGACCCGGCGCTGCTGGAATCGCTGCACCCGGACAAGCTGGCTCCGGCGCCCGACGCGGTGCCCGACCGGTTCGAGCAGGGCACGCTGCCGTTCGCCGACCTGGCCGGGGTGACCGCCGCCGTCGAGCACCTGGCGTCGCTGGCCGGCCCGGCGACCGGTTCCGCCACCAGGCGGGAGCGGGTGCTGTCCGGGATGGCGGCGGCCGAGGCGCACGAGCAGGCGCTGTTCGGCGTGCTGCTCGGCGGCCTGGACGCGATGGAGCACGTCACCACCTACGGCAAAGCCGCGCGGCGCACCGCAACCGCGTACTTCACGGTCGCGGGCTGCACGCCGCGGCAGGTCGCCGAGTGCCTGGCCCGGCGCAGGGTCAACGTATGGGACGGCGACAACTACGCCTGGGAGCTGGCGGGCGCGCTCGGCCTGCGGGACGCCGGCGGGGCGGTGCGGGCGGGCCTGGTGCACTACAACGACCGGTCCGACGTCGACCGGCTGCTGACCGCCGTTGCCGAGCTCGCCGGCTAGCTGCGCTCACGCGCCGGCGTCAGCGGCGGGCCGGCGGTCACTGATAGGAGATCATGACCGGCTGTGGGCTCCTGGCCATCGTCTGCTCCGGGCTCATCATCGGGTGGTCTTTGACGAGGAAGTTTTTCCACCCGAAGAACACGCCCGGGGGTGCGGCGGAGGTTACCACCGGGGCCGAAGCGAGCAGGCTCCGCGGCGCGGCGGCGCCGGCGCACGACGTCGCGCCGGCGGCGACAGTTAACGCGATGAGCAGCGCCGCGTACCGCTCCCGGCGTCGCAGCCGACCGGGACCTGTCTGACGGTGGGTCTTCACGGGTTCCTCCTGAGCCAAGATGAGGGATTTGAGCCCCTCTTGTCACGTGAAGACCCCTCAATAACGCCGTGTCAGCACGCGGCGGTCCGGTTCCGCCCGGCCGGCCGGCCGCACCCCCTTGACACCAGTAACGGCGCCGCCCCACCTTTGGCGACAGTGCGAAATATGACGTCAGCTGTTCCCAGGGAGGGTCGCGTGTCGACTGCCACAAGCACACCAAGCGATGTCGGCGTCCAGCAGCGAGGGCTGGCCGGATCGGGGCTGCAGCCCGGCTGGGGTGTCACCCCCGAGCGCCAGCAGGCCGTCGCCGAGGTGCTCGGCGTCCTGGTCCCGCCGGCCGGGCGGCTCGCGCCGGCCCAGCTGCGCGCGATCACGTCTGGCCTTGCGGCGCGCCGTGGCCTGTGGGCGGATCTGGTCGTCCGGGACCCGGATGTGCGCTGGTATCTGCCCTTGCACCGGTCCAACTCCTGCGACGTGTGGCTGCTGGCCTGGGAGCGCGGCCAGGACACCGACTGGCATGACCATGGCGGGTCGTCGGGGTCGTTCGCCGTGGCCGAGGGCTGCCTGGTCGAGCAGTACCGGGCCCCGGGCGGCCGGCGGATCGCCCGCAGGAGCCTGCCGGCTGGCGAGGCGGTGGCGTTCGGCCCAGCGCATGTCCACGACGTCGCGCACGGCGGCGGAGGGTCGGCAACGAGCATTCATGCGTACTCGCCGCCGCTGATGGCTATGACGTACTACACCGCCACCGATTACGGCCTGATCGCCAGGGAGACCGTCGCGGTCGACGGCCCGGAGGGCGCACGGGGCCGCGGCGGCGCCGGCACCGCGCTCGCCGCCGCCTCGGCGTCGGCCGCCGGGCTGACCCCCGACTCGCTGCCGGCCGACGCGCCCAGCATCGACGAGCTGTTGGCCGAGGCCCGCGGCGGCCTGGCCCGGCTGCGCCCGGAGGCGGCACTGGCCGTCCTCACCGACGGGGCCGTGCTGGTCGATATCCGGCCCCTGGAGCAGCGGATGGCCGAGGGGGAAGTGCCCGGGGCGATCATCATCGGCCGCAATGTGCTGGAGTGGCGGCTGGACCCGCGCAGCGAGGCGCGCATTCCCGCGCTCGCCCGGCCCGATGCGCAGATCATCGTCATGTGCTCGGAAGGGTATGCCTCCACCCTCGCCGCAGCCACGCTGCGGCGAATTGGCCTGCGCGAGGCCACCGACCTCGACGGCGGCTTCCAGGCCTGGAAGGCAGCCGGCCTGCCCACGCGCCCGGCCCAGCCGCTCGGCTGATACCTGCCGGAGGCTCAGCGGCTAGTGGTCTGCGGCGGTGTACCGGTACAGCCGGGACTCGCGGATCACGAAGCCGAGGCGCTCGTACAGCCGGCCGGCCGCCGCCCGCTCCGGCCGCGAGGTCAGGTCCACGGTCCGGGCGCCGGCCTCGCGGGCGATCCGCAGCGACTCCCGCATCATCGCCTCGGCGATGCCCTGCCCGCGCGCGGCCTCGTCCACGACCACGTCCTCGATCCAGGCCCGCAGCCCGGTCGGGATCGGGAACATGACCAGGGTCATCGTGCCGGCGATGGTGCCGGAGGAGCGGGCCAGCAGCACCGTGTTCGCCGGGCAGCCGACGACCGCCTCGAGCGCCGCCTGCGTGGGCGGCCCGGCGGACCTGGACAGCTGCGGGACGAGGCGGGCGAACGCCTCGACCACCTCGCTGGTTACCTTGTCGAGCACCTCTACCTGGACCGTCACCCGGTGGATATTACGCCGGATACCGCGGGCCGGCCGCCCCGGGTCAGGCCACGCCGAGCGCACGCAGGGCGGCCGCGGTACCGGCGGCCACCACGATCACCACGAGAAACGGGGCCCGCAGCAGCAGCGCGGCCACCGCGGCCGCCAGGCCCGCCAGCCGTGCCGGGTCGACAGAGAGCGACTGGCCGGATCCGAAGGTCTGCACCGCGGTGAGCGCCGCCAGCAGCGCGACCGGGACCAGCTCGGCGAACCGCCGCACCCGCGGCCTGTCGAGCACCCGCCGCGGGACCGTCAGCCCCGCCAGCTTGAGCCCGTAGCAGCCGGCGGCGGTGACCAGGACCGCCGTCCAGGCCCCGGTCATCACGGCACCGGCCCGGGAGTCGCCGCGAGCGCGCCGGCCAGCGCGGCGAGCGCGGCCAGGATCACCGGCACGCCGGGTGGCAGGAACGGGGTAGCCGCGAGCGCTATGGCCGCGCCGAGCAGGCCGACGCCGCGTTCGGTCCGGCCAGCCGCCAGCCGGGGCCAGATCAGCGCGAGAAACGCCGCCGGGGCGACCACGTCGAGCCCGAACGACTGCGGGGAGCCGAGCCTGCCCGCGCCGGCCGCGCCGGCCAGCGTGGCAAGATTCCACGTCAGATACAGGCTGACGAACGTGGCGCGGAACCCGGACCTGGCCGCGGCCTGGCCGTCCTGCGCGAGCGCCACGGCGGTGGACTCGTCGGTGATCCCCTGCGCGGCCAGCAGCCGGACCGGGCCGCGCAGCAGCAGCCGTTCGGACAGCCGCAGCCCGTAGAGCGCGTTCCTGCTGCCCAGCATCACCGCCCCGGCGGTGCCCGCGATCAGGCCGCCGCCCGGGACCGCGCTGGCCAGCGCGAACTGCGAGGCACCGGTGTAGGCGAGCAGGCTCAGCGCGCACGCCTGGGCGGTGCTCAGCCCGTCGCTGACCGCGGCCGCGCCGAACGCGAGCCCGGAGGCGCCGACGGCGAGCCCGAGCACCAGGCCGTCCCTGGCGGGCCGGGACAGGACCTGCCTGGTCTGCCGCTCGGCCCGATCCGCCACGTCCGCAGGCTAGACGGCGAGCCCCGGGTGGTCTTGAACGTTTCTGCGCTCGCGCTGGTAGGCCCCGGGCGGCACGCCGAGGACCCGCTTGAAGTGCCGGGTCAGGTGAGCCTGGTCGGCGAAGCCGGCCTCGGCGGCGACCACGGCGGGTGCCAGGCCGTCGTCGAGCAGCCGGCGGGCCAGGCGCACCCGCAGCTGGTTGAGGTAGGCGTGCGGCGGCAGGCCGGTCTCGGCACGGAACGCGCGGAGCAGCGCGAACGGGCTCATCCCGGTGATCCGGGCGAGATCGTCGAGGCTCGGCGGGTCGATGAGCCGCTCCGCGAGCGCGTCTCTGGCGGCGCGGA
>JASHOI010000048.1 GCA_030041195.1 Streptosporangiaceae bacterium | reverse complement strand
GCGTAGACATCGGGTGCGCTGGCCCGGCAGAGTTCGTCGACCAGGATCCCGTTCTGCTGCTCGACCGGGACGTGCGGGGCGTCGGGCTCGATGCCGACGCCGGCCACCGCGAAATCGCACGCGACGCGGCGACCGGCGGCGGTCACGACCGCTTCGAGGCGTTCCGCACCCTCGAACGCGGCCACCTGATCCCCGGCCAGCAATTCGACGCCGTTCGCGCGGTGGAAGCCACCGACCAGCGCGCCGACCTGGCTGCCCAGGACGCTGTCCAGCGGATCCCGGCCCGGGAAGACCGCGGTCACCCGGACCCCGAGCTGGGTCAGCGAGGCCGCCACCTCGCAGCCGATGAATCCCATGCCCACGACGACCGCGCGCCGGCCCGGCACCGCCTCCCGTTTGATCGCGTCACACTCGGCCACCGTGCGCAGGTAGTGCAGCCCGGGCAGGTCCGCCCCGGGGACCCCGACCCGCCGGTGGCGTCCGCCGGTGGCGATCAGCACCTTCTGGTAGCGGAGTTCGCCGCCCGCGGCCAGGGTGACGGTGTGCGCCGCGGGATCGACGGCCGCCACGGCGGCCCCGCTGCGAAACTCGACATCGTGGTCCGCGTACCAGCCGGCCGGCCTGACGTACCAGCCGTCGAGATCCTCCTCCGACCTCAGGTAGGTCTTGGACAGCGGGGGACGGCCGAACGGCACGCCCGGCTCCTGGCCGATCAGCACGACGCGGCCGGCGAAACCCTCCTCACGAAGAGTGACAGCGGCGTTGCCACCTGCCAGGCCGCCGCCGACGATCACGATCGGATTCCCGCCGGTCCGCCCTGTCATGCAGAAGATTCTGTCAGCCTTGCAGCCAGGCCAGCAGGTCGGCGTTGATCACGTCGGCGTGGGTGGTGGGCATGCCGTGCGGATAGCCGTGGTACGTCTTCAGCGTCCCGTTCTTGACCAGCTTGGCCGTCAGCGGCCCGGAGTCGGCGTAAGGAACGACCTGGTCGTCGTCGCCGTGCATTACCAGCACCGGCACCGAGATCTGCTTGAGGTCGTCAGTGAAGTCGGTCTGCGAGAACGCGACGATCCCGTCGTAGTGCGCCTTCGCACCGCCCATCATGCCCTGGCGCCACCAGTTCTCGATGATGGCTTCCGACGGCTGGGCGCCGGAGCGGTTGTAACCGTAAAACGGTCCCGACGCGAACTCGCGGTAGAACTCGGAGCGGCGCGTGGCGACTTGGTCCTGGAGTCCGTCGAAGACGTCCTTGGGCAGACCGCCGGGGTTGGCGTCGGTCTTGAGCATCAGCGGCGTCACGGAGCTGATCAGCACGGCCCGGGCCACCCGGTCCTGTCCGTGCCGGCCGATGTAGTGGGCGACCTCGCCGCCGCCGGTCGAGTGACCGACGTGAATCGCGTCGTGCAGGTCGAGGTGGGCGGTCACCGCGGCGAGGTCGTCGGCATAATGGTCCATGTCGTGGCCGTCGCTGGTCTGGGTGGAGCGTCCGTGGCCGCGCCGGTCATGGGCGACGACGCGGTAGCCGTGCAGCAGGAAGAACATCATCGCGGTGTCCCAGTCGTCGGCTGACAGGGGCCAGCCGTGGCTGAAGACGATGGGCTGGCCGGTTCCCCAGTCCTTGTAGAAGATGTCGGTGCCATCGGAGGTGGTGATCGTGCCCATGGGATGCTCCTTACTCGATGGTAGGTCGACGGATCTCCGGGGCCCGAGAGTGTGATTCCCCGATAAGCCCGGCCTTACGTATCCGCGATCTCCCCGAGGTTGCTGACGGTCGCGGCGATAGAGGGTAAACGGGAGCGGGTAACCACTTGGTGGCCGGCAAAGAATCACGAAGGGGCGAAGGCAGTGACGACACCGGTGTGCGGGATGCTGGGGATCGAACAGCCGATCGTCTTGGCACCCATGGTCGACGTTCCTGAGCTGGCCGCCGCGGTTTCCAACGCCGGCGGGCTCGGCATGGTGACGCTGACCTGGTCCGATGACATCGGAGCCGTCGTCAGGAAGATTGCGGCGCTGACCGCGCGGCCGTTCGGCGGCAACTTCGTGCTCACCTCAGATCGTCACCGTCCCCTTGACCAGGCCCTTGATGCCGGCTTGCGGATCGTCTCGTTTTTCCTGGGGGATCCCGGCGGCTACGTCGAGGCCGTTCACGACGCCGGCGGAATCGTGATGCACACGGTTGGCAGCGCCGAGGAAGCACGCCGGGCAGTCGCCTCCGGCGTCGACGTGATCATCGCGCAGGGCTGGGAGGCCGGCGGTCACGTGGGGAGTACCGTCGCGACACTGCCGCTGGTGCCCACTGTCGTCGACGCGGTGACGCCGGTGCCGGTAATCGCGGCCGGCGGGATCGCCGATGCTCGCGGCGTCGCCGCGGTGCTCGCCCTCGGCGCGCAGGCCGCGTGGGTGGGCACGCGGTTCCTGCTGGCCCAGGAGATGCCGATTCACGAGGACTACCGGCGCCGGCTGATAGCCGCGGCCGAGACCGACCCGGAGTGGTACCCCAACCTGTACGACGTCGGGTGGCCGGACTCGCCCCACCGCGCCCTCCGCAACTCCACGGCCGCCGCGTGGGAAGCCGCGGGCTGCCCCCCAGACGACCAGCGGCCAGGAATCGGCGACGTGATCGCGCACCTCGCCTCCGGCGAGGCAATCGTCCGTTACGAGGGAGCGCCGCCCATGGTCGGGACCACGGGTGACATCGAAGCGCTCTCGATGTGGGCCGGGCAGGGCGTCGCGCTCGTGACACAGCCACAGCCAGCGGCTGACATCGTGGCCGAGCTGACCTCCCGCCTGTAGCGCGGTATGGCGGGCGGGCAGCGGGCCGGCGTTCTGCTCTCGGTCAATGTCGGGATGCCGAAGGACGTGACCTGGCAGGGCAGGACCGTGCACACGGCGGTGTGGAAGAAGCCGGTCAGCGGGCCGCGGATGGTGCGGCGGCTCAACATCGATGGTGACGGGCAGGGCGATCTGGCCGGGCACGGTGGCGAGCAGCGAGCGGTGTTCGTCTACCAGATCGAGTCCTACAAGTACTGGCAGGACCAGCTGAGGCGCGATGACTTCGAGTACGGGCAGTTCGGGGAGAACCTGACCGTACAGGGACTGGCCGACGACCAGGTGTGCATCGGCGACCGGTACCAGATCGGCGGCGCGGTCTTCGAGGTGACCCAGCCGCGGGTCACGTGCTTCCGGGTAGGTATCCGGATGAATGATCCTCAGATGCCCGCGCTGCTGGTTTCCCATCACCGGCCCGGGTTCTATTTCCGCGTGCTGACCGAGGGCGCCGTGGCGGCCGGGCAGGAGATCACGAAGATTGCCTCCGGCCCGGAGGAGATGACGGTCGCGGAGACCGACGCCCTGCTTTACCTGCCCGGGCATCCCCGCCAGCAGGTGCTGCGCGCGCTGCGTATCCCGGCGCTCAGCGCCGGGTGGAAGGCCTCGTTCCAGGAGATAATCGACCAGAACGGGCAGGCCGCCGGCAATGCGGGCCTGGCCGAGGAGAGCCCGCCGCCGGCGTGGCCCGGGTTCCGGCCGCTCGCCGTGACCGCAATCGGCCGGGAGAGCGACACGGTGATCTCGTTGCACCTGGCCGATCCCGGGGGCGGCAGCGTTCCGGCCGCCCTGCCTGGACAGTTCCTGACCCTGCGGCTGCACCCCGACCCCGCCGCGGGACCGCTGCTGCGCAGCTACTCGCTGTCTGGGCCGCCCGGCGGGCGCAACTACCGCATCAGTGTCAAGCGGGAGGAACACGGCGCGGCCAGCCAGTTCCTGCACACCCGGGTGCGGGAAGGTGACCAGCTGGAGGCGGCCGCGCCGCGCGGCAGCTTCATCCTGCGCCCGGGCCAGGCGCCGGTTCTGCTGATCAGCGCGGGTGTCGGCGCGACACCGGTGCTCGCCATGCTGAACGCGCTGGCCGCTGCCCGGTCCACCCGGGACGTGTGGTGGCTGCACGGCGCGCGCCGCCACGCCGATGAGCCATTCGCGGCCGAATCCCGCGCCCTGCTGGCCGCGCTCCCCAGCGGGCACCGGGACATCTGCTACAGCAGCCCCGGCCCCAATGATGTTCAGGGCCGCGACTTTGACACGGCGGGACGCCTGTCGGCGCCGGTCCTTGCCGCCCTGGACCTGCCCCGCGACGCCGATGCCTACCTGTGCGGCCCGCCCGCGTTCATGGCGGACATATCCGCTGCGCTGGCCGCGGGCGGTATCCAGGCGGCCCGCATCCGCACCGAGGTTTTCGGCGCCGGGCCCGCGCAGACACCCGGGATCGCGCCCGCGGCCGCCCGCAGGCCGCACCCGCCGACCGGCCAGCCAGGCAGCGGCCCTCTGGTCTCGTTCGCGCGCAGCGACCTGAGCGCGCCCTGGGGCCCCGGCTACGCCAGCCTGCTCGAGTTCGCCGAAGCCTGCGACGTTCCGGTGCGCTGGTCATGCCGCAGCGGGGTCTGCCACACCTGCGAGACAGCGGTCATGTCCGGGACCGTCGCCTATGCCCCCGACCCGGTCGACGATCCCGCCGACGGCAGCGTTTTGATCTGCTGCTCGCAGCCACGTGACGACCTCGTCCTCGACCTGTGACCCGGCCAGCCCCGGATTGACCTGCTTCGGCAATGCCGCGTACTTAACGCGGCGGTGGCCGAGGTATGACGCGAGGCTGACATTCGATTTCCATGATCTGGGTGGATAACGACCCAAATACACGACGTTTGCCACCCAGATCATGAAACAGCTCACCGATCGACCGTTTCCGTCGCCGACAAGTCCTTAAGTACGCGGCATTGCCTGCTTCGGCGATCAGCCGGCCTTGAACGAGATCAGCTGGTCCTCGGCGGCTACGTGGTCGGTGCTGCCCTCGTGCAGGATCACCTCGCTTTGCACCGGCCCGACGCCGGGCGCGAGCCAGGTCTTCACCACGCTGCTCACCGCGATTCCCTCGACGGTTTCCGACATCGTCATGTTCACTACGTCGGCGGTGTAGGTGCCAGCGGGAACCGTGACGCTCTGGGTGCCGCCGCCGCGCACCGTCACGTGGGCTGTGACCTCCTGCTTCATGCCGTCTTCGGTGAACTCGATCCGCAGTGCGTCGTGGTAGGCCTTGCCGGACGAAAGCTCGTCGGCCGGCGGCCAGAAGATGTTGCCCGAGATGAGCTGCACCGAAGCCCCCGAGCTGTTGGTGTCGAACTGGCTGAACGGCAGCGAGATCGAGCCATCCGAGTGGACCACGTAGTAGGCGGTGTCGTGGGTGGTTGTGCCCAAGGAGGTGATGGCGCTGCTCATCGTTACCTGCTGGCCGCCGGAGACCGGCGTCACCGCGGTCATCCTGTTGACGGTCCTGCCATACGTGGTCTTGTACTTCCAGGTGTCACCGACTCCGACCGGGAACGGCACCGTGGCCGTGGTGACGGTCGCCGAGCCGCTGGTACTCGGGCTGTGGGAGGCCGCGGGTGAGCTGCTCGCAGAGTTGCCTCCGGCTGCGCTGCTTGATGACCCGCCGCATCCGGCTAGGGCCAGTCCCGCTGTGATCGCGACCACGGCGGCTGTGCCCGCTAGACCGCGCGGGCTGACTGCGTTACGGCTCATGTTCTTGTTTCCCTCGCTCCTGGTTTGATCGACTGCAGCCACACGGTTCCGGGCCCGGACAGAACGGCCAGGCCCTGGGCGACCGTGCCCAGGTAGCTGGCGGCAGGCCTGACGAGCTCGGCCATCTGCACGGCGACAGATGCTTCCGCCATGCCGATGTGCCAAGGGTGCGTGCGCAACGAGGTGCCCGCCGCGAGATCCTGCCTGATCACATCGCCGGAGAGCCCAACCCATGCGCGGCCGCGGCCGCTGATGCGCCGCAAGATGAACTTGCCGGCGGTTGTTTCGGCGGCTTCCAGCGGTTGCTGGAAGCCGGTGGTGACCTCGATCCCTGGCGTTCCGGCCAGAAACCCGTCATGGTGCACCAGGTACTCGCGCCCTGGCGCCACATCGATGTGCAGGATGCTGCCTGGCAGCCTGGAGGCGAAGGCGATCGTGCCTGCCTGGTCCTTCGCCGTGTAGTCGCTCAGGCCAGCTGGCCTGGTTGTCAGCTGTATCGAGTCGGTCATCCAGGCGAATTCGCCCGCCTCGGCCACGATGCTCTCGCCTGGCTCGAGAGAGATGGACAGCACTGGCTGCGTCGAACCGAGCAGCTGATCATGCACTGGCATCTCCCTGCCCCTGTCTCGGCGTTGGCGAGCTACCGCACCTTTCTAGCGGCGCGGGCACGCCCGCCGAATCACGGCAATCATGTAACTCAGCGGCAGGGCAAAAGGCGCATTGCACCCATGTGGGGAACGCGGCAGCCCAGCGCCCGGCTACCCGTTCCGGCGGCTCGCGATAGCGCTATAACAAGGCGCGCCGCTATGACACCTGCGCGGGATCCGCGATGCCGTGCTGGATCGCGAACCTGGCCGCCTCGACCCGGCCGGCCAGGCCGAGATTGCGGTAGATCGTGGCCAGGTGCCGCTCCACGGTCGCGGTGGACAGGAACAGCTCGGCCGCGATCTGCTTGTTGCTCAGCCCGGCCGCGAGCAGCCGCAGCACCTCAGCCTGGCGGCCGGTCAGGTTGCCTGGCAGCGGGCCCGGGTCGGGCGGGCCGTTGGCTGGCCTCCCCGTCAGCTCCGCGATCGCCTCCTCGGCCTCTGCCCCCCGCTGCAGGTTCCCCGTCTCGGCGGCAAGAGCCTGCGCGGCCCGCAGCTGGCGGAGCGCCTCGTCGTGGTCGCCTGCCTGATCGCACGCCCGGCCCAGCCCGATCATGGCTTCGGCCAGGCTGTGCGGGTTACCGCCCGCCTGCAGCGCCTCGATGGCGGCCCGGAAGTACCCGCCGGCCTCGGGCCAGTTCTGCCGGCGGGCCGCGGCCGCGCCCTGGTTGCAGCGGATCGTGCCGATGAGCTGCTGATCACCGACCGCTATCCCTATCCCGGCGGCTTCGCGCAGCGCATCGTCGGCCGCTTCCCAGTTGCCGGTCCTGATCAGCACGTCGGCCACGTTGGCCAGCGTGATCGCTATCGACCGCTGATCGCCGAACTCGCGCTTGATCGCCAGCGCCTGCTCGAACAGCGCCCTGGCCCGGTCGAGGTTGCCGTCGTCGAGTTCGAGCAGCGCCATGTTGTTGATCGCGACGGACATGCCGCGGCGATCGCCGAGCTCGGCGCGCAGGTCCATGGCCAGCTGGAAGCCATGCCGGGCCGGCTCGTGGTTGCCCAGGTAGCGGTGCGCCGAACCGAGCACGGTGGCCGCCAGCGTCATCCGCAGCTTCAGGCCGAGCGCGCCGAAGATGGCCAGCGCCCGCTCGGCGCTCGTTATCGCCTCGGCGTAGTCGCCGTTCTCGGCGGCCAGTACCGCGGCTGAGCACAGCGCCCGCCCGGTCAGCTCGTCCTCGCGCGGCCCGGCCATGGTCAGGAACCTGGCCAGCCAGCCCCGGCCGAGGGCGAGCCGGCCGCTGGCCAGCCACCAGCGCCACAACGCGCCGCTGACGTCCAGGCCCAGGTCGACGTCGGCGTGCTGGTCGGCCCAGTGCAGCGCCGCGTCCAGGTCGGCCACGGCCGCTTCCAGCCGGCTGGTCCAGTCGGCCGAGTCCGGCCCGGACAGTCCCTGCTCGCTGCCCGCCGCGAGGGCGCCGAAGTGCAGCGCGTGCCGCCGCCTGGCCGCAGGCCCGTCTCCGGAATGCTCCAGCTGCAGCGCGGCGAACGTCCGGATCGTCTCCAGCATGCTGAACAGGTTCTGCTCGCTGCCGCGGGTGACCACCAGCCAGGACGAGTCGACCAGCAGCCGGGTGGTGGCGACCGCAGCCGGGGCCTCCAGGTCCAGCACCGCCTGCACGTCGGCAATCCGGAACGAGCCCGCCAGCACGCTCAGCGCCGCGAGCCTGCGCTGCTGCTGCGGCGTGAGCAGGTCGTAGCTGACCTGGAGCACGTCGGCGAGCCGCCGTCCGGAATGCTGGCCGAGCTGGGCCGGCTCGGAGTCGAGCAACACCGCGCGCTGCTGCAGTATCTCCCTGATCGACAGCGTGCCGACCCAGCCGGCGATCAGCTCGATGGCCAGCGGGAGGCCGTCCAGCCTGCGGCACAGTTCGGCGATCGCGTGCGGCGCGACGTCGGCCGCGCGGAAGTCGGGCAGCCGCTCGGTGGCTCTGGCGATGAACAGCTGCACCGCATCGGACGCGGCGATGTCCGACGCGCCAGCCGCCACCGACGGGCAGTTCAGCGGCGGCACCGGCCAGCAGACCTCTCCGGGAATGCCGAGCACCACCCTGCTGGTGACCACGAGCCGGACCTCGGGCACGGCCGCGAGCAGGTCACCAGCCAGCTCGGCCACCTCCGCGGCAATCCCCTCGGCCCCGTCGAGCAGCAGCACCTTGGGCGCCGCGGTCAGCGCCGAGCGGAGCGACTCCATCAGCGGTGTGCCGTGCTGATCTGGCACCTGCAGCCGGGAGGCCAGCGCCGACGCCAGCGACCTGGGGTAGCGGACCCGCTCCAGCGGCACGAAGACGATGTCGGTGTGGGCCACAGTGCGGCTGAGCACCTCGGCGGCCAGCCGGGTCTTCCCGGCGCCGCCCGGCCCGATGAGCGTGACCAGTCGCGACTGCCCGATGAGCCGGGTAAGCTCGGCCAGCTCACGGGACCGGCCGACGAAGCTGGAACGCGCCACCGGCAGCGGGTCGGGCTCGCCGGTGCGGGCGCCGCCCGCGGCGATCTCCGCCTCGAGCTCGGCCAGCGCGGCCGTGGCCCTGGCCGACGGGCCGGTCCGGCCAGATTCCCACCGGTTCACCGAGGCGAAGGACACGCCGAGCCGACGGGCCAGCTGCTCCTGGCTGAGCCCGAGGATCCCGCGCAGGTATCGCAGCCGCGCGGCAACCGAATCCGCGTCGCGCGGCTCGCTCACGGTCGCAGCCTACGGTCTTTTGCGTGCCAGGGCACGCCATCCGAGCGCCAGTGGATGGGACCATAAGTCATGACCAACGTGCTTGACCGCTTCCGCCTCGACGACAAGGTCGCGATCGTCACCGGGGCTTCCTCCGGCCTCGGCGTGGCGTTCGCCAGGGCACTTGCCGAGGCAGGCGCGGACCTCGTGCTCGTGGCCCGGCGCGTGCAGCGTCTCGAGGAGACGCGAGCGGTTGTCGAACAGGCCGGCCGGCGCGCCATCGTGGTCGCCGCCGACGTGGCGCTGGCGGAGAACGCCACGGCCGTCGCCGAGGCAGCGATCAAGGAATTCGGGCATCTCGACGTCCTCGTCAACAACGCGGGGAAGGGCACGGCCGTGCCGGCCACGCGCGAGACGCCCGCGCAGTTCAGCGAGGTCATCGACATCAACCTGAACGGCTGCTACTGGATGGCCCAGGCCTGCGGCCGCGTCATGCGGCCCGGCAGCGCGATCATCAACATCGCCAGCGTCGTCGCGTTCGCGAGCGGCGGGCTCCCGCAGGCGGCCTATTCGGCCAGCAAGGCCGGCTTGATCGGGCTGACGCGTGACCTCGCCGTCCAGTGGACCGGGCGCAAGGGCATTCGCGTGACAGCCATCGCGCCTGGCTACTTCCCATCGGAGATGACCGATCAGTTCCCCGACGGCTACATCGACAGCCAGCTGCCGCGCCTGCCCGCCGGCCGCCCCGGTGACCCGGAAGAGCTCGCGGCGGCCGTCGTCTTCCTCGCCAGCCCTGCCGCCGGCTACATCACCGGAACCACCCTGGTCGTTGACGGCGGCCTGACGGCGTTCTGACCGGGCCGGGCGGGTCTCGGCATGCTGACGCTCACCTGGTCAGATCCGGCTGACCACCCGCTAGCCGTTCCGCGGGTCGTCTCCCGGGTCCAGGTATTCGAGGCTGATCGGCCCGATCGCCGTCACCTGGGTGACGTACTCACCGGACTTCGCCCAGTGGAAATGAGGGGTACCGCCGGGCAGGACGATGACGGCACCCGGCGGGTACGCCTGCAGTTCTCGGTCGTCGAACTCTTCGCCCAGGCCGATGTAGAACACCCCGGACATGACCGTATAAACCCGGTCCTCGTGGTGCCGGTGGGGCATCAGCTTGACGCCGGACGGCACCTTGACCCGGACCACGTACGGAGCAGCCTCTGATGTGTGGCCCACGACGACGGCGAGACGCGCCGGTGGCGGAAACGCAGGGAACGGCTCCCAGTCGATGTCCTCGGGCAGGGTCGCCCTGAAGGCGTCCTGATCTGGCAGATGGGTGCTCATTTTCGTGAACCTCCCGGACTCTGTAGCCCTGCTTAGGCCGTAACGGTGACCACGGCGTAGCGATCACTGGAAGCATCGAAGTCGGTGTCGACTTCCCTCAATTCCGCGAGTTCAAGGCGCTCGCGCAGTTCGCTGATCGTGAAGGGACGAAACGCGATCCGGTATTCGTGTGCGTCAATCTGGTCGCCGTCCTCAAAGATGAACACCAGATGGGCGATGTGCTCGTCGCGCAGGCGCTCGGGTATCTCCCAGGCGTAGAACACGACGCACCGGCGCCCCCGGCGCGTGACCACCCAGTCAGCAACCTGCACGATCTCCCGCCGACCGTGGAGCTTCTCCCAGTTACGGGAATCGATCACCACGTGCCCCCCGGGACGGGCCATCCGCCGCAGCCCGGTCAGCGCCTCAACCATGTCGTCCCGGCCGGCGGCGTGTACCAGCGAGTTTCCGATGCAAAGCACGACGTCGAAACGTTCGCCGGTCGCCGCGGGAAGATCCGCCCACGCAGAGCGCAACAGCGGAACCGTCAGCCCCTCCCGCCGGAACCGGGCAGCCGCACCCTCGACCATGGCGTCGCTTCCGTCAGCCGCCCACACCGTGAAGCCCCGGCGGGCGAGCACCGCCGCGTCGACGCCCGTGCCGCAGGCCGCGTCCAGCACGAGGCTGCCGCGGCTGATCCGCTGCAGCAGGCGTGCCGTCGCCGGGCGGTTTATCGCCCGTCCGTTAACAAGCGCGTCGTCGTCGAACGACCAGTCGTAGTCGGCGGCGAGCATCTCATAGGCGCCAGCCATGAGGTCGTAGTCTGCCAGACACTGCCGGCCCGGCTTAATGGCCAGGTGACGTCGGGAGGAGGTAGCGCGGCACCCGGTGCCGGTACAGCCGCGCGTTCGGGTTCGAGTAGTACGCGAGGTGGACGGTCATGGTGAGCGCGTGCTCATGGCGAGCGAGCGCCTGCTGCAGCAAGTCGGGGACACCAGGCTCGCTGACCTCCAGCAGCAGGTAATTCCGCGTCGCGCCCCGCGATGTATTCGGATCGCGCTGCCATCGTGTTTCTTGGCCGCGGCTGTGCCACGTCACGCGCATGCGGGGCGTGAGCGGCGGCCGGCCCCACGGCGGCGTCCCCTCGCCGCCCGGCGGGTAGCTCAGCGCCGCGGCCGGGTACCACGTCAGTCTCACCCACCGGTCCGTCATCCACCGGGTCCGGTGCCTGGCTAGCCCCGTCGCCGCCGCGGCGCGGCCGGGGTTCAGGTCCGCCCACGACTGCGGCAGAGCCCTGGTGCCCAGTTCCCACCCCGCGGCCGGAATCGCCTGGTCAAGCGAGCGCAGGCGCTCGGTCAGCGGGCCGTCGAACCCGTAAACAACGGTCACCTCCCGGATGCAGCTGACGCCGCCCCCGGAGCCACCAGCCAAGTTCAGGAACCGGTTGCTGACCCCTCCCTTGCAGAAGTCCCAGGCGTCGCTGCCAACCCGGTGCAGCCACGGGGCGCCCTGCTCGATCATCCCGAAGTGGCTGTCCAGCCATGTCACGCTGAGGCCGCGGAGCTCGCGGAACTTCCGGCGGCCGGCCCACCGGGCCAGGTTGAACTGGCGCCTCGGTGTGGCCAGCAAGAAACGAAGGAGCAGAGTCCCGGCCATCGTCGCCGCCCGAGCCGCCAGCGGCTGCGCCTCGCCCACTTCACCAGTATCGGGCCGTCGGGCAAGAAAGCGTCCCGCGCGCCGTGATGGTCGGCTGGGCAGTGCTATGACGCGGGACTCTGGACGGGCGGCGCGGGTTCCCCGGTTTGCGCGCTAGGCGAGCTAAAGCGGAACCTATTGCGGCGTCCGCGGCTGCTCCCAGAATCCCCGCAATCCAGGCATAAGTCCTCATGATCGGGTTATTGGGGAATTCTCTCAGTCGTATTGACTGACGCGATTCCCCACTCCGACCTGGCCGCTGCTCGATCCGGTCGTCCAGGTCGGCCAACAGGTGCCGCTCGGTGGCCGGGCTGACCTCGGGCTTGGAATGATCGATTGCCGAGCCACGCTAAAGCTCGCTGCCCTGGGGGTCATAGTCGGTTGCGCGGAAGCACCCGTGGAGATGGTCGTTGACCACGCCGACGTTCTGCATGAACGCGTACACGCTCGTTGGACCAACGAAGCGGTATCCCTGCGACTTCAGTTGCTTGGCGAATTCCTCCGCCTGCGGGGTTGATGCGGGCACGTCGGCGAGAGACTGCGGCGCCCGCTTGCGGTCCACCGCGTAAGACTTCGCAAGCGTCGCCAGGTCCGGCGACGCAGACATGAATGCCCGTGCGTTGTCGACGGTGGCCTGGATTTTGCGCCGGTTCCGGATGATTGCCGCATCCTGGACCAGCCGGCCCACCTCCTGCTCGGTCATCGCCGCGACCTTGGCAACATCAAAATCCTTGAACGCGGTCCGGAATCCTTCCCGTTTCCCGAACACGATCGACCAGCTCAGCCCGACCTCGAAGACGCCGAGGGTCAGCGCCTCGAACATCGCGGACGCGTCATACGTGCGCGTCCCCCACACCTCGTCGTGATAACTGATCGAGGGGGTATCCGCGGCACCCGCCCAGGGGCAGCGCGGCTTCCCGTCAAACCCGATGATTACGTCACTGTTCACTGGTATCCGCCATCTCACAGGCCGGAGCACATCCGCGGCGCACTCAGTTCCGGTGGAGCCGGTACCCACACGGAGCGTGCGCCACGCTCGGAATCTTGACTGCACCCTCCGAGCTGCCTCAATACTTGCAGGCAAGCAGCCCGCCGGCTGAACGACGGCGTGGTCGGAGAGGTAGCCGATGACCCTTCGGAAGATCATCAACGATCCCAACGCGTTCGTGGACGAGGTGCTGGAAGGCATCGTCAGGGCCCATCCCGACGCGTACCGGTTCGCGTCCGCCGACAAGCGCGCCGTTGTCGCACCGGCCATGCCGGGCAGGGTCGGAATCGTCACCGGCGGGGGGAGTGGGCACCTGCCGCTCTTCCTCGGTTATGTCGGTTCCGGGCTCGCTACCGGCGTTGCCGTGGGGAACGTGTTCTCCTCGCCGTCTCCGGCGCAGATCTTTGCCGCCACCAAGGCCGCCTATGGCGGCAACGGGGTGCTGTACCTCTACGGCAACTACGGCGGCGACGTCTACAACTTTGACCTTGCCGCAGAGATGGCCTCGGCGCACGGAATCCCTACTCGCACCGTCCTCGGCGCGGACGACGTGCTGTCCGCGCCTGCGGACGGGGCGTCCACGCGGCGCGGCATCGCCGGCCTGGTGATGGTGTACAAGATCGCCGGTGCGGCTGCGGACCGCGGCTACACGCTCGACGAGGTGGCGGTGATCGCCCAGCGCGCGGCCGACGCGGTGCGGACCGCTGGCATGGGCCTCGCGCCGACGATTCTGCCTGCGGCCGGAAAGCCCACCTTCACTCTCGCCGAGGGCGAGATGGAAGTCGGCGTCGGCATCCACGGCGAAAGCGGCATCGCCACCGCTCCGATCGCGTCGGCGGACTCGATTGCCGAAACGCTGTTCGGACATCTCAATGCCGAGCTCGAGCTGACCGCGGGAGCGCGGGTCGCCGTGCTCGTCAACGGGCTCGGTGCGACGCCACTCGAGGAGCTGTACCTGCTCTACTCGGCGATCGCCCGGCTGACCGCTGAGCAAGGCGCGCACATCGCCCACAACTTCATCGGGGAATACGCGACCAGCCTGGAGATGGCGGGCGCCTCGGTCTCGATCATGCGGCTGGACAGCGAGCTTGAGGCGCTGCTCAACGCCCCTGCGAAATCGCCCTTCTACCGCCCGGGCACCGCCATTCCCGATCCGGCCGAGGCGAGCGCCACCGTTGAGCAGGCCGCCGCCGTCGCGGCTGACCATCCCATTGCGGCCTTTGAATCCCCGCTGCGCTCCGCGTTCCTGGCCCTGGCCGAGAGGATGCCAGCGCACACGGATGAACTGCGCGACCTGGACGCTGCCCTGGGGGATGGCGATCTCGGACTGACAGTCTCGGCGGGGGTCCTGGCAATGGCCGAGCGCATCTCGGAATTGCCCGACGCGATCACGTCGAGCGCGTTGATGCGCGAGGCCGCGATGGCGTTCGCATCGGCCAACCCGTCTACCTTCGCCGCCCTCGTGGGCTCGGGCATGCTGGCCGCATCGACAGGCATCGACGACTCGCGCCCGGTCGACAGGCAGGCGGCGGTCGAGATTGGCCGCGCGATCGCCGCGGCCATCGCGGCAAAGGGCGGGGCGGAACCTGGCGACAAGACCTTGCTCGACGTTCTGCTGCCAGCGCTGGACGAACTCGACAGCGGCGCGTCCGCCGGGGAGGTGCACGTCTTCCTCGAGCGCCGCGTCGATGAGATCGCGTCGTGGCGCTCCAGGCGAGGTCGCGCCGCATGGCACCAGGAGCGCAGCATCGGGCTCAAAGACCCCGGATCGGTGGCGGTCGCCTACGCCATCCGCATTCTGACCGACAACGGTCCGGGCTGACCGCATCGTCGGTAACGGTCTA
>JASHOI010000480.1 GCA_030041195.1 Streptosporangiaceae bacterium | reverse complement strand
GCGGCCAGGCTTGCGGTCTGCAATTCGATCGTGGTTCTGACCTCGTGCACCATCCGGTAATCCAGCTGCTCGAATCCGCGCAGATACAGGCCCATCGACTCGCGTACCGCGGACGCGTCGACGCGGGATACGGCCAGGCCCTTTCCCGGCCGGACGCTGATGATGCCCTTGGCGGCGAGGGAGCGGACGGCTTCCCGGACGACGGTGCGGGAGACCTCGAACTGCTCGCTCATCTCCCGCTCGGAGGGCAAGGGCTCGCCGTCCATCAGCGAGCCCTCACGGATCTGGGTCAGCAGCTTGTCGGCCACTTCGTCGGACAGCCGGGGGGCGCGCTGGATCGGCGCGAAACGCCCGGGCGGCTTCTTCGCTCCGCCGCTCCGATGCGCTGGAGAAGGGTCCGTACCGGGCACCGCGCCACCCCTAGTCATTTTGGCGATCATAGCCGTCTACTACAGCTCCGATGCTCTTCGCAGACCCGATCATGGTCAAGGTCATTGGGCTTTCCCGTGCCGTCTCACCGGTTCGGCGCGGGACGGGTGCGCGCCGTTCCCTCGACCACCGGGTTGGTGAGGTCACCAATCCCCGAAGCGCTGCATGTGACGACGTCGCCGGGCGAGAGGAAAAGAGGCGGGTTCATGAAGGTTCCGCAGCCGGCGGGCGTTCCTGTCGAGAGGATGTCGCCTGGCTCGAGCGTGATGACGGAACTGATCCACTCGATGCTCTCCAAGGGCCCTGCGATCTGTTCCTTGATGTATGCCGACTGCCTGAGTTCGCCGTTCACGGTCGCCTGGATGTGAATCTCCCCGAAGTCCGGGAACTCATCCTTGGTCACTATACATGGACCCATCGGGCAAAATGTGTCAAAGTTCTTGGCCATGTCCCGCTGGCCGTTATGGAATTGGACCGACCGGGCACCGACGTCATTGATGACGGTGTAACCCCAGATGTAGTCGGCGGCCTCTTCGCGCGTGACGTTCTTCGCCCGTTGCCCGATGATCACGCCGAGTTCTACTTCGTAGTCGACCGCGAATCCGTACTCGCTTAGCTTGGCCGCCCCGCCGGGTAGCCGCCGGATCACGTCGTCGGCCGGGGGGATGACGATCGCCTCGCCGGGACCGACAATCGACGTGGACAGCTTGATGAAGTCCCACACAGGCTCGTCCGGAAACTCGAAGCCGGGCTCCTCGTCGCCGTGGCTGCGGTAGTTCACCCCGGAGCCGAAGATCTTCCCCGGATTCGTGAGTGGGGCCAGGATCTTCTCCGCTGCCACTGGCTCACCGGAACCGGCGGCGCGAGACAGCGACTCCAGCCCGCGGTCCCCGTCTGCGATCAGCGAGCGGGTGTCGCCGTAGCCGGTCGCGAACACCGAGCCGTCGACCTCGACCCCGACCGCGACCCGGCCCTCTTGGATGAACTGAACGACTCGCATCTTTCCTCCTAACAGCCTGACCGGCCGAATACGGCCGCCGTCATTCCAGCCACAGCCCGGTCTTTGCGTCGAACAGGCTCACGGCCCCGCGCCGCAACGCGAGCGTCACCGACTCGTCCGTCTTGTACTCCACGCTCGGGTCGAACCGTCCGATGATCGGCTGCCGCCCGTCGGTCATCCGCCCCAAATCCGCCACGTCGCTGTCGTCCCCGCCGACGCCGGTCAGCGCCCGCACCGGTCCGGGGAGCGGCGGCACCCCGGTGAGCAGCACCCGGACGAAGGTGTCCGACCCCAGCTCCTCCACCGTGTCGACCCACCCCGCGAGCGACCGGCCCTCGGCCGCAGGCCCCCGGCTCAGCGCCTCTGGCCGGATGCCCACCGCGACCGCCCGTCCATCGCCGCCCTTGGCCGAGGGCTGCCGGGCCAGCTCGACGTCGTCGAGCGGGACGGTCTGCCCCCCGACCTGCACCACCGTGCTGGCTCCGTCGCTGGACAACGTGCCGGACAGCAGGTTCATGGCCGGGCTCCCGACGAACGTGGCGACGAACAGGTTGGCCGGCGCCGCGAACACGTCCTTGGGCCGCCCTAGCTGCTGCAGTATCCCGTCGCGCAGCACCACGATCCGGTGCCCCAGGGTCATGGCCTCGGCTTGGTCGTGCGTGACGTACAGGGTCGTGGTGCTCAGGTCCCGCTGCAGGTGCAGCAGTTCCTCCCGCATGTGCTGACGCAGCTTGGCGTCCAGGTTCGACAGCGGCTCGTCCATGAGGAACACCTGCGGCTTGCGCACGATCGCCCGGCCCATGGCCACACGCTGGCGCTGCCCGCCGGACAGCTTCTCCGGCCTGCGGTCGAGCAGGTCGGCCAGGCCGAGCATGCCGGCGACCTCACGGACCCGCGCCTCCACGTCGGTGCGCGGCATCTTGGCGATCTTGAGCGGGAAGCTGAGATTCTCTGCGACGGTCATGTGCGGGTAGAGCGCGTAGTTCTGGAACACCATCGCGACGTCGCGGTCGCCCTCGGACAAGTCGGTGATGTCCTCGCCGTCGAGCAGCACCGCGCCGCCTGTCGGGTCCTCGAGCCCGGCCACGACGCGCAGCGCGGTGGTCTTCCCGCAGCCGGACGGGCCGAGAAGCACCACGAACTCCCCGGACTCCACGTCGATCGAGAAGTCCCGCAGCGCGGCAACCCCGCCGGGGAACTCTTTCGAGATCGAGCGCAGGCTCAGCGTCGCCACCCGGCCGCCCCTCCTTCGCGCCGCCCCATCACTTGACCGCCCCGGCGATGACCGCGCGGACCAGGTACCGCTGGAAGAACAGATACGCCACGATCATCGGGATCGAGATCAGCAGCAGCCCGGCGACCAGCACCTGGTTGTTCACCGAGAACCGCCCGTACAGCTGCAGCACGCCCACCATCGCGGTCTTCACGTTGTTGCCCTCGAGGAACAGCAGCGCGAAGACGAACTCGTTCCACGCGAACAGCGCGTTGAAGATGCACAGCGTCGCCACGGCGGGCCGGGCCAGCGGCAGCAGCACCTGAAGGAAAATCCGGTGCACGCCGGCCCGGTCCATCCGCGCCGCCTCGAGCAGGTCGTCGGGCAGCGCGCGGAGGTACGTGGCCATCAGGTACACGTTGAACGGCGTGTTCAGCGCCGTGTAGAAGAGGATCACCGACAGGTACGTGTTGATCAGCCCGAGCTTCGCCATGAGGATGTACTCCGGCACCATCAGGGCGACCGGCGGCACCGCGAGCCAGACGATGACGGCGAAGTACGTGACCCGCTTCCCGCGCCACTCCAGCTTGGAGAACGCGTACCCGCCCAGGCTCCCGACCGCCACGCCCAGCACCGTGGCCGCGACCGTCACGATAACCGAGTTCCGCAGGTAGATACCTATGCTGGCGTCGCGCCACGCCTGGGTGAACCCGCTGAACGACCCGGTCGTGGGCAGGCCGAAGGTGGACTGCGCCCAGGCGGCCGGCGTCCGGAACGC
>JASHOI010000479.1 GCA_030041195.1 Streptosporangiaceae bacterium | reverse complement strand
CGGCTGACCTGGCTGAATTGCGCCGTCTCCGCCGTGGCCCGGGCCACCGCGATGAGGCTGGCAACCCCCTCTGCCTGGGCGGCCGCGCTGGGCCGCGCGGGCCGCCCGGCCGCCGCCGACCGCGCGGCGTCCGTGCTGCCTGGCCTGTCCGGGGTCAACCCGAATACCTCCTGCCTGGGATCACTGTGCTGGAACGGCACCGGGCACGGCCCATCGCCGGCGTCGTCTCTGACGGCAGCCAGCGGAACACCGCCCGCTACGGCGCGTTCCCGGTCAGAACAGAGTTTTATGTGTGGAGGCAGGTGATATTGCGATTGAGAGGCTTTTCAGATGATGTTCTTTCTTTGCAGTAACAGATCAAAGAGAGAAATAAGCCAGAAGGAATTTAGATGTTAAATGTGCGTTTCCCGGTAAACCATCCCGGCCGGAAAGGACCCGGGCGGCCGGCATTGTCTCGCCGGGCACCGCCGCTTGGGCCCGCTCCGCCGGCCGGGCGAAGGCCGTGGGTGATCAGGACCGGGTGCGCCCGCCATCAGGCCGTGCAGCAGCCAGCCGGGTCCAGATCGCCCTGCTCGCACGGATCGCGGGTTACCCGCGGTAGCCGGTCAGCGTGGCGATCCACGCGATGAACTCCGGCGCGTCCTCGTTGACGGCGTGCCCGCCGTCCCAGTAGAGCGACGAGTTCACGTTGTCGCCAAGGCCTGCCAGGCCGGCCGCCAGGTTGCCGACGATCACATGCGAGGTGTTGGTGTCCAGGGTGCCCGTGCGGATCCACCAGTTCCTGGCCCGGGCGGGATTCTTGATCCCGATAAAGTACATCGGGTTCATCATTGAGAGCTTGGCTGGCAGGTCGCTGGCGAGCTGCGCGTGCGGGTTGCCGGTCACGTGACGCAGGCTGTAAAGCGTGAAGTGCCGCGCGTTCGTCGTCGCGTCGCCGAACTCTATGTTCTCCGCCGCGGTCAGGTTGAAGGTGTCGAACGCCGGGACGTTCTTCAGCCGCGTGCCGATGTGGTCGAGGAACTTGGCCCAGGTGAACGCGGCCTTGCCGCCGGACCAGGTGATCCACGGGTTTTCTTTCAGGTACGTGGCCCTTTCCGACTGCGACCAGGAACTCAGCTTCTTGGTGGCCGACGGCTCCAGATAGGTCCGCATGAGGTAGCCCGCGTAATTGCCCGCCGCGAGCGTCCCGAAGTTGTCCAGCCCCCGCAGGCCGAGGGACTTCTGGTAGACCGCGAACGCGTCCTTGAGCTGCCCGGAGTAGGTCTGGTTCACGAGCTTGCCGGTGCTCAGCGGGAGTTCGCCGAGCATCCACTCGTACGGCATGTCGGCGTGATTCAGGTCGGTGATCGGGGAATAGCTGGCGCTGGCGAAGACGGCGTCGCTCTCGCTGGCCGCGCCGAGTTCCCTGAGGTACGGGTCGTACAGCGGGCTGTCCCCGGACGCCGCGACCAGAACCGACAGGGCGCCGCCGGCGCTACCTCCGGTGGCGATGATCCAGTCCGGGTTTCCCGGGAGGCGGCCCTTGTTGAAGCGGATGTAGCGGACCGCGGACTTCAGGTCCACGATCGCGGCCGGCGCCTTGCCGTAATACCTGCCGTTCTTCCACTGGTTGTCGCGGCCGCGCGCTCCGGGCTCCACGACCACATAGCCAGCCGCCAGCGCCAGCGAGCCGTTGTCGACCTGCTGGCCGCCGTTCACCGTTATGCCCTGACCGGGCGCGGCGCCGTTGCCGGTCGTCCCGCTGCCGGAAGCGCCCGCGCCGCTGGGAGCACTGCCGCCGGGCGGCCCGCTGTCGCCCCCGGGCGCTGCACTGCTGCCACCGCCGGGAGCACCACCAGCGCCACCGGGGGCACCGCCGCCGCCCGGTCCGCCGCCCCCTTGCTCGGTGGCGTCCCATGTGGACGAGGAGGTGTAGCCCCCGATGTTGAGGCTGAACATGATCGGAGCGCCGCTCGCGTCCACCGGCTTGCCGTCAATCTCGATCGGGACGCTGACATTAAGGCTCTGGTATTGGTAATCGACCGGGTTCCGGACGTAGACGTTGTTCCGGTAGAAGCGGTAGGTAACCTTCCTGGTGCCATGGCCGGTGTCCACGGTCTTCGCCTTGACCGTGTACTTGCTCGCATCGAAGACCAGGGAATACGACCCGGTGCTGCCCGGCGACTTCGTGCCGGTGCCCGAGGTGCTCCCGTCGCAGCCGGCCACCGGGAGCACGGCGGCCGCGATAAGCCCCTTGAGCAAGGACCTGCGTCTCACAGAAACCTCCTCCGCCCGCCCCTTGCCGACTGTCGCCTCAATGGTTAGCAAGCGGATCATGGCCTGATCCTGATCGCTTCCTATGCCCTCGCTCTGAACACCGGGCCCGCCCGTTGGCGGCGCGACGGGAGCCCCCCGAGCCGGGAGTTGGTCAGGCTGTCCACGGAGACACGGACCGCAAGCCCGGGCAGGAAGCGCACCACCCGTCCGCAGCCAACAGCCGCGAGGCCTCCCACGTCAGCGGCGTTCAAATCTGGGAACGCCGCCAAGATGCTCAGGCCGCTGCCGCCAGCCCGTCGATGAAGCAGTTCAGGACCTGGCTGGCCGCCGTCACCGCGGCAGGCCGTCCGGCCGCCGCATGGACGTACTCGCCCGCGCTGCGCGCGGCGCTGTACAGCGTCATCGCGGTGACCTCGGTGTCCAGCGGCTGCATCTCGCCGGCCTCGATGGCCTCGATCACCTGTTCCCGCAGCAGGGCATAGGAACTCCCCCGTTCACCCTGCCCGGGGACGACCCGGGGCGCGTCGGCCAGGACGATCCGCGCGAAGTCGTCCTCGGTGCACAGCTCCAGGAACACCGCGAGCCCGGCCCGCAGCCTGGCCACCGGCGATGGCAGGCTCAGCAGCGCATCCCGGCGCCGGTGGAAGGCTTCGTTCATCATGTCGAACACGGCGGTGAAGATCTCCGCCTTCCCGCCGGGAAAGTAGTGGTAGAGCGCGCCTCGGGCCATGCCGGCCCGGTCCAGGATGCCGGCCACCGTTGTGCCCTCGTAGCCCAGCTCGGTGAAGCTCTGGCGGGCCGCCTCCAGCAGCTCCGCTCGTGATGCGGCTGCCTGCTCCTTGCGCTTCATCGGGGCCTTGCCCCTCTCCTGCTCAGTTGACCGGCCGTCGGTCAGCGAGTCTAGCCTAAGCAGCTCATTGACCGACCGATGGTCATTGACCGATGGTCGGTCAATGAGTTAGATTAACTCCGCGAGCAGCAGAAGGAGGCTGACGGGATGCTCAGAGCCGAGGGACTTACGAAGCGATACGGGGACCGGCGGGCGCTGGACGGTTTCGACCTGTCCGTGCAGCCCGGCGAGATCACCGGCCTGGTCGGGCACAACGGCGCAGGGAAGACCACGTTCGTCGAGGTGGTCACCGGGCTGGTGCGGCCGGACGCAGGCACGGTCACCGTGGCCGGGATCGACGCCAGGCGCCGGCCGCGTGCGGCCAGGCGGCTCATCGGGGTAGCCCCGCAGGAGCAGGCGCTCTACCTCAGCGCCACCGCCCGGGACAACCTCTCGCTGTTCGGCGCGCTGGCCGGATTGCGCGGCGCCGGGCTGCGGCACGCGATCGCCCAGGTCACCGACGAGCTGATGCTGAGCGAGGTACTCGAGCAGCGGGTCGGGCTGCTCTCGGGCGGCCAGCGCCGCCGGGTCCAGGCGGCCACCGCCATGATCGGCAGCCCGCGGCTGCTCCTGCTGGACGAGCCGACGGCCGGCGCCGACCCGGACACGCGCACCGCGCTGCTGGCGGCCGTCAGGGCGCGCGCAGCGGCTGGGGCCGCGATCGTCTACACCACCCATTACCTGCCCGAGCTGGCCGACCTTGGTGCCACGCTCGCCGTGGCCAGGGCAGGCAGGGTCATTGCCCGGGGAACACAGCACAGCCTGATCAGCGGGCTGCCCGGCGAGCTGCGGCTGCGCTTCGGCGGCGACGCCTTCGAAGCCGCTGCTGCCTGCGCTGACCACATACCGCTGCCCGCTGCGCTCGCGGGCCGGTCCAAGAAGGTGGGCGGCGAGCTGGCGATCGCCAGCGTCGATCCGCCGGCTGACCTGGCCGCAGTGCTCGCCGCGGGATGCTCGCCGACGTCCGTGGATGTCCGCAAGCCCGATCTAGATGACCTGTACCGCGCACTGGCTTTGGAGGTTTCCCATGCTGCGTGATCTGCTGCACCGAACCGGCGCCCTCGTCCGGCACAACACCATGTTGATGGCGCGCGAGCCGGGCCCGCTGGCCACCCGGATGATCCTGCCGCTGGGGTTCCTCCTGCTGCTGCACCCGCTGTACGAGCAGGCCCAGCACGGCAACCAGGGCGTCGCGCAGGCCGTCATCGCCGCGCTGGTGACGTTCTCGCTGATGGCCATGAGCATCGCGGGCAGCGCGATCCTCACCGAGCGGATCTGGCATACCTGGGAACGCATCAGGGCGACCGCCACCCGCCCGGCCGAGCAGCTCGTCGGCAAGGCCGTGCCGGTGATAGGTGCCCTGCTGCTGCAGCAGTCCATCGTCCTGGTCTTCGGCATCGCAGCCCTCGGCCTGGCCGTGGCCGGCCTGCCGCTGCTCGTGCTGGTCGTGCTGGCGTGGTCGGTGACCATCACCGGCATGGGCGCTGCGCTCGGCCTGACCGTGCGCAGCCTGAGCGCGCTGTCCGCGTGCTACGACATCGGCGGGATGATCCTGTCCAGCCTCGGCGGGGCTCTGGTGCCACTGGCGGCCATGCCGCTGTGGATCCGGCATCTTGCGCCGGCGTCACCCGGCTACTGGGCGGTGTCCGCGCTGGAGGCGGCGATGCGCGGGGACACCTCGCGTGCCCTCGGCGCGTGCGCCGTGATGATGGCCTTCGCCGCGGGCGCGTGCCTGGTGGCCGTGACGCGGATCAACAGCACCTGGGGCCGGTCATCCAGGCTCTGAAGGCTCCACCGGCCTCTGGGCCACGTGCCGCGGACGAGCCGGGTAAACGATCAAAAGGGCCTGATCGTCGTCTCTGGCGATCAGGCCCTCGGACCTCGGCTCGGCCGAGAGGGGCTCAGTTCAGGACCTGGGTGGCGACCGGGCCTAGCCGAGCGCCTCGACCAGGACGTCGGCGAGGGCCGCTCCGCATCGGCCGCCTGGATCCTTCTGCGGGTTGTAGCAGCCGACCGACGCGCCGGCCAGCAGCGGGTCCTGCCCCAGCGGCCGCAGCAGCCCGGCGAGCTGCGGCAGGTTGATGCCACCGGGCATCAGGTAGTCCGTGGCCGGGAACTCCGCCTCGTCGAGCACATCGACATCAAGGTGCAGCCAGTAGGGCGCTGCCGCCGACGCGAACCGGTCACGGGCCAGCTCGCCGAGGTCCGCCGGGCCGGCCTTGATCGCGTCCGGGCCGTACACGGTGAGGCCGAGCCGGTCCGGCAGATCGCCGACGTCGGCGGCCTCTTCCTCGTCGCGAGCGCCCATGAGTACCATGTCCCGGCCGTCGATCACCGGCATCGCGCCCATGGCCGCCAGCAGGTCCGGCCAGCCGCGGCCGAGCAGCGCGGCCACGGGCATGTCGGCGGCCTCGCCGGTCGGTGAGGTGCGGTTGTCGTACAGGTCGACGTGCCCGTCGACGTAGGCGAGGCCCACCCGGCCGAGCACGTCACGGGCGGCCGGGGCCGCTCCCATCAGGATCGTGCAGCAGCCGCCGAGCAGCAGCGGCCGGCCGCCGTCCGCCAGCAGGGCGGTCACGGCGGTCCGGGTCGCGGCCACGACCGAGTCGACGCTGGGCCAGCCGACAATGCCGCTGACCGCGTCACGGTCCGGCCCGGTTATCCGCACATCCAGGTCGCCGGCGTCCGCCGCCGAGAGCCGGCCGACCAGCCCAAGATCTCGCAGGACCCCCGGGCTCAGCTCGGTTCCGAACGGCGGGGCCCCGGCTGGCGCACCGAAGCTGTCGACCGGAATGCCGAGGACCGTCCAGCGCCGGGAACTGCTCATGCCGAGCACCCTACCCGGCGCCCCGTTCCGGCCTCTCCGGGTGCCGGTCCGCGGGAGGGATCCGGAACAGCCGTTCGGCGTTGGCGTGGCTGCCGACCGTCACCAGCCCGGTCCGGCGGATCACCAGGCAATCCAGCGGCGTAAGTCACCCCAACCGTGTGATGTCGGCTCACCAAGCCAGGCAGGAGGCTGATACCGCGAGCAAAAGCCCGGCCGGAAAGGAGAAGTCCGATGGCATACGGGCACGCCGAGCGCAACCTTGCCCTCATACGCCAGCTCGAAGCGGAAACGGAAGAACTGCTTGGCAGCCTCCCTCAACTGGATAGGGAACAGTCAGCCTGGCTTAGAGAAACAGACATCTTGAACACACTGGCGGCAGCGCCAGCAACCATGCCCGGCGTCGATTTCGATAAGAGGCCGCCATAAGCACCGGCTCAGCTTCGCAGACCCGTGCGGACTCCGCACACCGGCCCAGGGGCGCGGCCCCGATATCCTTTCGCGACGCAGTGTCAGATGAATCGTCGTTTCTACCGGAAAGCCTTCCGTCGCTTATATGACGCGCTCCGCCATTCCGGCACGGTCCTCCTGCCTCGCTCCCGTTGCAGCATGTTCCTCGAGCAGCGGCGTCGGCGAGTCATACCAGACCGTTGACTTCCCTTCCGGAGCATGACCGCTGGTAACCCCCGATCGCGGCCGCCGTTGACCCCTGCGCTCGAACGTGCTAGCTTTTTTTAGCAGGTGCAAGAAAGGCCGCCGTGAAAGCTTCCGACATGACCGGCGACGACCTGCTGCAGGTGCTGGCGACCCTGGCCAACCCGCACCGGCTCCGGGTCGTGGCCGCCCTGGCAGCAGAGCGCAACTACGTGAGCCAGCTGGCCCGCGAGCTGGACATCAGCCGCGCCCTGCTGCAGGTTCACCTGGGGAAGCTGCAGGCCGCCGGGCTGGTATCGGCCGACATCGAAGTATCAGAGGACGGGAAGGCCATGAAGTTCTGCGAAGTAACACCCTTCGCGCTGCATCTGACGCCACAGACGATCATGGCGGCGGTGCGGACACTGCAAGCGAACAGCGATCTTGACGCGGAGGCGCGCCGATGACGTTCACCGCGAATGACGTCCTGGCGGTGGTCATCACCTTGGCGGTCGCGATCGTGATCTCGGTCTGGGTGGTGGCCCGGCAGCTCAGTGCCTCACGCCAAGCCAGAGCGCAGCTGACCACCGGGCAGGAATACCGCGCTCTCGCCGACGAGTTCCGGCGGCTCAGCGACATGGCGATCACCACGCAGGAACACGTTGACCTCCGGCTCACCGACCTCGGCGTGCAGGTTGACTTGCTCAGGGACCAGCTGGAACAGATGCAGCGCATCCTGAAAGAAGTCGAGTAGGCCCCGGCACTCGTTCGGCCACACCGATCGCCTGGAAAGACCGGAGAGAGGATGGCACAAGAAACCGCAGCAGCCGCCACTCAGGGAACCCTGAACGTCGTGCCGCTGAGGCATGATATTTACGCATGCGGGAGTGGCTAAGCGGCCGCTTCACCGTCGACTACTCCGAGGTCAGCGTCGGGGTTTGTGGGGAGCCAGCAAGCCCAGGGCACGGGCGCGCTCGACGGCTTTGGTCCGGCTGTGGGCGCCGAGCTTGACGTAGAGGTGGGTCATATGGGTTCTGACGGTATTCCGCGAGATATGCAGCTCGTTCGCGATCTCCGGCTGCGACAAGTTGGTCGGCAGGTAACGCAGGACCCGGATCTCGCTTTCGCTGAGCGGACTGAGCGGTGGCTGCGGTCCACCGGACGGCACGGGGGTTTTTCCGGCCAGCAGGTCGAGGATCTCGGCGATCAGGGCGCCGTGAGAGGTACGGGGGCCTGCGTGGCGCCGTAGCAGGTCTGGCGCGGGATATAGCAGGAACGGCAGGAGGGCGCCGTCGGCCTCAGCGATATCCAGCGCGCGTTCCAGGGCCCGGCCGGCGGCGCCGCAGTCGCCGAGTGCCTCCTGGGCCGTCGCCTCGAGCAGAAACGCGTGCCCCAGCCAGGGCGGCCAGACGAGCGGAGCGGAGCCGTCCAGAACCGGGCCGAGTGCGGCAATGGCGCCGTGCGGGTCATGCTGAGCCAGCCGAATCATGGCGATGGTGATGCGCATCTCCCCGTGGTCGCGTTCGGTTTCACTGAGTCCGGCGACTGCCTGCTCGGCATCCTTCGTCTCGCCTGCACGCACCTGGGTTTGCAGCCGGAACGCGCGCATTGCCATGATGAGCGGATTCGGCGCGGCGAGCAGGCCCGCGAGCCGCTCGGCAGTGTTGAACGCGGCCCGTGCCTCAGCGCTCCGGCCGCGTGCCAGCTCAAATGCCGCACGTTGCAAGTAAAAACCCATCCCTGCGACGGGCTGGGCTTCGGCTCTGACGGTCCGTTCGGCACGCTGGATCCAGGGCTCTGCCTCTTCCAGCTTCCCCTGGTTGGTCAGCACAGCTCCGAGTGTCATGTAGGCGTTGCAGGCGGCCGGCTCATCAGTCCAGCCATGCCGTTCCGCCAGCTCGATCGCCCGCCTGCAACGCTCGGCCGCCCGCGGTTTCGACCGGACGATCTCGAGTCTTGCCTGGAAGGCCAGGCCGGTGAACTCGAGGTAGGGCCGGCCGATCCGCCGCGCCAGCGCGACGCCGTGCTCCAGGTGCCGCTCTGCCTCATCGAACCTGGCCGTCCAGACCTCGGTGATGCCCAGTCCGATCAGTGCCAGCGCGCGGAGATCCTGACCCAGGCCAGGCTGGATAGCCTCCGTGCCCTCGGTAATGGCTTGCAGCCGCCGTGCCTCTTCCGCCACCGCAGGCGGATTGCCGCGCTGCCTGGCCAGCAACAGCCGGGTGATTGCAAACAGCAGCCGGGCCCCGGCGCGCCGGTCGTCCGGCACCGAGGCCATGCCGCGCTCTGCCAGTGCCAGATACCGTTCCGCCGCTTCGAGCGACCCTTGAGCCAGCTCGTCGGCCGCGGTGAGCACGGCGAGCTCGGCATGTGCCGTGGCGGCGTGGGCGGGAAACCGGACGATGATGTCGTGGACGGTGGCATCTTGGCCGTCAAGGTGCAGGCTGGGCCAGTGGTCGGTGAGCAGCCGTGAGGCCAGGTCCCAGTCCTGGGTGGCCTGGGCATGCCGGATCGCCGCTACCGGGTACCCGTGCTCGGCGAACCAGCCGGCAGCCATCTGGTGCAGCGCCGTGACCTCAGCTTGTGCCTCACGGCGCAGTTGCAGCTGCAGCAGGTCGGCGAACAGGTGATGGTAGCGGAACCAGGCCCGGTGCGGGTCCAGCGAGACCACGAACGCGTTGGCGTGCTCCAGGTCCTGCAGTATCCGCTCGCCGCTGCCGCCCCCGGTCAGCAGGTCGGCGAGCTCGCCGTTGACCCGCTCGAGGATGGAGGTGCGCAGCAGCAGCCGCCGTACCTGTTCACTCTGCCGGTCCAGCACCTCGGCCAGCAGGTACTCGGCCACCGTCCGGTCGCTGCCGCAGAACTGTTCCGCGAATTGCCCCGGGTCGGGGTGCCCGGTCAGCGACAGCGCCGCCAGCCGCAGCCCGGCCGCCCACCCCTCGGTCCGCTCATGCAGCAACGCCAGCGTCGGCTCGGTCAGCTCCACCCCGGCAGCGCTCACCAGCATCCGCGCCTCATCGATGGTGAACCGCAGATCGGGCTCGCGGATCTCGGCCAGCTCCCCTTCCAGCCGCAGCCGGTGCAACCCCAGCCGCAGGTCATGCCGGGTAGCCAGCACGAACCGCAGCTGCTGCGGGGCGCGCATGACCAGCAGTTCAAGCTGGTGCCGCGCCTCACCCGAGCCCAGCTCGTGCAGGTCGTCGATGACCAGCCAGATCCGCTCTTGCAGCGGCGCCAGATCCTTCAGCAGCCGCTCAGCAATGGCCCACCCGTCAAGATCGGGCGCCGCCGTGAGCTCCCGCACCAGTGCCGACCCCGCTGCCGTCTGGCGCAGCGCGCCGAGCACCAACAGCCAGAACCGCTGCGGATCACGCTCGCCGCCGCCCACCGGCACCCACGCCACGCTCCGCCCCAGACGCGCCTCACTAATCCACGACCGCAACAGCACGGTCTTGCCGCTTCCCGGCGGCGCCGAGACCACGATCACGCGCGGTGCAGCGCCCAGCCGCTCAGACAGCCGTGGGCGGGCGACGATCCCCACCGCACCGGCGCGCACATCGCCGCTGACTGGGACACCCGATCTCTCAGCAGGCCCCACCGCTAGATCATCGCACGACACCAATCAGCGCCCAGATCCCGAACGATCCCTCCGGTCCCCGGGTGCGACCGTCGTCTTCCGGCACCGGGCACAACGCAGCGGCCGGTGATCATGGCCGGAATCGTACAGATGATGTGATGCCCAATCATGCACCCGAGCGCGACGGTCGAGGGCATGGACATCACCGGCCGCCAAGCCACGCATTCGCTGGAACAGCGCATCCGCTGGCCGATCACCGCGAGTGCGCCCTAGGCCCGGCACGTGCAAAGAGCCTGCCTCGCGGACAGAAAGCAGCGCCCATTTAACTCTTGAGGAGAGCCACATGATTGTCATCACCGCTCCTGCCGGCGCGATCGGCCGCCAGGTCCTGGGCAACGTCCTCGGCAGCGGCCAGCCGGCCCGGGTGATAGCGCGTGACCCGTCCCGCCTTCCCGCGCAAGCCCGGGAGCGTGTCGAGGTCGTCGAGGGCTCGCATGGCGACTTTGACACCGTCGACCGGGCATTCGCGGGTGCTGACGCCGTGTTCTGGCTGGTGCCCCCCGACCCGCACGCCGACAGCGCCGAGGCCGCCTACGTGGACTTCACCCGCCCGGCGTGTGACGCGTTCAAGCGTCACAGGGTCGGGCGGGTGGTCGGGATCTCGGCCCTCGGCCGCGGAACCGCGGTGGCCGGGCACGCGGGGCTGGTGACGGCGTCGCTGGAGATGGATGACCTGATCGCCAGCAGCGGCGTGAGCTACCGCGCGCTGACGATGCCCTCGTTCATGGACAACCTGCTGCGCCAGGTGCCGGCGATCAAGAACCAAGGCGTGTTCGTCACGCCGATCTCCGGTGACCGCAAGCTGCCGGCCTGCGCGACCCGTGATATCGCCGCCACCGCCGCGCGGCTGTTGCTCGATGACTCCTGGAGCGGCATCGGTCATGTTGCCGTCCTGGGGCCGGAGGATCTGTCGTTCAACGACATCGCGCAGATCATGTCCGAGGTGCTCGGCCAGCCCGTGCGCTACCGGCAGGTTCCCGCGCAGGCCGTCAAGGACCGGCTGACCGGCGCCGGGATGTCCGACGCGATGGCTCAGGCCACGGTCGACATGATGACCGCCAAGGATCAGGGGCTCGACAATGCCGAGCCGCGCACGCCAGAGTCCACCACCCCCACCAGCTTCCGCGAGTGGTGCGAAGAAGTCCTCAAGCCGGCCGTCCTGGCCTGAGCAGGCACAGCGGCCCGAAGAGCCCATGCAGGAAGACAGAGGGCACCGAGATGAGATACGTCGCGCTGGAAGAAGCATTCGATATTCCGGAACTGGCCGACCGCGGCCCCTCGCCCTGGACCGGCTTGCCGCTGAGCAAGCGCCATCTCGCCGACTGGGCCCGCAAGCTGCCGGACTTCACCGAGTACCGGCTGCCGGAGATGGACGCGGCGGGCATCGACGTCCAGGTGCTGTCGCTCACCGTTCCCGGCCTGCAGGCCGATCTGGGCGGGCCGGCCGCGCGTGAGGATGCCCGGCTGGCCAACGACTACCTGGCTCGCGTGATCGCGGAGCATCCGGACCGGTTCCGCGGGTTCGCCGCGCTGCCGATGCAGGATCCGAAGGCCGCCGCCGAGGAGCTTGAACGGGCCGTCAGCGGCCTGGGCTTTTGCGGCGCGCTGGTCAACGACCACTTCCAGGGCCACTACCTGGACGAGCCACAGTACGACGAAGTGTGGTCAGCGCTGGAAGAGCTCGCGGTGCCGCTCTATCTGCACCCCGGTGCGCCCCCGGCCGACCACTGGAAGGTGCTCGACGGCCGCCTCGAGCTGTACGGCGCGACCTGGAGCTGGGCCGCGGAGGTCGGCGGGCACGCGCTGCGGGTCATCTACGGCGG
>JASHOI010000047.1 GCA_030041195.1 Streptosporangiaceae bacterium | reverse complement strand
CATGGTCAACCACGCTAGGAACACCGGTCTACCGGCGGTAGCCGGACCACCACCCGTTTTCGGGTGGGTGCTACCACCCATTAGCCCGGTTCCGCGAGATACCGCCGGGAGTTCCCCAGTGAGGACTACCATATATGTCATGACGATGACCCGCACGACCGTCTACCTCTCACAGGAAGCCAAGCGGCGGCTGTCAGCAGCCGCCCGCCGCCGTCATCGCAGCGAAGCGGAGCTGATCAGAGACGCGATCGACCAGCTCCTCGCGGACGAACCAGAGCACCCGCGGCCGAATCCGCCGCAGCTCGATTTCGACCCGGCGGTCATCGACAACGTGGATGAGCATCTTTCGGGCGGGTTCGGGGCGGACGGTCTCGAGGGCGCCTCGTGGCGCAGCTGATCATCGACACCTCCGGCTACCTCGCCGGAACGGCCGCCGCGCACCCGCTGCACGACGCGGTGCTGAAGATACTCGGCGGGGTCCGGCAGCCACCGGTCATCTCACCCATGGTGATAGCGGAGATCGACTACATGGTCCTCGACAAGGCGGGGGTTGCCAGGGAACTCGACGTGATCGATGACCTGGCCAGCGGTGCGTACGAAGTTCCCGATCTGGATGTCGATGACCTGCGCTCGGCCAGGCGGCTCGTCGCCAGGCACCAGGACCTGAAGATCGGGATGACCGATGCGGTGAACGCGGTCCTGGCTGAGCGCTACGACACCAATGAGATCCTCACCACGGACCAGCGGCACTTCCGTGCAATTGTCCCTCTGACCAGGCGCTTCGATTCATTCCGGATCCTGCCAGCGGATCTGTGACGCTCAGCGGCGTCGTTGAGATCGGCTACCGGCTGCGGCGCAGCCGCGGGGACTGGATCGCACCGGCGCGCTAGCCGAGCGTGGCGACCGTCGGCCGCGCGGGCGGCGGTCGGCTCCTCGGAATCCCGCTAACCTTGACGCTTGCCTCACTGCGGGCACGGTAAGGGATACGGCGGGCGGGTAGGAGGGGCGCATGCGCGCGGTTCTGATGACGGCTGTCGGCGGACCCGAAGTACTCGAACCGGCCGACGTGGCCGAACCGGAGATCGCGGGGCCGCACGACGTCCGGGTGCGGCTGCGGGCCGCGGGCATCAACCCGGTCGACTACAAGCTGCGCGCCGGAGGGCTGATCGGCGGGTCGTTGCCCGCGGTCCTGGGCTGGGACGGCGCCGGGGTGGTGGACGCCGTCGGCGCTGCCGTGACCCGGGTGCGCCCCGGCGACGAGGTCTACTTCAGCGACGGCGGCTTCGGGCCCACGCCCGGCAGCTACGCGGAGGCCAAGATCGTCGACGAGCGGTACCTGGCGCACAAGCCGCAGCGGCTGTCGTTCGCCGAGGCGGCCGCGGCGCCGCTGGTCACGATCACCGCCTGGGAGGCGGTGCGGCAGCGGGCCCGGGTGAGCAGCGGCCAGTTCGTGCTGGTGCAGGCCGGGGCGGGCGGCGTCGGCCACATGTCCGTCCAGATCGCCCGGCTGGCCGGCGCCAGGGTGGCCACCACGGTCACGCCCGGGCGCAAGACCGAGCTCGCGTCGTCGCTGGGCGCGGAACTGTGCATCGATTACACGCACGAGGATGTCGGGGCGAAGCTGCGCGCGTGGACCGGGGCGGACGGCGCCGACGTGGTGCACGACACCGTCGGCGGCAGGACGTTCACCGCGTGCTTCTCGCTGGTTCGCCCGTATGGGGACCTGGTCTCGAACGTGGAGAGCCGGTGGGAAGACGAGGCCGTCACCGCCTTTCAGCAGCGGAATCTGCGGGTCTCGTTCACCTGGATGCCGGCGCCTTCGGTCTTCGGCTGGCCGGAGCAGCGGGAGCGGCAGCGCGAGATCCTCGAGCAGGCGGCGGTGCACTTCGACGCCGGGGACCTGCGGGTCGAGGTGGGCGCCACGTTCCCGCTGGAACGGGCCGCCGACGCGCACCGTGCCCTGGAGGCCGGCCAGGTGACCGGCAAGGCCGTCCTGGAGATGCCGTAGCCGCTCAGCCCTGTTGCTGAGGCGCGGCGTCCTCGGGCTCGGGCGCCCGCTCTTCAGGACTGGCCAGAACGCCGAGCACCGCCCGGATCGCGTCGGTCACCGGCTGGAGTGGCTCCTCGGACGGCAGTTGCGGCGGTCTCGACGGTTTCGCGCCGGCCTGCACGGCGTCCGCGACGGCGTCGAGCGCGGACGCGTCCTGCTGGACCGCGTCCGGCGGCGGGGCGGGTGCCCCATGGCTGATCGCGACCGACGTAGCGGTCACCGCGTCCATGACCTCGTCGAGCCCGACCAGGGCCGGCCACCAGGCGGTCGCGCGGCGGCTGACGGCCCGCGGCTCGGACATCGTCCGCTCGAACTCGGCCCGCAGGTCGGATACGGCGCGCCGCGCGCCGCGCCGCTGCTGCGTCAGGGGCGGCAGCCGGGTCACCCCGGCGCCCGCCGGCGCCACCGGAGCGGCGCCCCCGACCGGCTCGGGCTGGCGTGCCTGCGGGGCGGTCAGCGCCGCCTGGAGGTAGGCGGACACGCGCCTGATCGTCTCGGCGAACTGGGCGGGCAGGTGGGCCTGCCAGCTCATCGGCCACGCGGCGTAACCGATCACCAGCACGATCGCGCAGCCGATCAGCGTGTCGATGAGCCTGGCCTCGGCGAGCTGCCAGCCGCCCCGGACGAGCAGGTCGATGAGCACGACCACCAGTGGCGTCAGGAACGTCGCCATCAGCCCGGTGTTCCGGCTGCGCCCGTACGGCAGCATCGCCGCGAGCGCCGCGAACGGGATCAGCAGCCAGGGCCCGTACGGCACAGCCACGATGATCACCGCGCCCAGGACGGCGCCGACGACGGTGCCGAGTCCGCGCTGCACGGCCCGGGCGAACACCGAGCCCATGTCCGGCTTGAGCACGATCGCGGTCGTGAGCACGACCCAGTAGGACCGCTGCAGCGGCAGCACCTCACTCACCACGCCGGCCACGCCGACGCACAGCATGAGCCGCACCGCGAACGTTCGGGTGGCCCTGCTGGAGACCGCGTCGTGCAGCGCGCCGAGCCGGTCCCGCAGCGGCGGTTTCGGCACCGGCTCCGGCGTGCGCGGCGCCCAGTCCCTGGAGAGCACGCACGCCAGCCCGGCCAGGCCGTCGCGCAGCGCGGTCATGCCGTTGCCGGTCGCCGGCACCTCGGGCATGCGCGGGTACCTGGTTCTGCCGGAGATCGCGCCGGCGAGCCCGTCGAGCGCCTCGGCCACCCGCGGCGGCGGCGGGTTCCCCTCCAGGTTGAGGGTCACCGCGGCCTCGCCGATCAGGTTCGCCTGATTGAGCACGGCCGTCAGGCGGATCAGCAGCGTGCTGCGCCCGCCCGCCGTCGACCGGGCCGTGAGCACGGTGTCGTACGCGGCGTTCATCGCCGCGGTTCCGGCGCCCCGCGCCTGGGCGAAACCGGGGGTGCCGACCGCGCGGAATTCCGCGGCCAGCGCCCGGTACAGCGCGGCGATCGTGTGCCGTTCCGCCGCGTGCGGGGAGAGCAGCCAGCTGGGCACCGTGAGCAGCAGCGCCCACACCGTGCCGAGAACAAACCCGAGCGCCGTGTGCCACCAGGGCCGCAGCGCGCCGAACGCGCCGAGGCCGAGCGAGCTGTACACCAGCAGCTGGAGCCCGGTCACCGAGGCAACGTCGCTGATCGCGCTGAGCACCGCGGAGACGCCAGCCACCAGGACCAGCGCGATCACCGCGACCCAGCCGTGGCCATGGATGAACGAGCCGATCACCAGGCCGGCCGCGCCGCCGAACACGGCCGCCGAGCCGACCCGCCGCAGTCGCTGGACGTACGCGCCGCCGTTGTCGACGAAGATCCCGAGCAGCCCGCCGATGGCGATGATCACGCCAAGCACGCGGTTCCCGGTCTCGATCCCGACGGCCATCGGCACGCAGATCGCGATCGCGGCGCGCAGCATCTCGCCCCACGGGACCGGCGCGGGCTTCGGCCGCACGACCGCGACCAGCCACGGCGGCACGATGTCCGTCAGCCAGCCGGGCACGGCCGGCTTGAGCAGCCGGGCGGTGTGCTGCCACATCCCAGTCATGACCCTTCTCCAGCAGCTCATCTTCCCAGAGGGCGATCAGCCCCGGCGGGCGGCGGCCCGGCCCCGTCCGGCGGCGGCGCGGCGTAGAGTCGGCCCGGCTGGATGGCACCCGAGGCTGGGAGATGTGCCGTGACCGACGGGTCGGCAGGAACGCACACCGCGATCGTGACCGGCGCCAATCATGGCATCGGCGCGGCCACCGCCGTCGCGCTGGCGCGGCGTGGCTGCGCCGTGCTCTGCACCTACCTGCGGGTCGAGGATCCCGAGGATCCGGGCACGCCCGGCGCCTACGGCGAGCGGCGCAGGCAGGACGCCGGGCCGGTGGTGGCCAGGATCGAGCGGGACGGCGGGCGGGCGGTGGCGGTGGAGGCCGACCTGTCGGATCCGGCCACCCCGGCCGCGCTGTTCGACGCCGCCGAGGCGCGGATCGGGCCGGTAGACATCCTGGTGAACAACGCCACCGGCTGGGTCGCCGACACGTTCGCCGCGGGAGCCGCTGACCGGCTTGGCCGGTCGCTGCGGCCGGTGAGCGCGGCTACCTGGCGGCAGCAGTTCACGGTCGACGCGATGGCCCCGGCCCTGCTGATCCAGGAGTTCGCGCGGCGGCACGTCGCCCGCGGGGCGCGGTGGGGCCGGATCATCGGGCTCACCTCCGGCGGCGACGTTGGCTTCCCCGAGGAGGTCTCGTACGGTGCCGCCAAGGCCGCCCAGGAGAACTACACGATGTCAGCGGCGCTGGAACTGGCCAGGTACGGGGTCACCGCGAACATGGTGCATCCCCCGGTCACCGACACCGGGTGGGTGACCGACAGCGTCCGGGAGGCGGTCGCGGCGAGCCCGACCCTGATCCACGTCGCGGCCCCGGACGAGGTCGCGGACGTCATCGCCTACCTGGCCTCGGAGGCGGCGGCGCTGATCACGGCCAACGTGATTACGCTGCGCTGACCGCACCGTCTCTAGCATGAGTCGGTGCATGCGTTCGAGTCGGTGTCGACCTGGCGGCAGCCGGTGCCGCCGCCCGCCTCAGCGGCGCGGACGGCCCTGGTCGCCGACGTCGCCGAGCGGGTGGCCGCCCTGTCGCCGGGGCGGCTTCGGGTCGCGGTGGACGGCCGGACCTGTGCGGGCAAGACCGGCTTCGGGCACGAGCTCGCCGCGGCGCTGCGCACGATCGGCCGGCCCACGGCGCGCGCCTCGATGGACGACTTCAAGAACCCGTGGCGCGAGGCGCGCGAGCTCGGGTACGACCGGGTGAGCGGCGAGGGCTACTACCGCAACGCCTACGACTTCCGCTCCGCCGCAGACCTGCTGCTGGCGCCGGCCGGCCCGGACGGGTCCGGGGTGCTGGTGCTCTGCGCGCGCGACCCGCTGACCGGCGAGGACCACCGCGACAAGACGGTCGCCACACCGGCCGGTACCGTGCTCGTCGTCGACTCCGTCTTCGCGTTCCGCCCGGAATACAACGGTTTCTGGGACTACCGGATCTGGCTCGACGTGGACGCCGCGCTGGCGCTGCGCCGGGGCATCGCGCGCGACACCGCGCTGGAGGGCGCCGCCGAGGCTGCCCGGGTGCACCGGGACCGCTACCACCCGGCCGAGCTGATCTACCTGGCCGAGGTGGACCCGCTGCACGCTGCCGACCTCGTCATCGACAACAGCGACTTCGCCGCTCCGGTGGTCCGCAGCGCCGGCGGGCGCCGTTCTCGCTAGCGTTAGGCGGGATGTTACCTGCGGGTTAATTCAGGGCAAGCTGACCGGTTTATCGTGTCCGGTGCCCGCGCGCGGCGCGGCCATTTTCGCCCTTTCCCGAAGGGAGAACCGGTGGTTGAGCACAGTGAGGACGGCAAGCCGACCCGGCGCACGTTCATCGCCGGCGGGGCGGCGGCGGTCGGGCTCGGCGGCGCAGCAGCGGCTGATCGACAAGGCGCTCGCCTCGGCCACGTCGAACGCGCAGCTCAGCGACGTCAAGCACGTGGTCATCCTGATGCAGGAGAACCGCTCGTTCGACCACTATTTCGGCACGATGTCCGGGGTACGCGGGTTCTCCGACCCGAATGTGCTGCGGCAGACCGTCGGCGGGGTCAGTTACCCGGTGTTCGACCAGTTCGGCTACCAGCCCGGCACCGGCGTCGACGCCAGCGGGTACATGCAGCCGTTCAACCTGGTCAACGACCCGCCCGCGGAGAACGGCGAGACCACCAACGACATCGCGCACGACTGGGGCACCCAGCACGACAGCTGGAACAGCGGCGCGATGAACGCGTTCATGACCGCGCACCTCGCCTCCGACGGCGACGCCAACGGCCCGGTCACGATGGGCTACTACACGTCGTCCGAGCTCGCCTTCTACTACGCGCTGGCAAACGCGTTCACGGTCTGCGACGGGTACTTCTGCTCGGTGCTCGGGCCGACCGACCCGAACCGGCTGATGGGCATGTCGGCGTGGATCGACCCGGACGGCACCAGCGGGGGGCCCGTGGTCGAGACGTTCACCGACCGGCTGGCCGAGTACGGCAAGCTGAGCTGGGAGACCATGCCGCAGGCGCTGCTGTCCGCCGGAGTGAGCTGGAAGGTCTACAACGACCCGACCGGCCTGCTCGGGCTCAGCCCGCTGCCCTACTTCGCCGCGTACAACGACCCGCTGTCGATCACCGGCCTGGAACTGATCGCCAGGGCGTTCACCCCCACCTACCCGGGAACGTTTGCCTCGGACGTCGCCGCTGGCAGCCTGCCGTCGGTGTCGTGGATCATCCCGCCGCTGGCGGAGTGCGAGCACCCGGCCGCCCCGCCCGAGTACGGCGAGTACCTGGTGCAGCAGATCCTGAACACGCTGGTGTCCAATCCCGACGTGTGGGCGCAGACCGTGTTCATCGTCATGTACGACGAGAACGGCGGTTTCTTCGATCACGTGCCGCCGGTGACCGCCCCGGC
>JASHOI010000478.1 GCA_030041195.1 Streptosporangiaceae bacterium | reverse complement strand
GCGCGGGTACCGCCCGGGCGAACGCGCCGCGGGCTGGGCGCGGCACGCTGACATGCGGCCGCAAGGAGCCCAGCGCGCCCGGCCGCCTGGTTCCCGTCTCCGGCATCACGGCCACCAGGACCAGCGCGGCGGCGAAGACGCCGAGCAGCAGCCACCACACCAGCTGGGTGGGTGCCGGGCCGTACTGGACCAGCACGGCGGTCAGCAGCACGCCCAGGGCCAGGCCCGCGTTGGGCGCGTTGCTGGACAGCAGCGGCGCGAGGCTCCCGCGGGGCCGCAGGTCCAGCAGCATGGCGCCCAGCGTGTTGGACATCGTGCCGACGGCTATCCCCTCCAGGACCCGGGCGGCGAACAGCAGCCCAGGCCCGTTCGCGAGCAGGAACAGCACGCACGCCGCCACGTCCACCGCAATGGCGGCCAGGATCAGCGGCCGGCGCCCGATGTGGTCGGACAGCGAGCCGATGGTCAGCAGCGTCGCCAGCACGAACAGCACATAGATGGCGAACACCGCGGTCAGCGTCGCGGCGGAGAATCCCCACTTCGCCTGGTAGACGCGGTACAGCGGGGTCGGCGCAGCGGACGCGTACAAAAACAGCACCAACATCGCCGCCGTCACCCAGAACGACACCGGCCTGGGCAGCGCCAGCCGCTCCGATAGCCTCACCTGAGGTTTCCAGGTTGTTGGCCAGCAGGCCGGCGAGTTCGGGCTGCGGCGGCGCCGTTCGGACTGGTAATCGATGAGCCGGACGGCTGAGTTCTCCGGCGTGAAAAGATGGTCGGCGACCGGGTCGCGCACGGGGCACTTGTCATGGGAGCGGCTCCTTGTGGCAGCAGACCTCGGCGAGTCTGTCCGGCGGGGCGGCGGGCTGATTGGCCTCGGCTTGGCCGGCTTGTATCCCTAGTCAGAGGCTGCCGCGGGCGGGCCGTCGGCGCATCGGTCAGTGGCCAGCGCACGTGGCCAGTCCGCATGCCTCGCTCCGCGACGTGGGCAGTGCTCGATGAGCTCAGTCGCCGGACGACGCGCGGCTCAGCTGGGCCCGAGAGCTGATGTCGAGCTTGGTGAAGACCTTCTCCAGGTGGTACCGGACCGTGCGGGGGGACAGGAACAGCCGCGTGGCGATCTCCTGGTTGGACAGCCCTTCCCCGGCCAGCCGGGCGATCTGCGCCTCCTGCGCGGTCAGCTCGACCCCGGTAGCGGCTGCCCGCCTGCGGGCGGTGCCGCCAGCGGCGCGCAGCTCGCGCCGGGCTCGCTCGGCGAATCCGTCCATGCCGATCCCATCCAGCGTCTGGTAGGCGCACCGCAGCTGCTCGCGGGCGTCGGCGGGGCGCCGCGTGCGCCGCAGCCATTCCCCGTACGCCAGGTGGGCGCGGGCCAGCTCCGGACGCATGCGGGTGCGGCCGAGCCGGCTGATCGCCTCCTGGTACAGCGGCTCGGCGGCTTGGCCCCCGGTGAGCAGTGCCCGGGACCGCGCCTCGATCCCCAGCCCCCAGTCGGTGCCACCGGCCCGGGTCCATTCCGCCAGCCGGCCGACGGCGTCGCGGGCCACGCCCGGGTTCCCCGTGCGCGCGGCGGCCTCCGCCAGCTCGGGAAGCACTTGCATGGACATATACGGATGCCCGCCCTCGGTGGCCTGGCGGGCCGCCGCCAGCGCGTCGGCGTAGCGGCCCAGGCCGTTGTACAGGCTCGCGGCCACCCAGTGCGCCCACGTCACCGCGGTTCCCTGCCCCGCCGCGGCGGCCTGCTCGAGGGTGGCCTGGATCAGCGGTGCGGCGTCGGCTTCTCGCCCGCGGAACGCAGCCAGCCTCAGTGCGGCGTAGGGCGCGATGCGGGCCCCGGTGACCTCGCAGACCGCGTCGGCCTCCGCGATCAGCGACGCGGCAGCCGCGAAGTCGCCCCGCCACACGGCAGCGGAGGCCAGCTGGTTCAGCAGCATCGGGAGCCGGTCGAGCGCGCCGACCTCGCGGGCGAGCTGGACCGGACGTTCGAGCAGGCTCAAACCGGCGTCGTCCCACAAGATAGTGCCCACCATCGGGGCGGTCCGGCTCCACCGCAGCCATTCCGCTGCCGGGACGTCCGGTCCGGCGAAGGCGCTGGTGGCCTGCCTTAGCATCGGTGCGGCGGCCGCTGGCCCGTCGGTGGCCAGCCGCGTCAGGCCGTCCAGCAGCAGATCAGCAGGCCGCGGCGGCCGCTTCGGCGGGGGCAGAGCCCGGGCGGCGCGGGAGATCTCGTCCAGGTCGCCGCCGCCCGCTAGGTGCCCGGCGATATGCGCCGCCTGCAAGGCGTCCAGATAGGTCTCGCGCGCCAGGTCGAGATCGAGCGGCTCGAACCGCCGGGCCGCCTTCAGCAGGAGTGGAGGAGCGTCGCTGCCCTGGGCGGAGGCGTATGCGACCTGTCCACGCAGCCAGTCCACCCGGGCGCTTTGCCGCTCATCCAGCGGCCCGGCTTCCGCGCTGGCCAGCAGCTCCAGCGCCTTGCCGAAACCGCCGGCCTGCAGCTGAGCTTGCGCCGCGGCCAGCGTGCGCCCGGCGCGGCGGGCCGGGTCGGCGGTCAGCGCCGCCGC
>JASHOI010000477.1 GCA_030041195.1 Streptosporangiaceae bacterium | reverse complement strand
ACCTCGCTGCCCAGCTCCCCGCCGCGGTTCTCGCCGACCTGCTCGGCCTGCACGAGACCACCGCAGCCAAATGGATGCACCAAGCCGGAGGAGACTGGTCCCGCTACGCAGCCGAGCTAGCCCGCTCTCGTCCCCACCAGCCATGACGAATACATCGCCACCGTGAGCACTTCGCTGAAGGCATTCGGCATGGCTGGCAAACCGCTCCCTACCAGTTAGCGCAACTTCGGCTACGCCGTCGCCCGCGCATACGCCGGCCACACCGACGGCGGCAGCGACGCCAGCGCCACATCGACCTACGTCCGCGCCAGCCTCTCCGAGGCCGCCGCCGCCCTAAGCGCGCTGACGGGCGAACCTCACCCTCTTGCTACTACGGAAGGGTGGTGACCGGCATGGCTGCTGTCACCATCGAGACGTCCCACGCAATCGACCCAGGCCTGCGTGGTCCGGTCCCAGCGCGGGCCACCGGTCCAGCCGCCACGGACCGGTCCCCGGCGACGGTCCAGTCGGGCAGGACCGTGCGGTCCTGGCCGCTGCTGGTCCTGGCCGCCCCAGCCGCGGCCGAGATCTGGTCCGGGTGGGTCGGCATCGCGCAGAAGACCGGGTTCGGACAGGTGACCCCGCTGCCCGGGATCTGGCCGTCCCTGCACCTGGACACCGCCATCACCCTGCCGGTCGGCGTGGAGGCCTATGCGGCGTACGCACTGCGCGCTTGGCTGGCCAGCGAGCGCACGGTCAGCGCCCAGACCCGCCGGTTCGCGAAGTGGTCCGCGATCTTCTCGTTCGCGCTCGGGATGGCCGGGCAGGTTGCCTACCACCTGCTCGCCCAGGCCGGAGCTGCGCGGGCACCGTGGCCTATCACCACGATCGTGTCCTGCCTGCCGGTCCTGGTCCTGGCCATGGGGACCGCGTTGGCCCACATGCTGCGCGCCGATGCCGCGTCGCACGCGCCGGACAACCCAGCAGGAGGACCAGCCAGACCCCCGTCCCCCGGAGGCCGGTCCAGGCCAGGCCCAGACCAGGCTGCTGGAAGCGAGGCGCTGACCGGCTCCGGTCCTCCCGCCGGGACCAGAATGTCCCCGCACCAGGACCACAGCGCGACTGCTCGGAGCACGAGGCCAGACCCGCGGGTCGCACAGCAACGGCTGGACCACGCCCGCCTTATCGGCCGCAGGCTTGCCGCCGCGGGAAAGCCAGTGTCACGACGTGCCCTGCGCAGCAATGGGGTCACAGGATCCAACGAGGCACTCAACGCCCTGGCATGCAAAATCAGCACCGAGCTAGTAGGCGCAGCAGCGCCCCGCTGACCAGGCGCGGCCTTCCTGCGATGCCGGTCGGCGTTACAGGCCTGCGTCGCTTACACCTCGCGGGCCCGGCTATCCTCCAACGCTACGGTGCCCGGAGACCGCCGGTCGTCTGCCGCTCCGTGATCGGCTCCTGCTGCCTGGCACGAGCGGCCGCATCGCCTACCATCTGCTGGTCCCGGGCCGGGACCCCGCATGCCCCGTGAGACATCACGACAGCGGTGTGCTGCCTGCCGACCCTTGGGTCTAGAGGAGGGGCACAGGCGCCATCCCTCGGCCATTTGCTCCGCGCCGGCATCCCGCCTCCGTCAAGGAAAGTGGTCGTTGTGTCGGTAGTTGACTTCTGTTCGCTGCAGTAGCTAACGTTGCCAAAGTGGCGAGTCTCGGTAGACGCATACGGGAGAGGCGCCAGGAGCTGAAGCTGACTGTGCGGGGATTTGCCTCGCGGATCGGCGTTCAGCCGCCTTTCGTGACAGACATCGAGGCGGATCGCCGACGGCCCAGTCCGCAGGTTCTGGACAGGATCGCCAGCGTCCTGGACCTCCCGCTGACCGAGCTGCGGGCGCTTGATCCAAGGATCACGCCAGAAGTGAAGGAATGGATGGACGAGGAGCCCCGGGTGAGCAGTCTGCTCCGCAGGCTGCGCGACGACCCGGACAGGGAGGCGCTCCTTCGGCAGATCGAGCAGGTAGTCGACGGTAACCAGGACGCTGACGAGGAGTAACCGTGCAGGAGCGGCGAGATCCTGAGGGGCGGATGCCCTACCGCCTCTATTACAAAGAGGCCGAGATCGACGCGATCATGGAGGGCGAGCTGCGCCGGTCTGGGATCGCCCGGATCGGGGACGGGGCAGTCGACGTGGACGCGTTCATCGAGAACTACCTGCACGTCACGCCCGAGTTCGTCGCGCTGCCCGCGGGGGTGCAGGGCGCTACGGACTTCTTCCCCGACGGCACCGTCAAAATGCGGATCTCTGCTGCCCTCGCCGAGCGGGCAGGCCGCCAGGAGGCCGGGGCCGAGCACCTCATGCGGACCACCTTGGCGCACGAGTCTGCACATGTGCTGTTGCACCGCGCCCTTTTCCTGCGCCAGTCCGAGGCGCTGTTCGGCAGCCGGGCGTCCCGGCAGGAATTGTGCCGGGACATCGACCCGGCTGGGCGCGGCTACACCGGCGAGTGGTGGGAATGGCAGGCCAACCGCGGCATGGGCGCCCTACTGCTGCCGAGGACCGAGGTGATCAGCATCGCCGGCCCCTGGACCGCCGCGGCACTGCGGGACGGCAAACTGGTGCAGATCATCGCCCGCCGCTACCAGGTGAGCATCAAGGCCGTGTGCTTCCGCCTCGAGCAGATCAAGGGAACCTCCCCAGACCCGCGCCAGACTGCACTGGCGTTCTAGCCACAAGCGACACCCGCGGAAGGAGGAGAAAACGCGCAGGAGGAGAGCCTCGAGTTCGCTGCCCAGGGCTCTCCACCTGCCTCGCATTGCAGCCGCCCCGCGTGGGGTCGACCACAAGAGACCTCATAGTACGGCGGCTGACCCCCGATAACCACCCCGCGCCTGCCCGAAGACAGGCCGGGTAACGAGCCAGCTCAACGGAGCTGGAGAGGGAGTCGGACTCGTGTCAAGCTCAGCTCTTTCCATCGTCCCCCCGCCCGAACCCCCCGCCGAGAACGCCCTGACCGGACAGATTCGCCGACCGGGCAGGGCCCTGATCGGCTGGATGAGGCCCGCCGACGCGCACAGGTTCCTGCAATCCAGTATGAGCGGCCCCGCGCCAGAGCCGGTCATCGAGACCGCACAGCGCGCTCGGCAGGCAGTGGCGGCAAGGTCGGACGGGATCGACCAGGACCAGCTGATCACCAGCGCGCCGACCGAGCTCGCCGACCACATCCGGGCTTTGCAGGCAAACCCGGTCGCCGGGCCGATGCATGCCGAGGGATGGCACGTCGAACTCGTCGACCTGACCCGGGTATGCGCATTCCAGCCTGTCGTTTACAGCGACCAGGCTCGCGAGCGCGTCGAGCAGGTCGACGAGGGCGACCTTGCCTCGATCGCCGCCGTCACGCTGCCGCTCACCCAGGGCGACCCGCTGCCCATCCAGTACGACCACATCCGGCAGGCATGGATCATCATCTCGGCGAACCCGAACCTGAGGATCATTGGCAATGTCGGCCCGATCCCGGTAAACCCTGGTGGTACTGCGCTGGGGTTCGGGGTGGTCGCATGGCCTTCATTCGTGCAGGTAGGCCGTTACCGCGGCCGCCATTACCTGCGCGACGGCTACCACAGGGCCTTCGGGCTGCTGAGCCGCGGAATCACCGTGGTGCCCGCCTTCGTGCGCGACATCACCGCCTTCGAGGAACTGGTATCCGACCCCAGGATGATGCTGCCCCAGGACAGCGACCGTGGCCAGCGGCCGCCCGTCCTGCCGGACTACCTCGACGACGAAGTCAGCGCGCCCATCATGGCCCCGGCGGCCCGAAAGATGATCATCATCCAGGCGCTGCAGCTCACCCCGGCCGCTTAACGGCAGGGTGGCCTTGCGCACTCTTGAGGATCTCACCAGAGCCTGAGTCGGCTGACGACCGGCTCCGGAAGGCTCCGGACCGAATCGCAGAGCGCACGGGACAACATCTGACTCTGGTTACGCAAAACGGATATTATGGTATAATAGACGTAGATGGGTGGATAGTACCCACTTAGAGTTAGGAGTAACCGGCATGACTGACCAGACACCGTTCAGGGACCTCAACCCGCAGATCACGGATAACGAGCGCCTGCGCGAGCCGCAGAGGGAAGCCTACGAGGCTATAACCGAGCACTTCGCGGATGGAGATGCGCGCCGGGAGGCCGGCGTCGTCCTGCCGGTAGGTTGCGGCAAGTCGGGCTTGATCACGCTGGCACCGTTCGCAGTCCAAGCCCGCCGCGTGCTAGTCATTGCGCCGGGTCTACGCATCGCGTCGCAGTTGCTGGACGACTTCAACCCTACAAATCCAGGCATGTTCTACAAGAAGTGCGCTATCTTGCCTGGGCCCGCGTACCCTGAGCCGGCCGAGATCCGCGGCAC
>JASHOI010000476.1 GCA_030041195.1 Streptosporangiaceae bacterium | reverse complement strand
AACACCCGCGCCGGCGGCCTGCCCACGGCGGCCGCCGGGCATCCGGGCTGAGGTCTGGCTGCCTCCTGACCGGGAGGCTGCCGTGACTGCTCAGCTCATCGCCCCTGTTATCCGTTCCGGTGTCCGGCGGGACCGTGGCCGGCCGGGGGGGACTGGAACGGCCCGCCGTCTGCCGGTCGCGGCCGTGCCCGGGGTCCCGGCGGTCCCCGATGACGTGGTCTACGGGTTCGGCCGCATCGACGCGTCGGGCCGGGTTGCCGACCGGGCCATGACCAGCGTGCTGGGCTGGCGGCCGGGAGACCGGCTGGCCCTGACCGCTGACGCCGCGCAACGGGGGCGATCTCCCGCAGGATCCGCGCCGCGTCCGACGCCCTCACGCCGCGGCTCTCTGCTGATCATGCGCCCATCGGAAGATCATGATCTTAGAGCCGCGGGGATGTCTTGATCACCGCGTCACGCCGGCATCAATCCCCGGCACCGGTATCCCCGCCGCCCACGAGGGCTCCGAGTCCGGTCAGGTCGCTCAGTGAGGTCGGCGAGCCGAATGCCTGGGCTGGAGTCAGGACGCCGGACCGCTGGGGCCCGTTGAGCAATCGTTCCAGCAATGAGACAGCAATCACCGCGGATGTGGCGTAAATATCACGTCCGTGCGCCCATAGGCGGCGTTGCTGGCTTCCTCGCATGGCCTGGGCGTGGACCAGGAAGGTCTGGGCCGAGCGGCCATCGTGGTCCACGGGCACCGGGCCGCCAGCCGCGGGATCTCGAAGGTCCTGGATTGCCTCGACAGTCAGGTAGGTGCTGACGGCCGTGGTGCTGACGTGATGCGGCAGCAAGACCGTTTCAGGGGCCGGGTACTCGCCGATAACTGTCCGCCGACCAACCGGCGCGGGAAAGTCCCAGGCCTGCTGCGGAAAAGGCGTGCTCACCATGGCCGGCTTTCCGTCCCGGTACACCCTCCGACGGCCGTCCATTTCCTGGATGACCCGGCGGGTGCCGGCGGTCGGCTTCCACTCGTCCAGGGCGTAGGCGATGCTGATTGAGTCGGCGTTGTCCCACACGCCGAGCGCTGCGGTGCCGAGGACGTCCCCCAGCGCACCGAAGAACGCTGCGGCAGGCATCACCGCGACGTCGCGTTCCCGGGCAGGCACCGCAAAGCGCTCGAAGACCTGAGCGACCACCTCGGGTTCCGCGCAGACGTCGAGGTAGGGCACTGCGGCCGCGATAGCTGCGCTGACCAGCGGGGCTGCTGTCTTGCTGAATGGTCCTGCGCAGTTCAAGACGGCCACACTGTCCCGGGCGAGGTCAGTGAGGATGCCATGCTGGTCAATCGTGACCGGCAGGGTCGTGACCCCGCTGCCGGTCACGCTCAGCAGCGCCTGCGTGTCCCGGCCTGCCGCAGTCACCGGCCACCCGCGCCGAAGCAGTTCAGCGACAGCGAAGCGCCCGGTATGGCCGTACGCGCCGTAGACCAGAACGCGCCCGGTCACTGCGGCATACCCAGGTAGGTGTCCTTAGTGTGCACAAGACCATCGCGGACGGTGAGCAAGTCCATCGCGTCGATGCGGAACGCCCGGCCGTCCCGGGTGCCGGTAATTTGGGACTGGAAGACGACATGCTCCGCGCCGACGTGCATGGTCACCAGGTCGAAGTGGATGTCCGGCATCGCGTCCAGGTCGGCGGCGAACGCCACCGAGACAGCTTCCTTGCCGGTCATTGGGGTGGTACGACCGTGCAGCTGGTAGCGGGTGTCAGCGGTATGCAGTTCCATGATCGCGGCCAGATCGTGACTGTTCCAGGCCCCGGCATACCGTTCTGCGATCCCCTGAAGCGCGGCTGTTACGTCGGTCACGGTGCTCCTCCCATCGCGCGAAATAGTACGGACAGGTCTGTTCCATCGGAGAGTACGGACAGGTCGGTACTATGTCAACCATGAGCGGAAGACCCGATCTGGAACAGGCGGGCGCAGGCGCCCCCACAGGAAGAGAAAGGGGCGCCCGCGGCAGGATCCTGGCGACGGCCCGGGAGTTGTTCTACGCCGAGGGCATACGGGCCATCGGCGTCGACACGATCGTGGAGCGATCAGGGGTCGCGAAAAGCAGCCTTTACCGGCTGTTCCGATCCAAAGACGACCTCGTTGTAGCATTCCTCCGGGCCGAGGACCAGCAATTCTGGGCACAGTGGGACCGGACAGCGGCCAGCGCCAGCGAGCCCCTGGCCGAACTGCGTGCCCAGCTGAACTGGATCGGCCGCTACATCACCACCCCCCGGTTCCGCGGCTGCCCATTCCTCAACGCCGCAGCCGAATTTCCCAGCCCAGACCATCAGTCGCGCACTGTGTGCCGAGAACACAAAGCCGAACTACGCAACCGCATCAAGGCCCTCGCCCAAGCCGCCGGGCTTGCCGACCCGGACCTCCTAGCCGATCAGCTGACCCTGGTGATTGATGGTGCCTTCGCCAACAGCCAAGCCCTCGGCAAGGACGGCCCAGCACACCAGCTGCGGCAAACCGGTGAAACACTGCTACGCGAAGCCGAGCGATCACTGGGTACGTGAGCGTTGCGGGGGACGCTGCCAACGTGATCAATCCATACTCACACGTGCCCGTCTACCGCCAGATCGCAGACATCCTGCGTAAGCAGATCCAGAGCAGCGAGTTCGGGCATCTCGACGTGCTGCCGAGCGAGAAGGCACTGGTTCAGACGTACGGCGTCGGCCGGGGCACGGTGCGGGCGGCGATCGCGCTGCTGCGTCATGAAGGACTGGTCTTCACCGTGCCCCATCGAGGAACCTATGTGGGCCCCCGACCTGAGTAGGCCTCGTGATGCGGCATCGTTGTTCCGCGCTGGCTTGACTCATTTTGCCTGTGCTGTCGTGTGCCGCGCGCAGCGTGGCTGATGGAGGCCGCGGGCCGACCATACGCGGTAACGTCCGCCGGCTATTTCCTCCTGAACTAGTGACTGCCGGTACCGGGGATGCCTGGGTGGGCCCAGGAGGGGCTTAAGGATGGGAGGTGGGGGGGTAACCATCGGGAGAACCCCTTGGACCATCGGGGGAAGGGTTCCCCCGATGGTTTCTCCCGCTGCCCTGCTGGCCTGACCCGACACGCTTGCTGCTGGTCCTGACCTCACCTGCCCGGATCCCATGATGGGGGTGAGGTGAGACGGTGCACTTCCCGAAGCACGCCTGCGCAGCCTGCCCGCTGCGGCACCGCTGCACGGCAAGCCCGTCCGGGCGCAGCGCAGCCATCCAGCTCCCCGGGGAATAGTAAGTCGCCGCCCGGAACGTCGATAACCGCTCAACTCCACGACCAGAGGCCCTCCGGATCTGCACGGATAGCGCGCGCCCGGGGATAAGCATGGTCGTGTGGCTAGCCCTCGCATGGTGCGGCATCCAGGAACAGGTGCGGGAACAATGGCCGGGCTAGTAGTCGACTCCCGCGGTCATCAGAACGACCCAGGCGCCAGGTCGATCATCTGCACTGACACCAATCCCGCACGCCTGGCCGCTATCGGCTTCCCAGATTCGCCCGCCGCGATCGCGAACTCGACTCCCAGCCCGAAACCGAGACCTTCCATCCCGTCGGCCTACTCGCGGGTGGAACGCCGGTCGAATGATGCCTCAAGCGACCTGCTGACGAGCTGGTTCCAGGTCGGCGATGACGTGCAGGTTACGGCGACGCGACGCAGGTCGAATAGGTTCTTGCTGGCGCCGCGGTAGCGGGCGCGGCGGCCTTGCCAGTGCCCGATGTGGGCTAGAGCGTGCTCGACCTGGGTACGTTCGCGGAGTTCCGCGCGGTCGGCGGGGGTCTGTCCCCTGTGCCGAACTTCCGCACCCCCCTGCTTGGGAGCCTTGTGCCGTGGAGCTACTCGGCCTGCTCATGCGAAGTAGTGAGGCATCCGGACGTTGGCGGGAGATACGCGATTAATCGCCGGATGCGTATAATGTGTCAATCCGAAGCCGAATGTTAACGGTACGAGGCAAGGGCTGAGAACTCGCACAACCTTGAGAAATGAATCTTGCGGTGAGAGATTGATAACAATAGCATCCAGTTTCTCATATAGCTCCTCAGCACTTGCGGAAGGCACGGGGGTCGTATGCACCTCGTCCCCGCTCCACAACCACGCCACCTGACCAAGATAGTCTGGCCAGAAATATAGGCGTGCATGGTCGAGGCTATTCCTGACATTCTCCGGGTCGATCGGATGCATCTTGCGTCGCATCGTCCATTGAGCCAGGTGAAGTTCCACATCGCGAAAGGCCTTGACGGCTGCGTCGTCAAAGCCAGTGATAGACGCCGCAGCGCCCGCCAAGAGACAAGGATACTCGTCCGACAGCATAATAGCAACAGCCACGGCAACGCCGAACGTACTCATGTCAAGCACGTAAATGCTTCGGTGATGTTCCTGCCAAAAGTTGATCCGTCGTTGGCAATGGAACGTGAGAGCAGAGGGTGCAATCCGCTTTGGCGCACTTTGCTCGAACCACGACCTCATCAGCGCGTGCCGCTCAACGAGCTCAAGCAAGGCGCGCTCCGTTGCTTTTTCCTCCGAGAAGGCTGCTGCCACGCCAGAAGACGTAGCGGGTGCACAAACTCGTCGGCCTAGCTGACGAAAGGTCAAGTCTTTAAAAACCAGATCGACTGGTATCCATATCGACGAGCCTTCTGCGATCTTCCTTCCATCCACCCATTGCCAGGCACGTCGAGCGTCGAATTGCTGCAGGTCTGGCCGGAATGCGTATTGTTCTTGAGTGAGCGGCGCTATATCTCGCGGATCGAGCCAACTAATGCCTTCTTTGGTGAAGCTTGCGGCCGTGGCTGAACGCTCTACTCGGAGCAGACTCGCCACAAATCGCTCGTACGCCTCAGCGATGGCTTTAAGTAGCGCCTCATCAGATGACGAGCCTGTTCCGCTGGCGATGATATTCCGCCCAACCGTGCTAGGCGAGTGAGCGCGGGCATAGGCGCTGAAGAACGCGAAAGGCTCTTCGTCCGGCCGCAAGCCGAGAGCTACCCACGCCTTTTGGACTGGCCTGGCCTTCCCCACGAGGACGCGCCGCAGCATCGTCATCTGCTCCCCGGTGCTGATCTCCTCACTCTTGGCTGGGTGACCAATTGCAACGGCAGCTGCCGGCAACACCTCAATGTCGGCCTGAACCGCGTCCATGCCCAGTTCCTCGGCAAGAACCGCATCCATGAACTCAGTGCGTTCGAGCGCAGTCAGACCTTGAGATGCCGCTGCCGAAATGACCCTTTGAATGGCACGGCCGACCTCGATCACCGCCGTTCTGTACTTCCGGTTCATATCTGCGCCGACTCGCCGATGCAAATGGATAGCTATCACCAATATTGCTGGCGCGCCTCCAAGCAATGAGTCACTATTAAACGCGTAGCGCAGCTGCTGATCGTCGACATCGCCGGTATGAGTCAGCAGCCCGCGAACAGAATCATAGTGATAGTAACCACGGCTTAGGTCTGCCTGATGGCTCCTGTGAATAAGACATATCTGAATTGGTGCCGGGCAAGTAGCTACGGTATCCGCACCAGCCGGTAGCTGCCACGTAGCTGCCGCTTTTAGCACGGCGTGGAGATCCACTGGATCAACCTCCCCAGACGTGAAAGTGCGTGCACTTCCCATGGCTGGGCCCAAACGACGGGAGATCGACTCTGAAGCAAGGTCATTCTCGTCAGAAGCTGGCAACTCGCTGCCATATGATCTTGGCTGGCAAGTTAGCCGATGAAACGGCCTCCAAGCTTCTTGGATGTCAATGAGCACGCCGATGCGGATGAGATTCTCCATTATGGGCGAGACAAGGCCAATTTGGGGGTCTCGCAACTCCTTCCGGGTCGCGGATGCGATAGCATCAGCAGACCTGTTACCGTCGCACTTGCTGAGTATCAGCCAAACGATGCCGACATGATTGGCT
>JASHOI010000475.1 GCA_030041195.1 Streptosporangiaceae bacterium | reverse complement strand
CCCTTTTTGTGGGCACGCTGTGCTCAGCAGATCAGATCAGGCCGCGCTCTCACCGGCGATCTCGCTAGCCGGATGGGGTGAACGACGTGGAGCACGACGCGGACCGGCCGCCTGATGTGACAGTGACCGACACGTCCACGGTGTACCCGATGGTCGCGCCGCTGATGTAGTACCCGATGCTGGCGTTCCCGCTGCCGTCGGCCTGCCCGCTTTCCGGGGTACTGGTTGTCCTGTAGTAGGCGACCGTGTTCACCTCCGCGTAGGGCGCAGTGGCCACCTCGACGTCGTCGTCGGTGTAGTCAGACGGGCTTGCGTCGCTCATGGACGCCTGGCACGCTAGCGCCGGAGCTGCGGGCGCTGGTGATGGCGTGGGCGCGGGGGGCGACGCTGACGGCGGCGGGGGTGCCTTGTGCAGGGTGAAGGAGGTTGAGCAGGTCCCTGACCGCCGGCCTGAGGTGACCGTCACCGTAACCTGCACGGTGCGGCCCGAGTTGGCGCGGCCGATGTGGAACCGCAGAGTCAGGTGCCCGCGTCGGCCTGCCTGCCCGGTCTTCCTCCGGCCGGCTGGCGTGTAGTAGGCGATCGCGGTCGCCATAGCCCGGCTTGCCGTTGTCACGTGCACCAAGTCAGTGCTGTCGTCGGCGGGGTGGCTGGCGCTCATGGCTGCATGGCAGGGCAGCGGCGCCGACCTGGCAGCAGCGGGTTTCGGCGTGGCGGCCGGGGCCGCGGCAGGAGTACCCCCGGTGCCGCAGGCGGCTAGCGCGGTGAGTGATAACCCGGCGATGACGGCCGGGACGAGCTTGACGGCAATCATGGGATTTAGACGCGCAGGCCTGCTATCTGGGGGTCATGCTCGCTCGGCATCTCCACGTGCTCGGCCGCCGAGACCGGGCACGCTGCCCGGCGGTCCGGCCGGTTCAACGGGGCGGCCCCGAGGCCACGGTCCGGCCAAGTGCATCCAGATCACATGGGGTGAGCGATGGGATTCGAACCCACGACATCCAGGACCACAACCTGGCGCTCTAACCAGCTGAGCTACGCCCACCATCGCCGCGGGGCCGACGGGCCGCGTGGCTTCACGAAGCATACCGGGATCAGGGCGTCAGTCAGAACCGGGTTCGCCCGCCGGGGAGGTCTCGGCAGCCGGGGCCGGGGCGGCCTGGCCGTCCGTGGCCGCCGCGGCGGGGGCATCCGGCACCGTGCCGGGCGCCCCGTACTTCGCGGCGATGGCCCGGGCGGTCGCGGTGTCCGGTCCCGGCGGCGGCACGAAGATCGCCTCCCGGTAGTACTCCAGCTCTCTGATGCTCTCCTTGATGTCGGCCAGCGCGCGGTGCCCGCCGTGCTTTTCCGGGCTCGCGAAGTAGGCCCGCGGGTACCAGCGGCGGGCGAGCTCCTTGATGCTGGACACGTCCACCATCCGGTAGTGCAGGAACGCGTCAAGCTCGGGCATGTCCCGGGCGATGAACGCGCGGTCGGTGGCGATCGAGTTGCCGCACAGCGGCACCTTCCGCGGCTCGCGCACGTGGCTGCGCACGTAGGCCAGCACCTGCTCCTGCGCCTCGCCCAGCGTGATCCCCGAGGCGAGCTCGGCGAGCAGCCCCGACGCCGTGTGCATTTCCCTGACGACCTCGGGCATGTGGTCCAGGGCCTCGGCGGGCGGCTTGATCACCAGATCCACGCCGTCGTCGGCGGCGTTGAGCTGGCCGTCAGTGACAATGCACGCGATCTCGATCAGAGCATCACGGGCAAGATCCAGCCCCGTCATCTCGCAGTCGATCCAGACGAGCTGATCATTCATCCCCCAAGGGTAGGCCAGTTCAGCAAGAACTGACCGTATCGACCGCCCGTTACGCGTAGCTTCCTCGCGGGTGGTCCGCCAGAGCCTTGATGTGGTCGGGGACGGCCACGCCCGCGCGCAGGTCTGGATCCGGCTCCGCGGGGCCGAACATCAGCTGGGCGGGCAGCACCCCGGCCCAGACGTCGAGGTCGTAGTCCTCGGCGTCGTCGTGCGGCCCGCCGGTGCGCACCTTGACCGACGCCTCGGCCAGCGGCAGCTCGAGCACGGCCGTGGCGGCCATCTCCTTACGGTTCGGCTGCCTGGCGTAGTCCCACCGGCCGGGGACGAGCTGCTCGGTCACGACGCGGAGCGCGGCCAGCTTTCTGGCGTCGTCGCGGATCAGCCGGGCCGTGCCGAAGATCGCCGCGCTGCGGTAGTTGATCGAGTGGTTGAACAGCGACCTGGCGCACACAAGCCCGTCGACGTGGGTGACCGTCACGCAGATGTCGTGCCCGTCCGCGGCCCGCAGGGCCTGGTTGGCCGATGACCCGTGCAGGTAGAGGGTGTCGCCCTCGCGCCCGTAACCGGTCGGCAGCACCACCGGGTAGCCATCGATCACGACGCCGATATGGCAGATCAGCCCGGCGTCCAGGACCGCGTAGAGGTCGGCTCGCTGCGATCTGCCACGCTCGCTGAGCCGGTGCAGCGTGGTGCGTTCCGTCGTCGACAGGGGAAGATCGGCGCTCATGCTGCCATACGGTACCTGCGACCCGGCCCGGATGATCAGCCGACTCGGCTCAGCGCCCCCGACGTGGCCGCCCGGCCGTTGTCGAAATAGACGTCGAGGCCGTGGATCTCGGCCGCACCGGCCCGCCCCTCGGTGCCGGCGGTCAGCTGGTCTATGTCGATCGCGCCGGGCCCGGCGGCGGTCACGCCGGGCACCTGGGATGCGCCGAAGTAACCGCCGCGGGCCCAGAACCGCCGGTTACCGCAGGTCGTGAGCCCGTGCGGGAACGGCGCGGGCATCCCGGCCGGCCACCGCCGCGGGATGCCCCACGAGTCGAGCCAGCGCAGGATCCGCGGCAGGCCGGTCATCGGCCACGACGTGAACGGGTTCCACGCGAACGCCACGACGCCGATCTGGACGCACAGCCGCCCCTCCACGTTGGCTCCGGCAACCTCGCCGGCGCCGGCGTCGGCCTGCGCGGGGACCATCTGGCCCAGATCCTCCGGCGTGCCGAGCAGCCGCCCGGCGCGCAGCACCGGTATCAGCTGCACGATCTCGCCCTGCACCGGGTTCCAGACCAGGTGCGGCGCCCTGCCGAGCTTCTCGAGGCTCTGCGCCGCCGAACCGGCGGACATCGTACGCGGATCGGCGCCCAGCGTCTGCCAGACGACGCGGGGAGCCCCGCCGTTCAGCGGGCCGCCGTCGGCCGTGCCCCAGAGGCGCTTCGCTTCCGGCATCCATGCATCACTCACTGCGCTCCCTAAATGCGACCCTCTGCTCCGTCTGGCCGGCCCCTATTACTGCCTACGTCAGCGCGGTCATTTAGTCCACCCCCCATACAGGGTCCGCTCGGTCCATGGCCTAACCACGGTCTAGCCATTACCTGCGCATGGGTTGGCCGAAGCGGCGGGCACGCCCCGCCCGGCTCGGGCGGTATGTTCTCCGGCATGGCGGTTGACGATGTTCCCGGAATTGACGGTCCCAAGCTGGCCAGGTGGCTCAGCGCGAACGGCATTGCAAGCGAGGAGCCGACCGGTATCGAGCTGATAGCTGGGGGTCGCTCGAACCTCACCTATCGCATTGATCTGCGAAGTTCCCGGCTGGTGCTGCGGCGCCCGCCGCTCGGGCACGTACTGCCGACCGCCCACGACATGTCCCGGGAGTTCCGGGTGCTGACCGCGCTGCACGGCACCGACATCCCGGTACCGGCACCGGTCGCTATCTGCGCCGACGCTGACATCATCGGCGCGCCGTTCTACCTGATGGAGTACGTGGACGGGGTGGTGCTGCGCACCCGCGAGGATGGCGAGCGGCTCACGCCGACCCAGGCGCGGCAACTCTCGGACCGGCTGGTCGAGATGCTCGCGGCGATCCACGGGGTGGACGTGGCCGCCACCGGGCTGACCGGGTTCGGCCGCCCGGAGGGATACCTGGCCCGGCAGCTTGCCCGCTGGCAGCGGCAGTGGGAACTGTCGGCCACCCGGGAGATGCCCGGCTACGACCGGCTGGTCGAGCGGCTCACGGCCGGGCTGCCCGCCGACGGTGATCACACCCTGGTGCACGGGGACTTCCGGCTGGACAACATGCTGGTCACGCTCGGCGGGGCGGGCGGGCAGGGTGAACAGGGTGGGCAGGATGAACGGCCGGCGGTCGCCGCGGTCGTTGACTGGGAGATGTCAACGCTGGGCGATCCGCTCGCTGACCTGGGCCTGACGCTCATGTACTGGGCCGATCCAGACGACGCGCAGTGGGGGGAGATCAGCATCGGCGCGACGGTCACGGCGATGCCCGGATTCCTCACCAGGGTCGCGCTCGCCGACCGGTACGCCGAACTGACCGGCAGGGACCTGTCCGACATCGGCTACTACATGGCGTTCGGCTGCTTCAAGCTGGCCGTGGTCCTCGAGGGCATCCACGCCAGGTTCCTCCAGCACAAGACCGTCGGCGAGGGCTTCGAGCGGGAGGGGTTCGCGGTGCCGGTGCTGATCGATCGGGCGCATCAGATGCTTGACAGGGGCCTGCCCGGCGCAGCCGGATGATCAAGATCCCTGGAGAGTTTGAGCGAGGCCCGGCGCCCCGCTCTCGCCGGGCCTCACAATGGATGACGCGTATCTCGCGTGCCCGGTTCACACGAATCGGCACCGATCCTGAAGAGAATTCAGCCCAATTTCAGGGGGTCGTGCAGCCGCCGGACAGACAGAACCGGCGGGCGAGGGCCTCGAAGAACACCTTGCCGACCTGTAGCGGGTTCGTGACCTGGTACGCAGCGCCGCCACCCGCGGCGGCGATCTGCTCCAGGGCGGGGAAATTGCCCTTGGTGCCCAGCATCAGGATGATCAGCTCCACGGGCCGGTTCGGGTTGAACAGCGCGTGCAGCTTGCGGGCCAGCGTTGCCGCGGAGATGTCGCCGGGAGCGTTGTCAACCCCGGTGGTCAGCATGATGACCGCGTTGGTGTAGTTCGCCTGGTAGGTAGCGTTCATCTCTTTGTAGGCGGCCAGGATCGTCTCGTTCAGCGCTGCCGGGGTGTTCGGCTGGGTATGCAGGGAGCTGTCGATCTGCAGGATCTGTTCACGCCTGCTGATCAAGCCGAGCTCGCCGGGCAGCGGGCCGACCGAGACCAGCTGCTTGTAGGGCAGGTTGCCGTCGAGCTTGTCGGCATACTCCCACAGGCCCATCTGCGCGCTGTCCGGGAACAGCTCGAGTCCGAGTTCCGCGGTCTGCTGCAGGATCTGCCCCAGGCTCAGGTTGCCAAGGCCGGACGGCGCGGCCGTCGCCGACGAGACGTCCATGACGGCCAGGTCCCGCGACCCAACCTGCAGCCGCCGCCAGGCCGCCAGGGCTGTCTGCGCCTCGCTGGCGGCCGCTGGGGTGGCAAGCTGGAGCGGCTGCTGTGTCAGCCCGTCGGCGGCGGGCAGCGTGCCGGTGACACCGTTCGCCGACCGGAAGCCGTAGTAGCGGACCAGGTCCGCGGTGTAACTCTGCCGCAGCAGGTCCCCGAACTCGTCGGCCGCGGCCTGCTCGGCCGGGCTGGTGGAGGTGAGCACGTAGGGATAGTTGAGCTCGGGGGCGCCGAGCGCCGCGCTGGCGCCGGCCGGGTACCGCGCGGCCAGCGGCTGGTTCGGGTGCAGGGCGTCGTAGCTGAGCACGGCCTGCTCGGAGGTGACCGTCACCGGGTGCGCGTTCAGCGGGGGCGCGGACAGGCTGACGAACGCCGCCAGCTCGGTCGGGGTGTCGAACGCGGTCGAGGACTGGGCGGTGAACACGAACTTGGTCAGCTGCGTGCGCGCGGCTGCGCCGGTGCCGAGCAGCCTGCTGACCTCGATCAGGGCGGCAAGGCCGGCGGCGCTCTGCGTCGGGTCCGGCAGCTCGACGCTGAGCTTCGGCGAGTTCGGCGGCCCGCCCGCCGAGGCCGGCGTGAGGAAACTCCAGCCGATGGTGTCGTTGAACGCGGGAACCTGTGCGGCCGCGGCGGCGGGCATCACGATCATCAGCGGCGACCTGGCCACCGTGATTCCGGTGGTCTGAACCTGCTGCGCCCCGAGCGGGTAGGAGCGCGCAACGTCCACCCACAGGCTCGAGTCGGGGATCCAGGCGTCGGCGGCGGGCAGCCCGCCGCTGGAGGCCTGGCCGTCGACCACGGACGCTACCGCCGCCGGATCTTCCGGGGTGATCTTCGCCACCGTGCAGCGCCCGTCGGCCACGTGGTCCTGCCGGTTGAACAGCTGACCGACCTTCTGGATGGCGGGCGCGATGTCCTCGGAGACCGCCACGTTCAGTACCAGCGGGTGGTTGTTGCAGTCGGTCCGGGCCATGACCGCCTGGGCGGTGAGCCCGCTCATAAGACCGGCCGAGATCACCACCGCGATCGCGACCAGCAGCCACACCCTGACGTGGCGCTCGCGGCCACGTCGGCTGACGCGGCCGCGCCGTGCGCGTGAACTCACAAGAATCCTCGAATTGCAGGCGTCAGGCCGGCCCGGCGCGGGTCCCCAGGCGTCCCGGGCCAAGGATGACTATATCGGAGCACCGGCGTCGGATCGGCCGACTTGCCCCGATTTCGAGGTGGGGGCGGCTGGGACACACTGAGGGGGTGGCCACGATGGTTCCGGTCGGCGATGCCGGCGATCCGCGGCTGGCGGATTACGTCCGCCTGACCGATGTTCACCTCCGGCGCAGCCTGGAGGCGCCCAGCGGGCTGTTCGTCGCCGAGGGGGAGAAGGTGATCAGGCGGGCGATCGGCGCCGGCTACCCGGTGCGCTCGCTGCTGCTCACCCGGGACAAGCTGGCCGGCCACGCGGACCTGGCCGGTTCCTGCCCCGGCCCGGTGTACCTGGTCGAACCGGAGGTCGCCGCGCAGGTGACCGGCTACCGGGTGCACCGCGGCGCCCTGGCCTCGATGCAGCGGCTGCCGCTCCCGTCCGTGGCCGACGCGACCGCGAGCGCCCGGCGCATCGTGGTGCTCGAGGACATCGTGGACCACACCAACGTGGGCGCGATCTTCCGGTGCGTGGCCGCGCTGGGATTCGACGCGGTGGTGCTGGCCCCGCGCTGCGCCGACCCGCTGTACCGGCGGTCCGTCCGGGTGTCGATGGGCGCGGTGTTCGCCGTGCCGTACGCGCGGATGGGCGACTGGCGTGAGGGCCTCGGCGAGCTCCGCTGCGCCGGGTTCCGGCTGCTAGCGCTCACCCCGGCGCCGGACGCCGGGCCGATCGGCGACCTGCGGGCGGAGCCGGACGGCCGGCTCGCGCTGCTGCTCGGGACCGAGGGCGACGGCCTCTCGGCGCGCTGGCGGGATCAGGCCGACGTCCCGGTCCGGATTCCGATGCGCCGGGGCGTGGACTCGCTCAACGTCGCCTCGGCGGCGGCGATCGCCTGCTACCTGCTCGCGGGCTCCTAGGTAAGCGCCGCGAAGCCGGGCCAGGGCGGACTCCGGCGCCCCGATCTGGTCCAGGCCCAGCAGGGCCGCGCCTGCCACCGGCGGGATGTCGACGATGCGCGGCCGCGCCAGCGGGGCCTCCTCCGCGAACCGCTTGGTGATCTCGGCGGTGAGCAGCGGATCGCGCGCGGTGAGCACGCCGCCGCCCAGCGACACCGGCACCGGCTGCCCGAACAGGTCGAGGCGGCGCATCGCGCTGACCGCCATCGTGCACACCTCCGCGGCCTGCCTGCGGACCAGATCCAGCGCGACCGCGTCTCCCGCCGCCGCCACCTCGAACAGGACCGGGACCAGACCGAGCAGCGCCTCCCAGCTCGTCGTCCCGGTGTGGAACCGGACCGCGGCGTCCTGCACGCTCGGCGTGCCGAAGTAAGAGGCCACGGCTTCGCGCAGCGCGGTCTGCGGGCCGCGACCGTCCTCGGCGCGGATCGCCCACCAGACGGCTTCGGTGCCCAGCGTGTGCCCGCCGCCCCAGTCGCCGGTCAGCGGCCCGAGCGCCAGGAACCGGACGGTCCGCCCGTCCGGGGCCACGCCGACGCAGTTGATCCCCGCACCGCAGGTGACCGCGACGCCCCAGTGCGGGCCCGGGCCGTCCAGGCCGGCCCACAGCACGGCGAACGTGTCGTTGGCCACGTGCGTGCTGTCGGTCCAGCCCTCCGCGCGCAGCGCGTCGGTGAGCCGCTGCTCCTCCTCGGGCAGGTCGGCGTTGGCCACGCATGCCGACAGGTGCCGGGCGATCCGCTGGCCGCCGGTCCCGCCCGGGGACAGGTTTGCCTGGCTGGCCGCCTGGCGCGCCACCGAGCCGAGCACGCCGATCGTCTGCTCCAGGCTGAGCACCCCGGGCACCCCCGGGCCGCGGGCGCTGCCCAGCAGCGTCCCGTCGCCGGCGACCAGGGCCACGTCGGTCTTGCTGTTGCCGCCGTCGACGGCCAGCACCGCTGGCAGCGGCGCGCCGGGCTCGTCGCTCACGCCCCACCCACCTCCCCGTGCCCCCTACACTGCCCACGGCAGGTACCGCGCGTTCTCGGCAATCAGCCGGTCGGTGAGCTGGTTCGCCAGATCGTACTGGCCGACCAGCGGGTGGGCCAGCAGAGCGGCCCGGATCCGGTCGGCTCCGCCGCGCAGCGCCGCGTCCACGGCCAGGTCCTCGTACGCCGACACGTGCGCGACCAGCCCGCGCATGATCGGGTCCAGCGGGGCCACCGGCACCGGCTCGGCGCCGCCGGCGCCGACCACGGCCGGGACCTCGATCACCGCGTCGTCGTCAAGGAACGGCAGCGTCCCCGCGTTGCGCACGTTCACCACCTGCCGGTCCCGGGCGTCGCTGACCAGCGAGGCGAGCAGCGCCACCGCCGCCTCGGAATAGAAGGCGCCGCCGCGGTGGGTCAGCAGTTCCGGCTTGCGGTCCAGGGCCGGGTCGGCGTAAAGCTGCAGCAGCTCGCGCTCGATCCCGGCGACCTCCTCGGCGCGGGTCGGCCGCCCGCGCTGCTCGGCCACGGCCGCGTCATGCGCGTAGTAGTAATGCAGGTAATACGACGGGACGGCCTTAAGAAGGGCCGTAACGGACAGCGGCAGCCCGGTGTGGACCGCTATCGCCTCGCCGTGCGCCGCGATCAGGCCGGGCAGGGCGTCGGTGCCGTCGACGACGGCGGCGCGCTCCCAGGTCAGGTGGTTCAGGCCGACGTGGTCGAGCGCGACACGTTCCGGCTGCACGCCGAGCAGCCGGGCGAACTCGCGCTGGAACCCGATGGCCACGTTGCACAGGCCGACCGCGCGGTGCCCGGCGTCGAGCAGCGCCCTGGTGACGATTCCCACCGGGTTGGTGAAGTCGATGATCCACGCGTCCGCCAGGGCCCGCTGGCGGGCCCGCTCGGCGATGTCGAGGACCACCGGAACGGTGCGCAGCGCCTTGGCCAGCCCGCCGGCCCCGGTGGTCTCCTGCCCGATGCAGCCGTACTCCTGCGGCCAGGTCTCGTCGCGCTGCCGGGCCGCCTGCCCGCCGACGCGAAGCTGCAGCAGTACGGCGGCCGCCCCGTCGAGGCCGTCGTCCAGGCTGGCCGTCCAGCGCAGCCGCGCCGGGTGCCGGTAACGCTGCATGATCCTGGCCGAGACCGGTCCGACCACGTCCAGCCGGGCCTGATCCGGGTCGACCAGCACCAGCTCGGTGACCTTTATCGGGGGGGTCTGGGGGGGTCGTCCCCCCGGGCAGCACTGACGTCCCCGGCCAGCCTGGCCACGCCGTCGACCAGTTCCGGGGTGTAGGTAGACCCGCCGCCAATGACCGCGAGCTTCATCCGAATGCCTTCACTTCGGCGCCGGAGCGGGCCACGTGGCAGGCCACGTCGTGATCGGGGGCGAGCTCGTCGAGCTCGGGCGTCACCTGGCCGCACTCGTCGATCGCCAGCGGGCAGCGCCAGCGGAACCGGCAGCCGGGAGTGGGGTCGATGACCCGCGGCGGCTCGCCGCGGTCCGTCTCGGCCCCGATCGTGAGCGGCGCCCGCGGGTCGGGCACGGCCGACAGCAGCAGCTGCGTGTACGGGTGCCTGGGGCTGGCCAGCACCTCCTCCGACGGGCCCTGCTCGGCGATCCGCGCCGCGTACATGATGATCAGCCGGTCGGCGACGTACCGGGCGCTGGCGATGTCGTGGGTGATGTACAGGATCGACACCCCCTGCTCGTCGCGCAGCTGGCTCATCAGGTTGAGCAGCCCGATCCGGATCGACACGTCGAGCATCGAGACCGGCTCGTCGGCCAGGATCAGCTTCGGCCGCAGCGCCAGCGCCTGGGCGAAGCCGACCCGCTGCCGCTGGCCGCCGGACAGCTCGTGCGGGAACCGCTGCAGCACCTCCGCGGCTGGCGTCAGCCCGACGGCCTCGAACACCCGCTCCGCCTCCTCGCGGCGCCGGACGGGGGATAGGTCGGGGCGGTGCAGCTTGAGGGACCGCAGCACGCCGTGGGACACCCGGAAGACCGGGTTGATCGAGGCGAACGGGTCCTGGAACACCATCGGCACGTCGCCCCGGTAGCGAAGCAGGTCGGCCCGGGAGCGCACCGCGGACAGCGGCCTGCCCTGGTAGATGATCTCGCCCCCGGTCGGCTTGTAGAGCCGGGCGAGCAGCCGGGCGAGCGTGCTCTTGCCGCTGCCGCTCTCCCCGGCCAGCGCGACGATCTGCCGCTCGCCGACCGAGATGCTGACGTCGTCAACGGCGTGCAGCGTGTGCCGGGACAGCGCCCCGCCGATCCTGAAGTGCTTGGTCAGCCCCGCGGTCCGCAGCAGGACGGGCGGTTCACTCATGGCCGGCCTCTCCGTCGGCGTACAGCAGGCAGCGCACCAGCGTGCCGTTGACGTGGTACAGCTCCGGCCACTCCTGCCGGCACCGGGCCATGACCTTGGGGCAGCGCGGGGCGAACCGGCAGCCCTGCGGCGGGTTGGCCAGGTTCGGCGGGCTGCCGGGAATGCCGGTCAGCGGCACCCGGGGGCCCCTGATCGAGGGAAACGCCTCCATCAGGCCGATGGTGTACGGGTGCTGCGGCGCGTCGAACACCTTCCGGGTGGGCCCGAACTCCGCGACCTGGCCCGCGTACATCACCATCAGCCGGTCGGAGAAGTGGCTGACCAGCGACATGTCGTGGGTGACGAAGATGACGGCGAAGCCGAGCTCGTCCTGCAATTCCTTGATCTGGACCATGAGCGAGCGCTGCGCGACCACGTCGAGCGCTGACGTGGGCTCGTCCATGATCACCAGGTCGGGCGTGAACAGCATCGCCATCGCGATCATCGACCGCTGGCGCATGCCGCCGGATAGCTGGTGCGGGTAGCTCTTCAGGTGGATCGGGTCGATGCCGACCATCTTCAGCACCTCGGCCGAGCGCGCGGCGATCTGTTCCTTGTCGGCCACGCCGTGCGCCCGCATCGCGTCCTTGAACTGCGCGCCGATCGACTTCACCGGGTTCAGCGCGTTCATCGCGCTCTGCATCACCACCGAGAGGTTCTTCCACCGGACCGCCGCCAGCTGCTTGTCGGTCAGCCCCACCATGCTCTGCCCCTTGAAGGCCACGCTGCCCCCGCTGATGCGGGCGGGCGAGGCCAGCAGCTGGGCGACGGCGAACAGCAGGGTGGACTTGCCGCAGCCGGACTCGCCGACGATGCCGAGGAACTCGCCGGGGTCCAGGTCGAAGCTGACCTGGTCGACCGCGCCGACGATGCCGCGCTCCATCACGTACTCCGCCGACAGGTCGCGGACGACCAGTATCGGCTCGCTACCTGACCCGCTTGACACGCATCCCCCGCATGCTCCGGACCGGCCGCAGCGCCGGGTTGCCGATCTCGTCGAACGCGTAGTTGAGCAGCGCGAACGCGGCGCCGAGGGCGACGATGCACAGGCCTGGCACGATGATCCACAAGGGCAGGCCGGTCTGGAACGCCTCGTTGTTCTCCGCCCAGTACAGCATCGTGCCCCAGCTGACCTGGTTCGGGTCGCCGAGCCCGATGAACTCCAGGCTGGAGGAGAACAGCACCGCGTACAGCGCGTTGGTCAGGAAGCTGGCCACCAGCAGCGAGGTCATCGTGGGGATGATCTCCACGACGATGATGTACAGCGCCCGCTCCCCGCGCACCCGCGCGGCCTCGAGGAAGTCACGGCCGCGCAGCGACAGCGCCTGGGCGCGCAGCTGGCGCGCCGTGTAGGACCACGAGACCGCCGTGACGACCGCGATCATCACGCCGGTGGTCGCCCCGTGCAGGTAGCTGCCGATGATGATCAGCAGCGGGAACGCCGGGATGACCAGCAGCACGTCGATGAACAGGCTGAGCCCGCCGTCCCAGACCCCGCCCAGGTAGGCGGCGGCCACGCCGATCAGCATCGCGATGATCGTGGCGCCGAGCCCGACCCCGAACGCGATCAGCAGCACCGGGCGCGTGCCGTAGACGACCTGGGCGAACATGTCCTGGCCGAAGCTCGTGGTGCCGAGCAGGTGCGCGGCCGACGGGGTGCCGAGGGACCGCGGGTAGATCTCGGCGTTCGGGTTGTCGTGCGCGATGACCCCGGGGAACGCGGCCACCAGGCAGAAGAGCACCAGCAGCAGGATGCCGGCGGTCGCCTTCCGGTTCGCGGTCACGGCGCGGGCCATGCGACGCAGCGAGCGGGCGCCCGCTATTCCGCCGCCCCCGAGCGGCAGGCCGCCGGCTATCCCGGGCGCAAGCGGCGGCTCGCCGGGGGCGCCGGGAATCTCGGTGGTGGTCATGGCTACCTCGCCGCCCTGGTCCGCGGGTCGAGCACCGCGGTCGCGATGTCCGAGAGCAGGATCGCCACCAGCACGGCGACGGTGATCAGCAGGAACAGCGCCTGCTCGAGCGGGTAATCCTCGTTGTTGACGGCCTGCAGCAGCAGGTAGCCCACGCCCTGGTAGTTGAAGACCTCCTCGATCAGGATGGCGCCTCCTACCACGAAGCCCAACGACATGGCGAAGCCAGTCAGGTTCGGCAGGATCGCGTTCCGGGCGGCGTAATCGAGCATGATCCGGTGCCCGGGCAGGCCCTTGGCGCGGGCCATCCGGACGTAGTCCTCGGCCAGTGTGGTGATCATGGTGTTGCGCATGGTGAGGATCCAGGTGCCGATCGTCGTGATCAGCAGCGTGAAACCGGGCAGGATCGCGTGCTCGAGCACGTTGCCGATGAACGTCCACGAGAACGCCGGGGTGAGCGTGTAGTTGTAGCTGAAGAAGTAGGGCAGCCAGTGCAGCTTCACGCCGAAGATCAGGATCAGGATCAGGCCGATCCAGAAGTACGGGATCACCGTCATGATCACGAAGATCGGCGGCATGATGCTGTCGAGCCGGCCGCCCCGCCGCCAGGCGCCGACGATGCCGATGAGAGTGCCGAGGATGAACGCCAGCACCGTGGTGATCCCCACCAGGCCGAGCGTCCACGGGATCGCGTGCATCACGATCTGCGCGACCGACGTCCCCGGCTCGGTGGTCAGCGAGACCCCGAAGTTGCCGGTGGCCAGGTCGCCGAGGTAGTGGCCGTACTGCGTGACCAGGCTCTGGTGAGTGTCGAGGCCGAACTGCGCCTCGAGCGCCTTGAGCGCCTGCGGGGGGACCGCGCCCTTGAACTTGCCCAGCACCGCGAGGGCCGGGTTGCCCGGCATCATCCGCGGCAGCAGGAAGTTGAGCGTGACCGCCACCCACAGCGTCAGCACGAAGAAGCCCAGGCGGCGCAGCACGAACCTCATGCTGTGCTGCCCGCCCGCGTCACGCGCTCCTCCTGACGCACATTCGTCCTCCTACGCTGGCCTACCGGGCCGTGGCCGGGCAAGACCCGGCCACGGCCCGATTTGGCTACTTGGCCGGCGCCAGGTGCAGCAGCATCTGGCCCCAGTCCGGGTAGTTGTAGGCGGCAGGCTGCGCATACGGGTCACTCTTCGTGACCCATCCGGTGAAGCTGCTGGTGTCGTACTGGTACCAGTCGACCTCCTCGGTGACCGGTATCACCGGCACGTCGTCCAGCATGACCTTCTCCAGCTGGTCCACGATCGAGTGCTGGGTGGCCGGGTTGGTGGTCGCGCCGTACTCGTTGATCAGCGCGTCGGTGGCCGGGTTGCTGTACCGCTCCCAGTTGGAGCCGGCCGCCGTGCCGATCGGTGCCGAGTTGGCCGAGTACAGCAGCTGCCGCAGCTCGAAGTACGGGGTGGGCCCGCCGGTCTCGCTGCCGTAACCGAGCTCGTACTTGCCGGTGTACAGGTCGGTCTGGTAGCTGGTCGCCGCCAGGTTCTCCGGGGTGACCTGGATCCCGACCGCCTTGAGGCTGGTCTGGATGGTCTGCACCGCGGCCACCCAGTCCGAGAACCCGCCGTTGTTCAGGATCGTGAACGACAGCGGCTGGCCGGACGGGGTCTGGAAGATGCCGTCCGAGCCCTTCTTGAAGCCGGCCTTCTCCAGGATCGATATCGCCTTGGCGGGGTCGTAGGCGTAGTTGCTGCCGTAGGTCGCCGCCTGCGAGGTGTCCAGCCAGCTGGAGAACGTCGGGGTGACGATCGCGGTCTGGTTCGAGGCCGGCTCGTAGCCGTACTCGCCGATCGTCGACGCCTGCTGCCGGTTGATCGCGTAGGCCATCGCCTCCCGGACCGCCACGTTCTTCAGGATCGGGTTGGTCAGGTTGATGAACAGGCTGACGTTCGCGACCGGCGGGAACCAGTAGTGGAAGCTCGAGCTACGGGACAGGTAGAACTTCTGGATGCTCGGGATGAACTGGCTGCCCCACTGGGCCTGGCCGTTGGCCAGGTAGGTGTTGGCCGTGTCGTTGGTGAGGAACGCCGGGTAGTTGACCGTGCCCACCTTGGGCTCACCCGGCTGCCAGTAGTGCGTGTTGGCCACGTACTTGATGTTCTGCGGCGTGCAGTCGCTGCTGCCGGTCTTGAACGCACCGGTGCCGACCGGGTTCTTGTCCGGGTAGGTCACCGGGTTGGAGACCTTGGACCAGACGGACTGGTCGACGATCCCGATCTGGTCGGCGATGTAGTAGAAGTACGGCACCGCCGCGGTCTTGAACGTCATCACCACCTGGTCGGACCCGGACGTGGTGACGCTGGACAGCACCGACCAGACCGCGTTGATGTCCAGGGTCGGGTACTTCTTGAGCAGGTTGAAGGTGAAGGCCACGTCCGCCGGCGTCAGCGGGTTGCCGTTGGTGAACTTCACCCCCTTGCGGATCGTGAAGGTCAGCGTCTTGTTGCCGGCGCCCCAGGACCAGCTGGTGGCCAGCCACGGCGTCGCCTTCCCGCTCTCCAGCGTGTTGACGAACGCCAGCGGCTCGTAGACCGGCCCGAGCGAATACGGGAGATAGCTCAGGTTGAACGGATTGAAGTCGCAGGTCCAGGTGCCGCCGCTCTCGTTATCGATGGTCAGCACGCCGCTTGGGCCCGATGCCGTGGATGACGATGGCGATGAGCTGCCGGAGCTGCAGGCGGCCGCCAGCGCGCTCGCCGCGATGAGGACCCCGATTGCCTTAAGGCGTCTCATTGATTAGCCCTTCCGATGAGTGTTCCGCGCAGCGGGGGCTGGCCGGTCTGGCCGGCTGGATGCGCAGCAGCGGTAGAGGGATGGCCGATGAGTCGTCGGCCCGGGTGGCACGCAGGACGTCGTGTCATGACAGCGTGCCGGTGTTGATGGTGTCCTGATGCAGGGTGTCTCGCGGCGTCGCGTCCTCCGGCGTGGCATCGCGCGGCGTCGCGTCGCGGCTGGCCGGGACCGCGGCGCGGCCGTTCGCCGCGTCCACGGCCATCGCCACCGCACCGAGCAGCGGCGCGTCGTACGGGAAGTGCGCGACGACGAGTTCGGGGGGAAACGGGGTGCCTGCCCGCAGCGCGTGCTGCAGCCGTGGCCGGATCCGGGCCCAGGACCGGACGATGCCGCCGCCGACCGCGATCCGTGCCGGGTTCACCAGGATCGCGAGGTTCACCAGGTGGAACGCCAGCTCGTCGACGAAGTCGTCGATCAGGCCGTCCAGGTCGCTGTCCGCGGCGGCGGCGGCGAACACGTCCGCGGCCGTGAGCTGCTTGCCGCGCTCGGCGGCCCGCTCGGCCAGTGCCTGGCCGCTGACCATCTGCTCGAGCAGCGGGCGCCGGTCCAGCGGCAGGCCGACGTCGGCGGCCGAGCGCAGGTTGTAGCCGATCTCGCCGGCCGCACCGTTGACGCCGCTCACGACCCGGCCGCCGATCACGACGGCGGCGGCCAGCCCCGTGCCCAGGTTCAGGAAGACCGCGGGATCATGGCCGGCCAGCACGCCCCAGCGGGCCTCGGCCTGGGCCGCCGCCTTGGCGTCGGTGGCCATCCTGATCTGCGCTCCGGCGAACGCGATGCGCAGCTCGCGCCCCATCGCCAGCCTGTCCCAGCCGTCGATGGCCGGCGCCAGCTCGACCCGGTCCTCGAACGGGATCCCGAACGTGGACACGCCGACGGCGGCGAGCTCGCTGCCCGGCGCGGTGGCCCGCAGCAGGTCGCGCGCTGCCTCGATGCCACGGGCGAAGCTGGCCTGCGCCCCGAGCGCGCCGTCGCTGGCGGTCGTGACCGACGCCAGCCGCTTGCCGGTCAGGTCGCCCACGGCGGCGGCGATCTTCGTGCCGCCGTAGTCTAGGCCGAGCACGACCGGGGAAGCCGCCACGATCACCCGCCAGTAACCTCGGCCCGTCGCTAATAGATAGTTAGGACAGTATCCTAACTATCCAGACAGGCACAGACCCGTGGCCGAACTGTGACCACGGCTACCTTGTCCGGACATGACGGAGGCTGGCGGTGCTGGCTGGCAGTGCTGGAGGGACAGCTAGCTTGGACATGATCTCATTCGGCTCGGTCTTCCTCGAGCTTGTCTTCGGCCACGTGCCGGAGCTTCCCCGGCCCGGCGAGGAGGTCTTCACCGAGGAGTTCGCGTTCTCCTGCGGCGGGGCGGTCAACAGCGCCAGCGCGGCGGCGAGGGCGGGGGCCCGGGCCGGCCTGTGCACGGTCCTCGGGGACGACCTCGGCTCGCGCGTCGTGATCGAGCACTGCGCGCGGGTCGGCGTAGACCTGTCCCCGTCGGTGCGGGTACGCCGCCGGTCGGCCGGGGTCACGGTGGTGCTGAACTTCGACGGTGACCGGGCCTTCGTCAGCAACATCCCGAAGCGGCGGCGGCAGCACGAGATCGGCCGCTGGCGGGCGGTGCTCCGCCAGGCCAGGCCGCGCTGGTGCTACGTGCACGGGGGCCCGGGCATGGCCGAGTTCCTGCGGGAAGCCCGCGAGCTGGGCAGCAAGATCGCGCTCGACGTCTCGCTGGGCGACGAGCGTGACGCCGCCGACGCGATCATCGACTGCGTCCGGCTGGCCGACGTGTTCTTGCCCAACGAGGACGAGATACAGCGCCTGACCGGCACGGATGCCCTGGGCCCTGCGCTGTCGGCGGCGGCTCCGTGGGGGACGCCGCTGGTGGTGACGCGCGGTGCGGCCGGCGCGGTGATCGCGAGCCCGGACGGGATCACCGAGGTCGCCGACGGGGTGCGGCAGGTCACGGTCAGGGACCGGACCGGGGCCGGCGACGCCTTTGCCGGGGCCTTGATCGCGGCGCTGGTGCGGGGGGTTCCGCTCACCGATGCCGTGGTCGCGGCGAACGCCGCCGGCTCGGAGGCGGTGGCCAGGCTCGGCGCGGTCGGCGAGGTCGATGTTTCCGGGATCGCCGCCGTCGGCCAGACGCCCGGCGCGAGATTCATCGACCAGGTGGCGGCCGCGGCCGCGTACAAGACGGCGGAAAGGGAGACCGGCCAGTGAAGCTTGCGATCCTCGGCGGCGGCGGCGTCCGGATGCCCGCGTTCGTGCGGGCCGTGCTGTCCGGCCGGCCAGGGACCTTCGACGAGATCTGCCTGTTCGAGCCCGATGCCGGGCGCAGGGACACGATCTGCCGGCTGGCGTCGGGGATCGCGGCGGCGCTCGGCCATCCCGATGCCGTCACGGTCACGCCGGACCCGGCCGAGGCGTTCACCGGCGCCGGCTACGTGTTTTCCGCGGTCCGGGTCGGCGGCGACCGGGGCCGGGTCATCGACGAGGAGGTCGCGCTGCGGCGCGGCATCGTCGGCCAGGAGACGACCGGACCCGGCGGATGCGCGATGGCGCTGCGCACGATCCCGGTGGTGCTGTCGTACTGCGACCTGCTCAGCCGCTGCGCGCCGGACGCGGTACTGATCAACTTCACCAACCCGGCCGGCCTGATCACGCAGGCCATCTCGGCGCAGGGCAAGGTGCGGGCGGTCGGGGTCTGCGACACCCCGGGCGGCACGGTCGGGCGGCTGGCCGAGTTCCTTGAGGCCGGGGACGCCGCGGTCTCGGCGTCCTACGGCGGCCTGAACCACCTGGGCTGGGTCTGCTCGGTGCAGGTCGGCGGCGAAGAGCGGATCGGCGAGCTGCTGGCCAGATTCGAGGAGCTGCAGCGTTTCGACCACCGGTTCGCGGCCTTCGACCCCGCCATGGTGCGCCGGGTCGGCGCGATACCGACCGAGTACGTCTACTACTTCTACGACGGCGGGCGCTACGTCGGCGAGGTCGCCAGGGCGGGCGCCAGCCGGGGCCAGGACGTGCTGCGCCTGAACGCCGAGCTGCTGGCCGCCGTGGCCAAGGCGCTGGACGACGGCACCGACGCCGCGTGGTCGGCGTACGAGATGCTGCTCGGCGTGCGCCGTGACACGTACATGAGGACCGATACCGAGGGCGACAGCGGGCAGGGCGAGGCTCGCGCCCGGCGGGCCGCGCGGGGCCCGGCCCAGCTCGCCGCGGCGCAGATCGGCGGGTATGAAGGGCTGGCGCTGCAGGTCATCGACGGCCTGTCCGGCGGCGGGCAGCGGGAGGTGATCGTCAACACCCGTAACGATGCCAGCCTGGGCTTCCTCGACCCCGATGACATCGTGGAGGTGCCGGCCGTGATCACCGCCGACGGCGTGTCCCCGCTTCCGGTGCGGGGGCTGCCGCGATCCGGCCAGGCCCTGGTCGAGCAAGTGAAAGAGTACGAGCGGGGCGTCGTCGAGGCGGCGATGAGCGGCGATGCCGGCCTGGCGGGCGTGGCGCTGGCCCAGCATCCGCTGGTTCCCGGGATCACCGCGGCCCGCGAACTGGTCGCCGAGTACCGCGCGGCGCACGGCGAGCATCTTAGCTACTTGCGATAATCCGGACACGATCAGTGACGCCGCATAGTTAGGATAGTATCCTAACTATCTAAGGCAGCGGAATTCGTTAGTGCCCAGGCACCGCGGTGCGGGAAGATGATCGAGGAGGTGGCCCTTGACTAGTACGTCAGCCGACGCAGCCGGGGTCGCCGAGGTGGCCGTCGCCGAGCCCGGCGCCGCCGAGCCCATCGGCGAGTTCCGCGGCGTGGCAGCGGCCGACCAGCTCAACGGGCAGGCCGCGAGGCCGCAGCTCATCCGGGCGCTGAACGAGCAGCTGCTGCTCGGCCACATCCGCCAGCTCGGGCCGTGCTCGCGCGCCGAGCTGGCCCGGCTCTCCGGCCTCTCCAAGCCAACCGTCTCGCTGGCCCTCGCCAACCTGGAGCGCTCCGGCCTGATCAGGATCGCCGGGCAGCGCACCGGGGTGCCCGGCCGGTCAGCGCGCTTGTTCGAGATCAGCCCGGACGCGGGGTTCGTGCTGGGCCTCGACATCGGCCACCACTACCTGCGCGGCGCGCTCGCCGACCTCACCGGCGAGATCCGGGCGAAGCACTCGGCCAGGACCAGGGCCTCCAGCGTGCGCGGCCGGGTCGCCGAACTGATCCGGCTCGCGGACACGCTGTGCGCCGACGCCGGGGTCGCCAGGGACGCGATCACCCAGACCGTGATCGGCAGCCCGGGCGTCTACGACCCGAGGCGGGGCGCGATGGCGCTCACCGGAGGCCTGTCCGGCCTGAGCCGCCCGGCGGTCCTGGCCGGCCTGCGCGACGCGTTCGGGCAGGGCCTGGTCATCGAGAACGACGTCGACGCCGCGGCACTGGCCGAGCGCACGCACGGGCACGGCAGCGAGTTCGCCAGCTTCGCGTTCGTGTGGATCGGCAGTGGCATCGGGCTGGGCCTGGTCCTCGATGGCCGGCTGCACCGCGGGGCGCACGGGGTGGCCGGGGAGATCGCCTACATGCCGATCTCGGAGGGCGAGGGCGCCGACGAGCAGGACGCGCGCAGGAGGGGCACGCTCGAGGCCGCCGGGTCGGCTCCGGCGGTGGTGCGCGCCGCCCGGCGGGCGGGCATGCGCGGACCGGTGTCGGCGCGCAGCGTGTTCGCCGCGGCGGCCAGGGGCGACGAGCGGGCCGTGGCGGTGGTGGCCGCCGAGGCGCGCCTGGTGGCCAAGGCGATCAGCGCCGTGGTCACCGTCGTCGATCCGGAGCTCGTCGTGCTAGGCGGGGGTATCGGCCAGGCTCCCGGGTTCTCGGCCGCGGTGACCGCCGAGCTTCGGATGCTGTCGCCGGTGCTGCCCGAGGTGCGGGTGAGCGCGCTCGGAACCGACGCGGTCGTGGACGGGTGCCTGGCCTCCGGAGCCGACCTGGCCTGGGCGCGGCTGGTCCGGCTTACTGCACACGCGGGCTGAAGTACTCGCTCGATTCCCTCCGCCACAGCATGATCACCGCGCCGAGGCCGGCCAGCCACACCAGCAGCGAGAAGATCAGCCCGATGCTGGCGGCGGGGCGCCGCAGGTCGACCAGCAGGAACAGCGTGTAAATGGCGAACAGCACCGTCCCGGTGATCCGGGCGTAGTTGCGGCCCGCCTGGTTGGCCCTGGCCATCCAGAGCCACAGGCCGATCGCGATCACGGCCTCGATCACCACGCCGGCCACGATCGCGACCTCGTACGAGTGCACCTGGGACGCGGTGTCGTGCGGGAACTTCTTGATGATGGCGCTCTTCAGGCTGCCCACGGTGGCCAGGCTCACGATGAGCTCGATCACGCTGAGGGCTGCGCCGGCGTACATGAGCTTGACGGCTGTCTGCACAGAGTTGGGCGCGGTCGGGCGCTGCGGCGGCCCGGGCATCTGCCCCGAGGTTGGGTAGGGCTGGTACATCGGCGCTCCTTTAACGCTTTACCCACCAGCATGACGGATGCTGCGACCGGCCGTGGACGTGGCTCAGAACCGGACTGTAACGGACCCGAGGATGCGGCACGGAGCGAACGGGCTGATCTTGCCCTCGGCCGGCCAGACTTGGCTGGCCGGGGACTTGGCGCGCATGGCCATCAGCATTCCTGGGCACAGGTAGGATCACCCGAGCTAGGTGTAACTGGATGCCCGGTGGTGCAGGATCCGGGCATGCTGCCACGTCGGCTCGAGTTCCGCGTCGCCGGCCGGCGGTACCGGCCGGTCGGCCGGGTCGTGGCACGCGTGATTAATGCTTTGTGGTTTCATTGCCGGATTCATCCTATGTCGTCAGCGAGAGGTTGAGGCGAGTGGAAGCAGCGCGTTCCAAGGGCGTGACCAGGGACGACACGGATCAGATCCGCGGTGACCGGCAGATCCAATGTGACGTCCTCGTCGCGCTGGCGGAATGCCGGAACCACCGGAAGTGGTTCGCGAGCTTTGCAAAGCCGTACCTTGGCGAGCACCCGATTGAGATCGGCAGCGGGCTTGGTGATTACGCGCTGGAATGGATCCCGTCGGTCGAGAAGTTCACGGCGACCGATGCGGACCCAACTCTTTGCGGTCAGCTGAAGAACATCATGGCTGGGTACCCCAGCGTCACGGTGCGCCAGTTGCTGCTGCCGACCGAGGAGCGGGGCGACCACTCGTGCCTGGTCTGCTACCAGGTGCTCGAGCACATCGACGATGACGTCGGGGCGCTGCGGAGCATGGCCAGGCTGGTCCGGCCGGAGGGCTACATCGTGCTGGCCTGCCCCGCGTTCCCGTTCGCGATGAGCCCCGTCGACATCGCCACCGGCCATGTGCGGCGCTACACCAAGCGGACGATGACCAAGGCGCTGACCGATGCCGGGCTCGAGGCCGTCGAGGTCCGCTACGCGAACTCGCTGGGCCTGATCTGCTACTACGCGTTCACGAGCCTGCTGAAGAAGCAGCCGTCAACGGGCGGCACGATGTCGTTCTACGACCGCCTCGTGGTGCCGATCGTCCGGCTGTTCGAGCGCGCGATCGGCGACCGCCCGCCGTTCGGCCAGTCGGTCGTGGCGGTCGCCCGGGTCAAGGAAGACGCCGACAGCACCGACTAGGAGCGGCGGGCTCAACCGCACCGGCTGGCCGCGCCGGGCTCGACGCGGCACCCCGGCCCGCACCGGCGCGGCAGACCACCCCACCCACCTCTGCCGAGCACCGCGGCGATCTCCCGCGCGGTCTCGCAGGGGCGCTCGGTGACGTCGGCCCACCCGTACCGCAGCGTGAAGATCCCGTCCGCTGCCGCCGCGTTGTCCCGGCGTTTGTCCTGCCAGCGCTGCTCGTCGGGGTGGCTCGCGGTTCCGTCGAGCTCAACGGTGACCCGGTACCTGCGGTAGTGGATGTCGCGGAAGATGCGCCCCGGGTGCCGGTCCGCTTCGGCCTGCCGGTCCGGGCGCGGCAGGCCGTGCGCACGCTCCACGTCGTGCAGGTAGCGGTATTCCAGCACGGAGTGCGCGCCGTCGGCCACGTCCTGGAGCGCTTGCCTCAGCTCACGACGCCAGCGGGCCCTTGCCCGCAGCTCCAGGCTGTCAGCCAGCAGGAATGGGGTAGTAAGGCCGCGCTGGCAGGCCCGGGCCACGAGCGAGACGACCGTGTCGAAGCTGGCTGCGGCATCGGCGAGGTCGAGCACCGTCTCCTCGGTCGCCGTCCGCGGCGGGAGCGGCCGCTGCTGCTTGAACGCGATGCTGCGCGACGACCGGTGGATCACCATCCCCGGCACCGGCTGCGTGTGCTGCGAGTAGGGCACGGTGAGGTGGACCAACTTGCCCGGCCTATCGACAAGGCCGTCCAGTTCGGCGGCTGTCTCATGGCTGAGGATCGCGCGAGGTCCGGCCCTGAGCACCGCGGCCCAGAGAACCGCTGAGCGCGGCGGCTCGCCGGTGAAGGCCGCGTACACGCCGAAGTGGAGGCGTCGCCAGCGCCCGCTTCGCTGCCGGTTCCGCATGTGCCGCCCGCTGATCCCCGCGGCCTCAGCCTGCCAGCTCGCGATCACTCCGCACTGGGCCGACAGCAGTCGTAAGCAAGGCTCTGGCAGTTCGTGTGCCATGCCGTGGATTCTGCCCGCCGGGTGTGACACTGCCGCCGGCCAATCCATGATCTGGGTCGAAAAGGACGCTGATTTGGTCGTTATCCACCCAGATCATGGAAAAGGCTCGCGTGGCGCAGCCTACTTCCAGCCGGGGCGGTAGACGGAGACCCGGTCGGCCCGGTAGTCGAACACGAAGCCGACGCTCTTCAGGTAGGACACGGCCTGGCCGGACTTGCTCCAGACCAGCACCCAGCCGATGTCCATCCGGCGCACCTCGCGGCGGGCGGCCGCGAGATTGGCGGCGGGCACCGGCCGGCCGTCCTGCGCCGCCACCAGCGACGCGTAGAACGGGTTCCCGGCGATCCCGTCCTTGGTGCGCGCAGGAATCCACGAGGTATAGGAAACGGCGCGCGGGTGGCCGTCGGCGGTCGCCAGCACCAGGGCCTGCCGCGATATCGCCGACCCGTACAGGCCGATCCCGCCGCGCAGGCCGAACGGCACGTCCAGCACGATGGAATCGGAGCGGTCGGCGGCGATCGGCCGGTCCAGCGCTGGCAGCGCGGTGGTCATGACCCCGATCCCGGAGTTCCCCGACCAGCCGGCCTCCAGGGCGCCAAGCACCACCACGAGGGCGATCACCGGCTTCGCGTGGCGGCGCAGCCATTCCACCGCGCTGCCGGCCAGCATCGCCGCGCCGACCAGGCCGAGCAGGGCCAGCCGGTCGGCCTCCCGCAGCGCGGACAGGCCCGGCACGTGCACCAGCCAGGTGTACGGCATGAGCAGGGACACCTTCGTGCCGTCCCAGGTCACGGGCAGCGGCACAAAGGTCCGGCCGCCGATCATCAGCGTGGGCCCGAGCGCCAGTGCCGCGCCGCCGAGCCACAGCAGCGCGAGCATCCAGGCGCTCCGGCGGCGCCAGGCTGCGGCCAGCCCGGCAGCCGCCAGGACGCTCAGGACCAGCCCGAACGTCGGTATTCCCTCGTCCGGCTGGCGGTAGCTGTAGAGGGTCGCCAGGCCATGCAGCCCGAAGGTGGCGACCCGTGGTGACGGCGCGAACAGCGCGGTGATCCCGGCGCCGAATTGCCGGTAGGTGCGGATGGACAGGGCGGGCGTCGCGGTTGACGGCCCGGCGGCGGCCTGCTGCGCCATCGCGATCAGCTGCGGGCTGGCCACCACGGCGGCGACCACGGCACCCAAGACCAGCGGCAGCAGCCGGCCGGCCGTGGGACGGCGGATGAGCCAGAACACCAGGCCCCCGGCGGCGAGCATCACCGCCATCACGGTCGACTCCTGGTTGACCAGGAAGGAGGCCCCGACCACCAGGCCGAGGATCACGCCGTAGCGCACGCATGGCCGCCGCCGCAGCCGGATGATGACCTCGAGCGTCACCGCCAGGAACAGCTGACCCAGCGCGATGTTGATGTGGTACCAGTCCTGGAAGGCCACGATCGTGGACAGCCCGAAGAACGCCCCGGCCGCGATCGCGCCGGTCTCGGCGTTCAGCCACAGCCGCGCGGCGCGGTACATCGCGTAGCAGAGCAGGCCCGGGGTGACGATCGTCAGCAGGGACAGCGAGGCCGACGGGCCGAACGCCAGCGTGACCGGCGTGAGCAGCAGTCCCGGCAGCGGCATCAGGGTGTGAAACCCAAGCTGGATGCCCACCGGCGCGGCCATGTACCGGGTGAAGAACGGGTTGCCCAGATGAACGACCTGGTGCGCCACCCACCAGAAACCCCACACGTACTGCTCGGTGTCACGGGTGTCCGGCAGCTTTCCCTCTACGAGGTAGGCCGGACGCGGCCACGTCACCACCACCCCGAGGGCCAGGAACGCGGCGAGCAGTGCCACCTGCCGTACCACCGGCCGGTCGGCCAGCGGGAGCCGGCCGGGGCGGTCCGCACGCCGCGGGCCGGTCGGCGGCGCGGTCACCGCGGGATCGCCGGCGGCCTGATCGCGGGCGGGGTGATCCCAGGCGGGCGGGTCAGCCGGATTGGCGGTCCTGGCGGAACCCGGGTTCGGGCCGCGGCCCGCCCCGTCCGCCGGCTCGCTCCTGTCCACGGCTCCCCAGAGATCAGCGTGTGCCCGGCGCGGCCGCCCGGTCCGGCGCCTGCGTGGCACCGGGGATAAGGACCCCGCCGCACCGATTAGAGTCCTCAACGTGGCACTCGGGGAGGGTACCAGCCTACGCCTCCCATCGGATCGGATGATCCGATGGGAGCTGTTCGCCGTATTCGCGGTTTCCCTCGGCGCGAGCGCGCTCAACGCGGCGCTGAGCCTGATCGGGTCGCTGCTGTCCCGCCAGTCGCTGGGCAGCCAGCAGGCGCTGCTGGTCGGCCCGGACGCGGTGAACAACTGGCTCGACCTGGCCCTGGAGCTGGCGGGCATCGCCACCGCGCTCGCGCCGGTCGTGCTCGTGTTCTACCTGCTCGCCAGGACCGGCGAGGGCCCGGCGGACATGGGCCTCGACGCGTCCCAGCCGGTCAAGGACTCACTGCGCGGCGCGGTGCTCGCCGCGGTCATCGGCGGGTCCGGCCTGGCCCTGTACCTGCTCGCGTACCACCTCGGGCTCGAGCTGAACGTGGTTCCCGAGGACCTGCCCGCGGTCTGGTGGCGGATACCGGTGCTGATCCTGTCCGCGGCGCACGACGGCATTCTCGAGGAGATCCTGGTCATCGGCTACCTGCTGCGCAGGCTCGACCAGCTCCGCTGGAACCCGTGGAAGGCGGTCCTGTTCAGCGCGGTGCTGCGCGGCTGCTACCACCTGTACCAGGGCTTCGGCGCGTTCATCGGGAACGCGGTCATGGGCCTGATCTTCGGTTACCTCTACCGCCGCTGGGGGCGGGTCACCCCGCTGATCATCGCGCACACGCTCATCGATGCGGTCACGTTCGTCGGTTACGCGGCGCTGATCGGCCGGGTGTCCTGGCTGCCCAAGCCGTAGCCCGTCAGCGGGCCAGCCCGTCCAGGACCTCGGCGCCGGGCAGCCGGCTCAGCGCCTCGCCCGGCAGCGTGAGCTTGGAGCGCCGCACGCCGCTGCCCACGATCACCCGCGGCGTGGCCGCGACCGCCGCGTCCACGAAAACCGGCCACGACGCCGGAACGCCGATCGGGGTGATGCCGCCGTACTCCATGCCGGTCTCGGCGACGGCGACGTCGACCGGGGCGAACGACGCCTTGCGGACGTCGAGCTGGCGCCGGACCACACCGTTGACGTCGGCCCGGGTGGTGGCGAGCACCACGCAGGCGGCGAACCTGGTCTCGCCGTCGCGCCGGCCGGCCACGACCACGCAGTTGGCCGACTCGGCAGGCGCGACCCCGTACCGCTCGCAGAACGCGGCGGTGTCCGCGAGCTCGGGGTCGATCTCGGCCACGCCGACGGCGTCGGCGGGGAGCTTGCCGTCCAGCGCCGCGAGCGCCGCGGCGACGGCCGGAGCGAGCAGGTCGGGCCGGCCGAGGGCGGGCACCGCTTCGAGGTGCCCAATGCGCATCGTCACCCGCACGAGTCTAGATACCGCGAGCCGCCCGCCGCTGGCCGGCGCCGATCACGCCGTGGCCCGGCGGTAGAGGTTCAGCGACACGGCCAGGAACACGGCGAAGATGCCGGCGCACCACGCCACGGCCTGCCACAGGTCGTGGAACACCGGCCCGCCCTCGAAAAGCGCCCGCACGGCGTCGATCGTGACCGTGGCCGGCTGGTTGCGCGCGAACGGCTGCAGCCAGCCCGGCATCGTGGCCACCGGAACCAGCGCGGAGCTGGCGAAGAAGAGCACGAACATCGGCAGGATCGCGGCCATCTGCGCTGCCTGCGGATCCTTGACGGCCAGGCCGATCGCGGCGTAGACCCAGGTCAGGACGTAGCCGAAGCCGATGACCAGCGCGATGCCGCCCAGGCAGGCGCCGACGGTGTTGTGGAACCGGAAGCCGACGGCCACGCCAAGGCCGACGATCACCGCCAGGGCCGCCACGCTGCGGCTCAGGTCGGCAACGGTGCGGCCGGCCAGGAACGCGGAGCGGGCCATCGGCAGGCTGCGGAAGCGGTCGATCATCCCCGCCTGCAGGTCCTGGGAGAGCGCCAGCGCGGTGGTCATCCCGCCGATCAGCATTGCCTCCAGGAAGATGCCGGGCACCACGTAGTCCACGTAGTCGATGCCGGGGACGTGGATGGCGCCGCCGAGCACGAACCGGAACAGCAGCAGAATGATCGTGGGCTGCAGGATCGAGACGAACATCAGCTGTGGCGTGCGCAGGATCCGCAGCAGGTTGCGCTTGGTGATGCCGCCGACGTCGCGCAGCGCCAGCCGCATGGTGAGCGGCACCGGGCTGGCCGCCGGATGCGGCACCGTCAGGCCGGTCATCGGGTCCTCCCGGTCTCGTCGTGGCCGGCCCCGGTCGCGTGGCCGGTGAGCGTGAGAAAGACGTCGTCGAGCGACGGGCGCCGGATCCCGAGGTCGTCGAGGGCCACCCCGGCGTCATCGAGTGCGCGCCCAGCGGCGATCAGCTCCCTGGGCCCGCCCCTGACCGGCATGCTGGCCTTGTTCAGCTCGGGTTCGAGCCGGGGCGGGGCGCTGCCGATGCCCGCGATCAGCGAGGACGCCTTGCCCAGGTCGGCCCGGCGGGTCACCCGGACCTCGAGCACGTTGCCGCCGAGGCGGTCCTTGAGCTCGTCCGCGGTGCCCTCGGCGACGACGCGCCCGCTGTCCAGGACGACGATGCCGCTGGCCAGGTGCTCGGCCTCGTCCATGTACTGGGTGGTGAGCAGCACGGTCGTGCCGTCCGCCACGAGTTCCTCGATGAGCTGCCAGAGCTCGTTGCGCGTTCTCGGGTCGAGCCCGGTCGTCGGCTCGTCGAGGAACAGCACCGGCGGGCGGCCGATGAGGCTGGCGGCCAGATCGAGCCGTCGGCGCATGCCGCCCGAGTAGGTCCTGACCGGCCGGTCGCCCGCCTCGGTCAGCGCCATCCGCTGCAGCGCTTCCTGGGCGCGGCGGCGGTACACCGGCCGGTCCAGGTGATAGAGCAGCCCGGCCAGCTCAAGGTTCTCCCGGCCGGTGAGCAGCTCGTCCACGCTGGCGTACTGGCCGGCCAGCCCGATCACCGACCTGACCGCCTTGGCGTTTTGCGTGACGTCCAGGCCCGCCACCCTGGCCCGCCCGCTGTCCGGCGTCAGCAGGGTCGTGAGCACCCGGACCAGCGTGGTCTTCCCGGCCCCGTTCGGCCCGAGCAGCGCGAGCACCTGGCCCGCCCCGGCCGACAGCGAGACCTGGTCAAGCGCGCGCGTCGCGCGGAACTGCTTGGTGAGCGCTTCCACCTCGATCATCGGCGCAGCCGGCATCCAGTCCTCCAGACGAAACGGATCGGTTCCGTTCCGCCTAGAATGCCACTCTCCGCGCCCGCCCGCCAGGGCCGCCCGGCACTCCTCACGGGTTCGGTGACCGCAAACCAGGGCAAAAAGGGTCGCTGGAGTGACCGAACACGTGAAGAGTTGCCGATCGCCGGCCGAAAGCAGCCCGCGGGGTCCGGGGGGTCAGAGTGGGGCGGTGACCAAGGGGAGGATGACGTCGTCGAATACCCGCCGGATGTAGGGCTTGTCGATCGGCTGGCCGGTCACCAGGCGGAGCGCGTTCATGCCGTGCAGTACGTCGGGCACCAGGGTCAGGTCGCGGCCGGGCGGGATCTCGCCGCGGGCGACGGCCCGGTCGAGGACTTCGCTGAAGGACTTGCGGGACCGCGCGAGCGCGTGGTCGCGGATCGCGGCAGCAAGCTCCGGATCGTGTCGTGCCGCGTTGGCCAGGCCGAGGAGCACGCCGAGCGTGCCCCGGTCGCCCTCTTCGAAATCGGGGACCATCGCCACGATCGCGTCCACATCGCCGCGCAGCGAGCCGGTGTCGGGAACCACCACGGCGCCGATCTGCTCGCGCCACCAGATCATCGCGGCCACGGCGACCTCGGCCTTGGACCGCCAGCGCCGGTAGATCGCCGCCTTGCCCACGTGCGCCCGGGCGGCGATGTCGTCCATGCTCAGCCGGTCGTAGCCGACGTCGGCCAGCCCGTCGAACGTGGCCTCCAGGATGGCGGCGTCGCGTGACGGGTCCAGGCGCCGCGGGCCCGCGCCCACTTTGCGCTGCCCGACCCGGGTGCCGTCACTGCCGTCCGCCACGATGCTGTGCTCCGTCCTGCGCCGCGCTGCGCCGTCCGCGTCCTCCGCTGTGCCGTCCGCGTCCTCCGCTGTGCCGTCCGCGTCCTCCGCTGTGCCGTTCACCAGGTGAGACGAGACGGTTCCGTCCCACATGCTAACGGGCCCTTGCCGGGCTCGGCCCGACTCGGCGGCGCGCCCCGTGACGCCGCTGACGGATACCGCGGGGCACCGCGGACACCACGGGGCAGTGCGGCGCGGTTCCCCGTAGTGTTCGCTGCATGTCGGTACCTGATCACCTGGACGCCATGATCGGCGACTCGGGCATCGGCGCCCGTGGCGCCACCGTGGCAGGGCTGCAGCGGGCGCTGTCGTCCGGGTCGCTGACCTCGGCAGGCCTGACCGCGTTCTACCTTGACCGGATCGAGCGGCTCAACCCGGGCCTGCACGCGGTGATCTCGGTCAGCGCCAACGCGCTGACCGAGGCGGTGGCCAGCGACGCGTCGCGCGGCAGCGGCCGGACGCGTGGCCCGCTCGAGGGCATCCCGGTACTGATCAAGGACAACATCGCGGTTGCCGGGCTGCCCGCGACCGCGGGCTCGCCCGCGCTGGCCGGCGCCGAGTCGGGCGACGCGTTCCTGGTCTCGGAGCTGCGCGCGGCCGGGGCGGTGATCCTGGGCAAGGCCAACCTCTCTGAGTGGGCCAACATCCGATCGACGGGCTCGACCAGCGGCTGGAGCACGCTCGGCGGCCAGACGGTGAACCCGCACGGCACCGGCCGGAACCCGTCCGGCTCGAGTTCGGGATCCGCGGCGGCCGTCGCGGCCGGCCTGGCGCCCGCCGCGGTCGGCACCGAGACCGATGGCAGCATCGTGTCGCCGGCCGGCGTGTGCGGCGTGGTCGGCCTGAAGCCCACCGTGGGCCTTGTCAGCCGGCACGGCATCGTCCCGATATCCGGCGTCCAGGACACCGCGGGCCCGATGACCAGCTGCGTGGCCGACGCTGCCGCGCTGCTCGCGCCGATGGCCGGCCGGGATCCGGCCGACGAGGCGACGGCGCGCGCCCCGGACGCGCCCGCTGACTACACGGCGTTCCTCGACCCGGGCGCGCTGGCCGGCGCCCGGCTGGGGATCTGGCGCGACGGCTCGAAGGAGGCGGCCCGGGCCACCGCCGCGGTGCTTGACGCGGCGGTCGATCGGCTGCGCTCCGGCGGCGCTGAGATCATCGACCCGGTGTCGCTGCCCGGCCTGGACGGGATGAGCGAGCCGGAGCTGACCGCGCTGCTGTATGAGTTCAAGCACGACCTGAACCCCTATCTGGCCGCGCTTCCGGGCGAGCACCCGATGAGCCTCGCCGAGCTCATCGAGTTCAACAAGCACAACGCCGACCGGGTGCTGGTCTACTTCGACCAGGACCTCTTCGAGCGGGCGGAGGCCACCAGCGGCGACCTTAGCGACCCGGCCTACCGGGCCGCACGGGGCGAGGCGGACCGGATGGCACATGCGGCGCTTGACGGCGCGCTGGCGGAGCACCGGCTGGACGCGGTCGTCTCGCTGACCGGCGGTCCCGCGAGGCTGACCGATCACCTGCTCGGCGATCTGTGGGACTTCTCGACGGCCGGGCCGGCTGCCGTGTGCGGGTACCCGTCGCTGACCGTTCCGGCGGGTCATGTGGGTGGCCTTCCGGTCGGGATGTCGCTGTCGGGGCCGGCCTGGAGCGAACCGAGGCTTTTGGCGCTCGGATACGCGTTCGAGCAGGCCGCAGGCGTGCGCTGACCGATGAGACGCGCGGCAGCGATAGCCTGACGGCTATGGATTCCTGGCGCGGCGTGCGCGTTCCCGAACTGCCCGGACAGGGCCCGGAGGCGAAGCTGGCCGACGCCGGGGGCGAGCTTGTGGTTGCGGCTGACGGGCCGGTGGCCACGCTGTACGCGTGCGGGATCACGCCGTACGACGCCACGCACATCGGGCACGCGGCGACGTTCATCGCCTGGGACCTGCTGGTCCGCGCCTGGCGCGACGCCGGGCACCAGGTCCGCTACGTGCAGAACGTCACGGATGTCGATGACCCGCTGCTCGAGCGCGCAGCCGCCAGCGGCGAAGGCTGGCGGGAACTGGCCGACCGCGAGATCGCCCTGTTCCGCAGCGACATGGAGGCGCTGCGGGTGCTGCCGCCGGCCGACTACATCGGCGCGGTCGAGGCGCTGCCGGTCATCGAGCGGCTGAGCAGAATGCTCGGCGACCACGGAGCCCTTTACGACCTGGACGGCGACATGTACTTCGCCCGGTCGGCCGATCCGTCGTTCGGGGCGGTGTCCGGGCTGGACGCCGCCACGATGACCGAGCTGTTCGCCGAGCGCGGCGGCGATCCCGGCCGGCCGGGCAAGAAGGACCCGCTGGACGCGCTGGTCTGGCTGGCCGCACGGCCCGGCGAGCCCTCGTGGCCGTCCGGCTTCGGCAGCGGCAGGCCGGGCTGGCACGTGGAGTGCGCGGCGATCGCCACCGAGTACCTGGGCGTCACGTTCGACGTCCAGGCGGGCGGCACCGACCTGATCTTCCCGCACCACGAGATGAGCGCCTCGCACGCGCGGGTCGCGCTGGCCGGCCTGGCCAGCCCGGGGGAGCCGGTCTTCGCGCGGCACTACGCGCACGCGGGCATGGTGCGGCTGGACGGGGAGAAGATGTCCAAGTCGCTCGGCAACCTCGTGTTCGTGTCCCGGCTGCTCGAGGCCGGCGTCGACCCGATGGCGATCCGGCTCGCGATCCTGGCCCACCACTACCGCGAGGACTGGGACTGGACCGACGCCGGGCTGGTGGCGGCCCAGGCGCGGCTCGACCGGTGGCGCGCCGCGGTCGCGGCGGCCACGGCGCCCGCCGGGA
>JASHOI010000474.1 GCA_030041195.1 Streptosporangiaceae bacterium | reverse complement strand
CAGGTCCTTGGCCGTGGCACCTGGCTGGCCCGGCCGCCAGCCCTGGCTCTGCGCCCAGGCCGCGAGCGCCGGGCCGCGGGCGATCGCCTCGAGGCAGCCGCGAGCGCCGCAGGCGCACAGCGGGCCGCCGTCCGGCTCGACCACGACGTGCCCGATATGGCCGGCGTTGCCGGAGGCACCCTCGATCACCCGGCCGTCCAGGATCAGCCCGCCGCCCACGCCGGTCGCCACGACCATGCCGAGGACGTTGTCCTTGCCCCGGCCGGCTCCCCGCCAGTGCTCGCCGGCCACCAGGCAGATGGCGTCGTTGTGCACCCGCACTGGGGCGCCGGGGAAACGTTCCTGAAGCCGGTAGCGCAGCGGGAACGAACGCCACGCGGGGATGTTGAGCGGCGACACGATCCCGGCCGGCCAGTCCATCGGGCCGCCGCAGCCGGCGCCGACGCCGGCCAGCGAGCCTGCAGCCGTGCGCCCGGCCTCTTCGAGCACCCGGTCCATCAGCGTTTCCAGCGTGCGCCATAGCTGCTCGCCGTCCAGCTCGCGTGGGGTCGGAACCTCTGCCCAGGTGACCAGCCGGCCACCGGCCTCGACCACGGCAACGGCCAGCTTGGTGCCACCGATATCGACCGCAAGTGCCGGGCTCGCCTCGACCACGCCCAGTCTCCCCGAGATGCGCATCACGCCGACATGCACATAGTGTCGAAGGGTGCAGCGAAAGAGCCAGCCCACGTCGGCGACAACCCAGTCAGCACCCCCCGCGGCCACGACACTAGGCGAACTCCGCGCCAGTGGTCACGAGTACACCACCGTCAAGGAGGAAATCCGGCAGAACCTGCTAACCCGGTTGCGCACGGGCGAAGATCCCTTCCCCGGGATCGTCGGATTCGGCCAGACGGTCCTGCCGCACCTGGAACGGGCCATCATCGCCGGGCACGACGTGATCCTGCTCGGAGAGCGCGGCCAGGGCAAGACCCGGCTGATCCGTACGCTCACCGGCCTGCTCGACGAGTGGACGCCCACGGTGGCAGGCTGCGAGATCAACGACCACCCGTACGCCCCGGTCTGCGCGCGGTGCCGCCGCCTGGCCGCCGAGCAGGGCGACGACCTGAAGATCGCCTGGCGGCACGCTGGCGACCGCTACGGCGAGAAGCTGGCCACCCCGGACACCAGCGTCGGCGACCTGATCGGCGACATCGACCCGGTCAAGGTCGCCGAGGGCCGGACGCTGGGTGACCCCGAGACCATCCACTTCGGCCTGCTGCCGCGGACCAACCGCGGCGTGTTCTGCCTGAACGAGCTGCCCGACCTGGCCGAGCGGATCCAGGTGTCCCTGCTCAACGTTCTTGAGGAACGCGACATCGGCGTCCGCGGCTACGCGCTGCGGCTGCCGCTGGACCTGGTTCTGGTGGCGAGCGCCAACCCCGAGGACTACACCAACAGGGGCCGGATCATCACCCCGCTCAAGGACAGGTTCGGCGCCGAGATCCGCACCCACTACCCGGTGTCGCTGGAGGATGAGCTCGCGCTGGTCCACCAGGAGGCGGAGGTCGCGTGGGCCGGCCAGGAGCCGGGCGCGGTGCTGCCCGACCACCTCGTGCAGGTGATCGCCCGGTTCACCCGGCTGGTGCGGGCCTCGCCCACCGTGGACGCGCGGTCCGGGGTCTCGGCGCGGTTCGCGATCGCGGCCGCCGAGGCGGTGGCGGCGTCGGCGGTGCGGCGCGCGGCGATCACCGGCGAGCGGCAGCCGGTGGCCAGGGTCTGCGATCTGCCCGCCGTGGTGAGCACGCTCCGCGGCAAGGTCGAGTTCGAGGTCAGCGAGGAGGGCAGGGAGCAGGAGGTGCTCGATCACCTGCTGCGGCGCGCGATCGCCGAGACCTTCCGCGGCTCGCTCGGCAGCGCCGACATGAGCGGCCTGCTGGCGAAGTTCGCCGAGGGCGGCAGCGTGGAGTCCGGTGAGCTGGTGCCCGCCGACGACCTGCTCCGCAGGATCGGCGACGTCCCGGGCCTGGCCAAGATCATGGAGCGGCTGTCGATGGACGGCAGCGAGTCGTTCGGCCAGGCCGCGGCCGCGCTCGAGTTCGCGATGGAGGGTCTGTACCTCATGCGCAGGCTGTCCAAGGACGAGATCGACGGTGGCACCGTCTACCGGACTTGAATAAGAGCCTTGAACGTTACGTTCCGGGCGGATCTGGCAAGGAGGCTGGGGCGTGAGCGGCGGTTATCGCTACGGTCCCTATCACGACGGGCCCGACCCGCTCGAGCCGCCCTACGACGTGCGCGGCGCCGTGGATGAGCTCGGCGACTCGGTGCTCGACGGATCCGACCCGGCCAGCGCGCTGCGGGATCTGCTGCGCCGGGGCATGTCCGGCCACAAGGGCCTGGACGACCTGCTCCGCCGGGTCCGCGAGCGGCAGCGCGAACTGCGCGACCGGGGCCGGCTTGACGGCATCCTGGAGCAGGCGCGCGCCCTGCTGGACACGGCGATCGGGCAGGAACGCGCCGAGCTGTTCCCCGACCCCACCGACGACGCCAGGCTGCGCGAGGACGAGCTCGACGCGCTGCCGCAGGACACCGCGCAGGCGATCAGGCGGCTCGACGGCTACGACTGGCGCAGCTCCGCGGCCAGGGAGACCTTTGAGAAGCTGAAGGACCTGCTGCGCCGGGAGGTGCTGGACAGCCAGTTCCGCGGGATGAAGCAGAGCCTGCAGCAGCCGGACCCCGAGGCCATGCAGCGGGTCAAGGACATGATGTCCGCGCTGAACGAGATGCTGGACGCCGACGCGCGCGGCGAGCACACGCAGCAGGACTTCGACGACTTCATGGCGCAGTACGGGGACCTGTTCCCGGATTCGCCGGGCAACCTCGAGGAGCTTGTCGACTCGCTGGTCCGCCGGATGGCGGCCGCGCAGCGGCTGCTCAGCTCGCTCACCGACGCCCAGCGCGACGAGCTGGCCGCGCTGATGGCGCAGACGCTCGAGGACGCCGGGCTGGCCGCGGAGATGAGCAGGCTGGCCGATTCGCTGCGCACCCGCCGCCCGGACATCGACTTTGACGGATGGCCAGGCGAGCAGATGACCGGCGAGACGCCACTCGGGCTCAGCGAGGCGACCACCGCGCTCGCCGAACTCGCGGACCTGACCGAGCTCGAGGACGCGCTGCGCCAGGACTACCCGGGCGCCAGGCTCGACGACATCGACGAGGAGGCGATCCGGCGCGCGCTCGGCCGCCAGGCCGTCGACGACATGGAGGCGCTGCGCCAGATCGAGCGCGAGCTGGAGCGGCAGGGATACCTGCAGCGGAACGACGGCAAGCTCGAGCTGACCCCGAAGGCGGTGCGCAGGCTCGGCGACACCGCGCTGCGCCGGGTGTTCGCCGACCTGCCCGAGGGCGGCACCGGGGACCACGACCAGCACGACGCCGGGCAGGCCGGGGAGTACACCGGCAGCACCCGGGCGTGGAGCTTCGGCGACGAGCAGTCGATCGACGCCCCGACGACCGTACGCAACGCGCTGCTGCGGACGGGGTTGCCCGCCCCGCGTCAGCCCGAGGCGGGCCCGGGCACCGATGCGCCGCCCCGGGTCCGGCTCTCGGTCAGCGACTTCGAGGTGGCCGAGACCGAGCGGCGCACGTCGGCGGCTGTCTGCCTGCTCGTGGACCTGTCGTACTCGATGGCGCTGCGCGGCACCTGGGGGGTGGCCAAGCAGACCGCGCTGGCGCTGCACGCGCTGATCCGCACCAGGTACCCGCAGGACGCGATCCAGGTGATCGGCTTTTCAAACTACGCGCGCGAGCTGCGCGAGACCGACCTCGCCGGGCTCGGCTGGGACATGGTCCAGGGCACCAACCTGCACCACGCGCTGATTCTGGCCGGCCGGTTCCTCGACCGCAGGCCCGAACACAACCCGGTGGTGCTCGTGGTGACCGACGGCGAGCCAACCGCCCACCTGCGCCGCGATGGCCAGTTCTGGTTCGACTGGCCGCCGTCGCCGGAGACGCTTGAGCTGACCCTGGCCGAGGTGGACAAGATGACCAGGCGCCGGGCCACCATGAACGTGTTCATGCTGGCCGAGGACGTGCGCCTCACCGCCTTCGTCGAGGAAGTGGCCAGGCGCAACGGAGGCCGGGTGCTGCGGGCGATGCCGGAGAACCTGGGTGAGTACGTGGTCACTGACTTCTTGCGATCTCGCAGGAATGGCAGGAGATAGATTTTACTTTCGCCGGTTTTGGGAAGCCCTCCGCGACGGGCCCTGCCCGTAGTACCGTGCCGCAGGTAGTCATCGATGACGGCATGAAGGACGGCCGGGGGCGTGTGACGCCGCGGTCTTCTAGGAGGAAACAGTGAGTTCTGCAAGCGTGTCCAGCGGCGCGTCGACCAGCAAGAAGCCGCTGGTCATCATCCTGGCGGTGATCGGCATCGTGCTCATCATCGTCGGGATCCTGTACTTCATCGGCGGGAGCGCGATCCCGCACTTCCTGATCGCGGGCAGCCACGTCAAGAAGGGCCACCACCTGGCTCGCGGCGGCGTCGCGGTCGTGGTCGGTATTGCGGCCCTGATCGGCTCGTGGTTCGCCACCAAGTCGAAGTCAAGCTAGTTATCTCTGGCGGGCCCTGTCTCCCGCCTTCCTGCGTGGCTCCGGGTCCCGGGATTGCGGGACCCGGAGCCCACTGCTGCGAGGCCGGTGCCGATGGCGACCGCATCGGCGTCCTGAGGCTTCGTTAAGCTCGACCTGGTTAAGTGGGCTCAGCCCATCTCTAGGAGGAGCACGTGAGTTCTGCAAGCGCGCCAGGTGGATCAGCGAGCCGCGGGCCGCTGGTGACGATCCTGGCTGTAATCGGGATCCTGGCCATCATCGCGGCGATTTTGTACATCTCCGGCGCCGCCAACTCTTTGCATTTCATGGACGGCGCCGTCCACAAAGGTCACCACCTGGTCCGGTTTATCGTCTCGCTGGTGGTGGGCGTGGCGTTCCTGATCGGGGCGTACATCGCCTGGTCCCGCCCGGCGGCGAGCAGCGCGGGCACCACGGGCGGCACGACGACCGGAACCACGAGCGGCGGCACCACCACCGGTACCACGAGCGCCGGCACGACGACCGGAACCACGAGCGGCGGCACGACGACCGGCACGACGACCGGAACCACGAGCGGCGGCACGACCGGCGGTACCTCGGGCGGCACGACGAGCGCGAGCGGAACGTAGCGCCCGGCCGCACCCAGCCCCCGCTCTCACCTCCTCTTCCCTCTTCGCGCCCGTTTCGCGGCTGGGCGTGCCCGGCCTGCAGAAGTTCCGGTTCTAAGATCGGCACATGTCCTTCACCGACAAGCTGGTGCTCTGGCTGCACATCGGCTTTGCGATTTTCACGATCGGCCCGGTGACGGTGGCGATTATGTCGACGCCGCGCTACATCAGGAAGCGCAATGTGGCCATCATCAAGTACCTGTACCGGACCACGACAATTTTCGTGATCCTGTCCCTGGGCGTACTGATCTTCGGCCTGGTTCTGGCGGAGATGCGGCACGATTTCGCCAAGCCGTGGCTGACCGTCTCGCTCACCCTCTTCGTCGTTGCCCTGGTGCTGCTGGTGCTGATCATGCGTGACCAGCACCGGGCGATCGGCATCCTCGAGGACGCGGCCGACGCCGCCGCTCAGGGCCCGGTGGCAGCCGGGACCGGCCACGAGGCCGCGCCCGGCGGACCGGACGACAGCGCGCAGCCGGGCTCGGTGCTCGCCGACGCGCCGGTGACCGCCGTGGCGCACCTCGGCCACGTGGAACGCGGCCGGATCGCCACCATGGGCGGGGTGGTCAGCCTGATCTGGCTGGTGATCCTGGTCTTCATGGTCTGGAACGCCTGACCAGGGATCGGGTCGCTTTACGGGCTCCGCACTGTCCCGTTATAGTTTGCGCAGTTTGCGGCTCTCGCGGGGGAGCAGGGGATCCACGGTGCGGAAGTTAACGACGCGCGTCACGATCGTGGCAGCCACCGCAGGCATGGCGCTGATCATCTCTGGGGGCACGGCACAGGCGGCCTCCTCCCCGCAGTGGCAGGTGAGCTACCGGACCCACTCGGCCACCGGCGCCCAGATGTGGAGCGTGACCGCGCCGAGCCGGACCGACGCCTGGGCGGTCGGGATAGCCGGCGGCACCAGCCCGTACGTCCTGCACTGGAATGGCTCGTCCTGGCGCAGGCAGGCCATGCCGGCCGGTTTCCTGCCGTCGGTTGTGCTGTCCTCCTCCCCCGACAATGTGTGGATCTTCGGCTCTCCCAGCCAGGGCGCCATGGTGTGGAACGGCAGCCTGTGGCGGGCCACGGCGCTGCCGGACGGTTTCAATCCGGGCGCGGTGCTGAGCAGCTCGGATGTGTGGGGAACCGCGGGCGGCTCCTGCACTCCCGTGAGCGACGCCACCTGCACGACGATCGTCTGGCACTGGAACGGCTCGGCGTGGGGCTCGTCTCAGGTCAACGGGCTCTACCAGGGTTTCGCGGGCGCTGGCAGCCACGCCTGGCTGCTCACCGAGACCCATCTGCGCAATTACACCAGCGATGACCCGACCGGGCTGCCCGTGATCTACCGGGCAACCGGGGGCACGCTGCAGCGGGTCACCTCACCCGACCGCAGGGTCTGGGACTTCGCTCAGATCGCCGCCGCCCCAAACGGCCGCCTCTGGATCGAGGCGAACCCGGGATACAACAAGAACGCCGATCTCCTCTTCTACTGGGACCGGCGAGCCTGGACCGACGCCCGGATTCCCGCGGAGGTGGGCAGCAACCCTGCGCTGCCGCTGAACGCGGCGGGGCCGCTGGCCTATGACGGCCGTAGCGGCGTCTGGGCCGGGCCGTACGCGCACTGGACCGGCACAAAATGGATCAACGCCTTCCAGGTCCTCGACATGCCGCTCGCCGACAGTTTCGGCATCATCGCGATAGCCGTCATCCCAGGCTCAGCGAGCATCTGGGGCGTTGGGTCGGTGGGCCGGACGCCGGCCAGCCACACCCTGGACCCCCTGATCGCCGTCTACGGCGGCACCCCCTAGGCCGGGTCAGTCCAGCGCGGAGCGGAGGTCCTCGAGCAGATCCTCGCAGGTCTCGATGCCAACCGACAGCCGAACCAGGTCGGGCGGGACTTCGAGCGCCGAGCCGGCGACCGACGCGTGGGTCATCCGGCCCGGGTGCTCGATCAGCGACTCCACGCCTCCGAGCGACTCGCCGAGCGTGAACAGCCGGGTCCGGGCGCACAGCGCCACTGCCTCGGCCTCCCCGCCCGCCGACCGGAATGACACGATCCCGCCGAAGCCGCGCATCTGCTTGGCCGCCACCTCGTGGCCCGGGTGCGAGGCAAAGCCGGGGTAGAACACCTCGGTGACCCTCGGGTGGGCGGCGAGCATGTCGGCCACCCGCTCGGCGTTCTGGCAGTGACGGTCCATCCGGACGCCAAGGGTGCGGATCCCCCGCAGCGTGAGCCAGGCGTCGAACGGTCCGCCAGCGGCTCCCGTGGCGTTCTGGGCGAAAGCGATTCTTTCGGCCAGGTCGGCGTCGGCGAGCACCAGCGCACCGCCCACGACGTCGGAATGGCCGCCAAGGTACTTCGTGGTGGAATGCACCACCACATCGGCGCCGAGAGCGAGCGGCTGCTGCAGGTACGGAGATGCGAACGTGTTGTCGACGACGAGCAGCGCGCCTGCCTCGTGCGCGATGTCGGCGAGCGCGGTGATGTCGGCGATGGAGAGCAGCGGGTTCGTCGGCGTCTCCAGCCAGACCACCCGGGCCGGCCGGTCCCGCAGCGCGTTGCGGACGGCCGCCGGCTCGGACATCGGGACCGGGCGGTAGCTCACGCCCCAGGCCTGGAAGACCTTGTCGACCAGCCGGTAGGTTCCGCCGTAGGCGTCGCCGGGGATCAGCACGTGATCGGACGGCCGGCAGACGGTGCGCAGCAGGCAGTCCTCGGCGGCCATCCCCGACGCGAACGCGAACGCGCGTGCGCCTCCCTCGAGCGCGGCCAGGCAGTCCTCGAGCGCGCCCCTGGTCGGATTGGCGGTCCGGGAGTACTCGTAGCCCTCGATCCAGCGGCCCGGGCCGGTGCCGCCGCCGCCGCGCGGCATGCCGACCGCGTCCTGCTTGTAGGTGGAGACCTGGTAGATCGGCGGGACCACGGCCCCGGTTACCGGATCGGGCTCCTGGCCCGCGTGAATCGCGAGGGTCTCGAAACCGTCAGTGCTCATGCGTTGTCCCGCCCCATCGTGGTCGTCAGCCCGACCCGGCCGCCAGGTACGTCAGCACATCTTGCCGTGTGATCATCGCGGCCGGCTTGCCTTCGACCAGAACGACCGCGGCGCCGGCCTTCTCCATCGCCCGCACCGCGCTGCTGACCGGCTCGCCCGAGCCGACCATCGGCAGCGGCGCCGACATGTGCCCACCCACAGCGTCCTGCGGCCGGGCGCGGCCGGAGACCAGCGCGTCGAGCAGGTCACGCTCCACGATCGAGCCGATCACCTCGGCCGCCATCACCGGCGGCTCCGCGCTCAGCACCGGAAGCTGCGACACGTCGTACTCGCGCAGGCTCTCGATCGCGGCCGCAACGGTCTCGTCCGGGTGGGCGTGCACGAACGGCGGCAGGCCGCCCTGCTTGCCCCTGACGACGTCCGCGACCTGCGGCTCAGCCGTCTCCGAGGCGAGGAACCCGTAGTCGGCCATCCACTCGTCGTTGAAGATCTTCGCCAGGTAGCCGCGGCCGCCGTCGGGAAGCAGCACCACGATCACGTCGTCCGGTGCCGCCGAGGCGGCGACCCGCACCGCGGCGACCGCCGCCAGCCCGCTCGACCCGCCGACCAGCAGGGCTTCCTCGCGGGCGAGCCGCCGGGTCATCCGGAACGACTCGGCGTCGCTGACCGCGATGATCTGGTCGCATATGTTCTTGTCGTAGGTCTCCGGCCAGATGTCCTCGCCGACGCCCTCGACCAGGTACGGCCGGCCCCCGCCGCCGGAGTACACCGAGCCTTCCGGGTCGGCGCCGATGATTCGCACCCGGCCGCCGGAGACCTCCTTCAGGTACCGGCCGGTGCCCGAGATCGTGCCGCCGGTGCCGATCCCGGCCACGAAGTGGGTGACCTTCCCCTCGGTCTGCTCCCAGATCTCCGGGCCGGTCGTCCGGTAGTGCGAGGCCGGGTTGTCGGGGTTGGTGTACTGGTTCGGCTTCCAGCCGCCCTCGGTCTGGGCGGCCAGCCGGTCCGACACCGAGTAATACGAGTCAGGGTGGTCGGGTGGCACGCTGCTCGGGCACACGACGACGTCGGCGCCATAGGCGCGCAGGACGCTGATCTTGTCCTGGCTGACCTTGTCCGGGCAGACGAACAGGCACCGGTAGCCCTTCTCCTGGGCCACGATCGCCAGGCCGATCCCGGTGTTGCCGGACGTGGGCTCGATGATCGTGCCACCGGGCGGCAGCGCGCCCGACGCCTCGGCCGCCTCGACCATCCGCAGCGCGATCCGGTCCTTCACGGAGCCACCGGGATTGAAGTACTCCACCTTGGCCAGCACCTGGGCGTGGCTCTCGAGGGTCACCCGCCGGAGCCTGACGAGCGGCGTGTTGCCGAACATCTCGATAAGCGAGTCGTGTACCTGCATGTCACCCACCTTGGCTCTAGGAAACCGAAGGTATCCCAACTAGCCAGGAGCACAGGCAAGCAGGTGGAATAGATGTAGGCAGACATAAGCTACTGTTGAGTAAGCAAACGAGTTTGGGAGTCCGCCATGCCCGAGGCAGTCATCGTCGCCACCGCGCGCTCACCGATCGGCCGCGCGTTCAAGGGATCGCTGACCAGCATCCGCCCCGACGACCTGACCGCGCAGATGATCACGGCGGCCCTGGCCAAGGTGCCGCAGCTGGATCCGGCCGATATCGGCGACCTGATCCTGGGCTGCGGGCTGCCCGGCGGGGAGCAGGGCTACAACATGGCGCGGGTGGTCGCGGTCATGCTGGGCCACGACCACCTGCCGGGAACCACGGTGACCCGGTACTGCTCGTCCTCGCTGCAGACCACCCGGATGGCGTTCCACGCGATCAAGGCGGGCGAGGGCGACGCGTTCATCTCGGGCGGCGTCGAGTGCGTGAGCCGGTTCGCCAAGGGCAGCAGCGACAGCTGGCCGGACACCAAGAACCCCGTCTTCGACGCCGCCGAGGAGCGCTCGGGCAAGCTGGCCGAGGGCGGCGCGCCGGTCTGGCACGACCCGCGCCAGGACGGCCAGGTCCCCGACATCTACATCGCGATGGGCCAGACCGCCGAGAACGTCGCCGGGCTGCGCGGCATCTCCCGGCTCGAGCAGGACGAGTTCGGCGTCCGGTCGCAGAACCTGGCCGAAAAGGCGCTGGCCGACGGGTTCTGGCAGCGGGACATCACGCCGGCGACGCTGCCGGACGGCACGGTGGTGTCCGCGGACGACGGGCCGCGCCCGGGAACCACGCTGGAGAAGGTGGCCGCGCTCAAGCCGGTATTCCGCCCGGACGGAACGGTGACCGCCGGCAACTGCTGCCCGCTGAACGACGGCGCCGCCGCGGTCATCGTGATGAGTGACACGAAGGCCGCCGAGCTCGGCATCACGCCGCTGGCGCGGATCGTGTCCACCGGGGTGACCGCGCTGTCGCCAGAGATCATGGGCCTCGGCCCGGTGCAGGCGTCGCGGCAGGCCCTGGCCAGGGCCGGGATGACGATCGACGACATCGACCTGGTGGAGATCAACGAGGCGTTCGCCGCCCAGGTGATCCCGTCCTACCGCGACCTCGGCATCGATGAGGACAAGCTGAACGTCAACGGCGGGGCGATCGCGGTCGGCCACCCGTTCGGCATGACCGGCGCCAGGATCACCTCGACGATCCTGAACAGCCTCCAGTTCCACGACAAGACGTTCGGCCTGGAGACCATGTGCGTCGGCGGCGGCCAGGGCATGGCGATGATCTTCGAGCGGTTGTCCTGAGAACCCTTCTCATCCTCCCCACTGCCGCCCGCGTCCTCGAGCGCGAAACCGGCGGATGAAAAGGGTTCTTTGCCGGGTTCGCCGGCCTGCCCAAACGTTGTATTACGGAACGGTGACATCTGGGGGTTGTCAGGCGGGCTGCCGTGGTGCAGTCTCGTCTGAAAGGGGTTGACCCCGCCCCGTCGCCTGGAGGTGTCACTTGTCTCTGACCCACTCTCCGGAGATGCACAAGAACCTGATCGCCCGCATCCCCACGGTCACCGGACGTGACCTCCGAGAGTGGTTCTCCAGGATCGACTCTGGCCCCGCGTTCCTTCGCTGCGCTGAACGTGCCCACTGGCTGGCCGATGAGCACGGTCTGACGCATGGCTATGCCAGCGCGATCGTGCACGAGTACGAGGTGCAGCGCCGAAGCAGGCTGAACAGCGCCTGACGTGGACCCACAGCGCGTCAGGGAGTTCCTGCGCGTCCATCACCACGCCGTGCTCGCCACCACCAGGCGCGACGGCCGCCCGCAGCTTTCGCCGGTGACCGCAGGTGTGGACGATGAGGGCCGGATCCTGGTCAGCACCAGGGAAACGGCAATGAAGACCAAGAATCTGGCGCGCGACCCGCGTGCCTCGCTGTGCCTGCTCAACGACGGGTTCTTCGGGGAGTGGATCCAGGCGGACGGCACGGCCGAGATCGTCCACCTGCCGGAGGCGATGGATCTTCTCGTGGACTACTACCGGCGGATCTCCGGCGAGCACCCGGACTGGGAGGACTACCGGGCGGCCATGCGCCGGGAGCGAAGGGTCATGGTCAGGATCACGATCACCCGCGCGGGGCCAGACGCGAGCGGCTGACCCGCCCGCGCGCCTATCTGGTACGTTCACGTCCGCCCCACGCGCCCGCCCGTTCACGCCCGTCCCAGCAGATGCGCTTCGATGCCTCGCGTACCGGACACCCCTGACCGCCAACCGGACACAGTTGCCCACTCTGGATGGCGGCTCAAAGCCGTTTGCAAAAGCAAATGCAGAGGCAGGTGCAAAGGCCTGTGCAAAAGCAGCGGAATGTGGCGTGGGGGGAGATCGCACGAAAGCCGCGTATCGGCTTACCGACCTTTATCCTCGCTTACGGCAATGGGGCGTGCAGCAGGGCTGGCAAGATCGCCTTACAGGTAGCCTACCAGTGACTGAACGGTCAGCCACGCGGTCGTGGCCAGCGGCCACATTGGCGCTGATCAGCTTGTACCCCCGGTCGGAGTCGAACCGACACTGGGGACCCTTTTAGGGGGCCGGCCTCTTCCCTTGGGCTACGGGGGCTCAGAGATGATACCTCGCGCCGTTCAGATAACTCACGGATAATGGATTTACGGTGAGTCCGTTTCTCGCCCAAAGGCACCTATCCAATTAATCTGATCTAGCGAGCAGATACGGCGTGTAACTGCCCCGGGGGAACAAATACACTCTGTAAGCAGATCGGCTTGGCGGTGTGGATCGTTACATCCCGGCGTGCAGCCGAGCGCGCCGGAACACGTCATCTAGCATGACGCCGGTCACGCGGCCGGTAAAGGTGTTCTGCTGGCTCGGGTGGTAACAGCCGATAACCAGCACCGGCGCGGCGGTTCCGCCGCCCGGGCCATCCGGCGAACGGTCACCGCCGGCACCACCGGCAACGCTGGCACCATCTGGATGCGCCACCAGCGCCTCAGCGCCGTGGCCGAACGCCGGCCTGGGCCGCGGCACCAGGAATCCGGCCGCCGCAAGTTGCGGCCAGGTCGCCTGCCAGGCGAAGTGGCCCAGGCACACGATCGCCCGCAGGTCGCCGGCGACCAGCCCGAACTCGGCCGACAGCCAGGGCGCGCAGGCGTCCCGCTCGGCCACGGACGGCTTGTTCTCCGGTGGCGCGCACCGCACCGCCGCGACCATGCGCGCGCCGAGCAGCCGCTGCCCGTCCCCCGCGGCGATGCTGGTCTCCTGAGCGGCCAGCCCGGTGCGCCACAGCGACGCGTACAGCACGTCGCCGCTGCGGTCGCCGGTGAAGATCCGCCCGGTCCGGTTGCCGCCGTGCGCCGCCGGCGCCAGGCCCACGATCAGCACGCGCGGCCGGTCCGCTCCCCAGCCGGGAATCGGCCGCCCCCAGTACCGCTCGGAAGCGAAGGAGCGCCGCTTCTCGACCGCCACCCGCTCCCGCCATTCGACCAGCCTGGGGCAGGCGCGGCAGACCGACTGCCGCGCGGTGAGCTCGGCCAGCGTTCCGGCGGAGGCGGCGAGCCTGCGCACCGCCTCCGGGCCGCCGGCCACCGGCGTGTCCGGCGTCGCCGGGTCATCCGGCCAGCCGGTTCCCGGCGGCACGGGGCTGGCCTGCCGCTCTTCCGCTGCGGCCGTCATCGGCCCGCCGCCAGCGACCGGGCGATGCCGTCCAGGATGTCGTGCTCGCTGACCAGGACCTCGCCGAAGCCGAACCTGGCCATCACCCGGTCGAGCACCAGCGCGCCGGCGCCGATCACGTCGACCCGGCCCGGGTGCATCACCGGGATCGCGGCGCGCTGCTCGCGGGTCTGCCGGAGCAGGCCGACGGTCACCTCGTGGACCTGGGCGGCCGGGATCACCGCGTGGTGGATCTTGGCTGGGTCGTAGCCGGGCAGCCCGAGCGCGATCCCGGCAACGGTGGTCACGGAGCCGGCCAGGCCGATCAGCGTGCGCGCACCGGCGACGGGGACCTTCGCGGCCACCGCGTCAAGCGCCGCGTCGATGTCGGCCGCTGCCGCCGCGATCTGGCCGGGCAGCGGGGGGTCGGCGTGCAGGTGGCGCTCGGTCAGCCGGACGCAGCCGATGTCCACCGACAGGCCGGCCACCTGACGGCCCGCGTCCGGCCCGTCAGCCCCCACCACGAACTCCGTTGACCCGCCGCCTATGTCGACCACCAGATACGGTGGTGCGGGCTCAGGGAGCCGCTCAGCCCCGCCGGGCGGTGGCTCACCGGCTGTTTCCCTGGCGGCCAGGGCAAGCTCCGCCGTCGCCCCGGTGAACGAGAGCCGGGCCTCCTCATCGCCGCTGAGCACCTCGGGCGCGACGCCCAGGATCCCGGTGACCCCGGTCACGAACTCCGCGGCGTTCGCGGCATCCCTGGTCGCGCTCGTCGCGACCATGCGCACGCGGGCGGCGGCGGCGCGCTGGATCGCGCCTGCGTAGTCCTTGAGCACGCGGAACGTCCGCGCGAGCGCCTCGGGTGCCAGCCGGCCGGTGGCGTCCACCCCCTGGCCCAGCCGCACGATCTCCATCCGGCGCTCGAGGTCGGCGAGCCGGCCCGAACGGGCATCGACGTCGGCGATGAGCAGCCGCAGCGAGTTGGTGCCGCAGTCAACGGCCGCGACGCGGACCGTGTCCGGCCGGCTCACGGGGTGCCGCACGGGGTGACGCACGGGCCCGCCTCCCACCAGTCTCCGGCGGCGGAGATCGCCTCCCGCCCCAGCGGGTTCGCGCCGGGCACCGCGAGCTCGTGCGCGGCGAGCGCGTGCAGGCACTTCACCCGGTCCGGCATGCCGCCGGCGCTCGGCGTGCCCGGCGGGAGCGGCTGCACGCCCGCGATCCGGGCCGCAATGTCCCGCCTGGCGAGATAGTCGCGGTGCGCCGCCAGGTAGGCCTGCCTCAGCCCGGGCTCGGCCGGCAGCCGCCGCGTCATCTCCCGCATCAGCCCGCTGGCCTCGAGCCGGCTCACCGCGGCCACCGCGCGCTGGCAGGTCAGGTAGTAGAGCGTCGGGAACGGGGCGCCGTCGGGCAGCCGGGGAGCCGTCTCCACGACATCCGGCAGCCCGCACGGGCAGCGGTGCGCGACAGCGAGCAGCCCGCGTGGCTCCCGGCCGAGCTGCAGCGCCACGGCCGCGGTGTCCGATGCGGACGGCGCCGCCGAAGCCCGGGTCACTTCGCCGGGGCCTTGTCCGCGCGCTCTACCGAATCCCATAGCCGCTCATACCATGGCAGGCCGGGAGCCCGGGCCACGGCCGACTTCGCCGGGGGCGGCTGCGGGTTGATGACCACGTAGCACGTCTGCCGTGGCGGGCACATGTGCAGCTTGCTCTCGGCCTCCCGCTCCACGTAGGCGTTGCTGCTCAGCTCTTGCTGCTGCTCCTGCAGCGCGCCGAGCTTGGCCGCGATCGCCTGCCGCTGCGTCTCGAGCTGGTCGATCTGCCGGCGCTGGGCGATGTACTCGCGCACCGGGTAGGCAAGGCTCAGCGCGATCGCGCAGAGCACGACCGCCAGCACCGCGGCCCTGGTGGTTAGCCGGGATCGGTCCGGCTGCGGCAACCGCGGGCCAGCACCGGCCTGCCCGGGCCAGCCCGCCGGCTGGGTCATCGCCCGCCGGCCGCCGAGCGCGGGAAGGCCGCTCTGCCCGCGTAGGAGGCGGCGTCGCCGAGCAGCTCCTCGATCCGGAGCAACTGGTTGTACTTGGCGACCCGCTCCGACCTGGCCGGCGCTCCGGTCTTGATCTGGCCGGCGTTGGTGGCCACCGCGAGGTCGGCGATCGTGGTGTCCTCGGTCTCGCCGGACCGGTGACTGATCACGCAGCTGAGTCCGCTGCGCTGGGCGAGCGCGACGGCGTTCAGGGTCTCGGTCACGGTGCCGATCTGGTTGAGCTTGACCAGCAGCGAGTTCGCCGTGCCCTCGGCGATGCCGCGGCGCAGCCGCTCCGGGTTGGTGACGAAGATGTCGTCGCCAACCACCTGCACCCGGTCACCGAGCCGGGCGGTGAGCTGGCTCCAGCCCGGCCAGTCCTCCTCGGCCAGCGGATCCTCGAGCGACACGATCGGGTACGCGTCGAGCCACTCAGCGTAGATCCCGGTCATCTCGGCGGCGGTCCGCTGGCTGCCCTCGAACCGGTACCCGCCGTCGGAGTAGAACTCCGAGGCGGCGGGGTCCAGGCCGAGCGCGACGTCCTCGCCCGGTTCCAGGCCCGCCTTGCCGATCGCCTCGACGATCAGGTCGAGCGCCGCCCTGTTGGTCCTCAGGTCCGGGGCGAAGCCGCCCTCGTCGCCGACGCCGGTGGCAAGCCCGTGCTGCTTGAGCACCGACTTCAGCGAGTGGTACGTCTCCGCGCCCATCCGCAGCGCATCGGCGAACGTGCCGGCGCCGACCGGCAGCACCATGAACTCCTGGACGTCCACGTTGTTGTCGGCGTGCACGCCGCCGTTGAGGATGTTCAGCTGCGGCACCGGGAGCACGTGCGCGTTCGGGCCGCCCAGGTAGCGGAACAGCGGCAGCCCGGCCGACTCCGCAGCCGCCCTGGCCACCGCCATGCTGACGCCTACGATCGCGTTCGCGCCGAGCCGCGACTTGTCCGGCGTCCGGTCCAGGTCGATCATGGCCTGGTCGATCAGCCGCTGGTCCCCGGCGTCGTAGCCGACCAGCACCGGCTGGATCTCATCGATCACACCCTGGACGGCCTTGGTGACCGCCTTGCCGCCGTACTCGGCTCCGCCGTCCCTGAGCTCAACGGCCTCGAACGCGCCGGTCGAGGCGCCGCTGGGCACCGCGGCGCGGCCCAGGGTGCCGTCGTCGAGCACGACCTCGACCTCGAGGGTGGGGTTGCCGCGCGAGTCCAGGATCTGCATGGCGTGGATTGCGTCGATGGAGGACAAGAAAACTCCCGGGCGATGCTGATGAGGTGTCCGCATTGGAGCCTAGTGGAGCGGCAGCGGGCCGACGCACTGGCCACGCCGGCCTCAGCGGCTTCGGGCCTGTTCCTCCCAGGCCACCACGCGATCGCGGTACGCGCGGGCCGCGGCGCGCAACTCGAGTTCGGGGTCCAGCCCGGCCGCGCGGGCGCGCGCCACGAGCGCGAACAGCTCCGCGCCG
>JASHOI010000473.1 GCA_030041195.1 Streptosporangiaceae bacterium | reverse complement strand
GTTCTCTGAAGATCACGGCCCCGATACGGCCCAGGGCGCCGGAAACCTGCGATGACCTGCGGCATCGCGGCTACCAGTCGTAGCCACGGGCCCCGACGATGTTCACGATCGTCGCCGACGGCAGCGCCGAGTACGCCGGTACCGTGGCGGCCCACCCGATGCTCGAAGCACCGTGCACGGAGTCCTCGTATTCGGTCGTTGTTCCCGAGTTCGCGTAACCCCTGATGTCGAACCAATGGAAAATGGTCTGATTGACCGGGTGCCCGACCAGATGCGGGCCGCCCGGGACCTCGTAAGCATCCCCGGCGAGCGGGACGCCCCCGTTGTGGTTGACGTCGGTCACCAGGTCAATCTCGTATGTCTTGATCTCTTTCTTGGTTGGTGACCACGGCAGCCCGACAGCCACGTAGTTGTTGCGGTTCTGGTTCGCGTTCAGCACCTCGGGAACCGGATAGCCGCTCGCGTCCGACCAGCCGGTGCCGTTCGAATTCGTCCCGAGTTCCTTCGCGGCCTTCTGCTGGCTCAGGGACTTGCCCATCTGAGCCAGCATCTCCGACACCGTGGCCGGGCCGCAGTAGTAGCTGTTGATCTGCGCCTCCTGGGTCAGCTTCAGGCTCCTCGAGGCCGGCAGCGCGCTCGGGCAGGCACCGTTAGCGCACTTGCTGAGCGCTGCGGCGTCGGAGCGCATCGCCTTGACAAAGCTCCTGGCCACAACCTGCTTCGCTGCGTTGGCCGCCAGCATCGCGCCGCTCATCACCGGCGCCGGGAGACCCACTTTGGTGCGCGCCCCCATCCCGGTGTCGGTGACCAGCGCGGCGGGCTGCGTGGCCGCCGACCGGATCGTGGCCGCGCCCGATCCGCCCGGCGCCGAGGTTGCGGCCGCTCCCGCCCCTCCCGCGGCCCCTGCGGCTCCCGCCGCCATGACGCCCGGGCCGTTCAGCGCCACCCATCCCCCGGCCAGACAGATAACCATTACCGTGACCAAACGACCCATCAGATGCCGCGCGCCCATGATTCCTCCGCTTTTTGCCCGACCCTTGTATATCCGACTTACCGCTGATTAGTCGCGGTGATGAAATCGGAATGCACGCAGGCAATAAGGCTAAGCGAGCGGGCAGCCGGGTGTCTTGAAAATCGGATCACGGGAGTTCAGCGGACGCACTAATCTTACAAAGCCGATTAATTCAGCGCTCCCCGAGCTATTACGTCCTAAATAGCTGCTCAGTCGTCGAGCCAATGCCTGAAATACGAGCGTGGCTCTTGCAGGAAAAGCCGCCAGTGGCCGACGATGTCCAGCTCAGCCCAGCTGGCCGGGCGCATGCCCCAGTCGCCGAGCTCGAGGATGCGGGCGCCGGGCGCCGCGGCGATCAGCGGCGAGTGCGTTGCGACCACCGCCTGCGCCCCGGCCTGGACCAGGTCCTGCAGGAGGGCGACGAGCCCGAGGCAGGAGGTGAACGATAGCGGCGCGTCGGGCTCGTCCATGAGGTAGAACCCGGGCTGGTTCACCCGGGTGCGCAGCATCTCCAGGAAACCCTCTCCGTGGCTCAGCTCGTGGAAACGCTCCCGCCGCAGGCCTGGGTTGTTCTCCAGGTAGCTGTACAGCCCGTGCATGGTGTCCGCGCGCAGGAAGTACGCCCAGTGTGACCGCCACGACGGCGAGCGCTCGACCACCAGGCTGGAGCCGATGCCCGGCTCGCTGTCCCGGAGCCGGAACAGGCGCGCCTGGACCGACCCGCCCTGCGGGTTCAGCCCGTAGGCCTCGGCCAGCGTCTCGATCACAGTCGACTTCCCCGACCCGTTCTCGCCCACGAGCACGGTCAGCCCAGCGGGCAGCTCCAGGCCGTCACTGAGGATCTGTGCGATCGCCGGCACGGTCACTGGCCAGCGGTCTCGGTCGAACTGAGGATCCGGACCACACCGGAACGCGCGGACCAGGCGCGCATCTGTTGTCCAGCTCTGGGCCACATGACGATAATGCCCGGGCCCTACGACACCCGGCGGCTGCGCAGCAGAAGCAGCGCTGGGACCACGCCGGCCACCGCGACGGCCACGGCCACCCACCAGCCGCGCTCGAACGCCGACAGGCGCTGCCCCGGGGTCGCCGGCGAGCCGAGCACCGCGACCAGGATGGCCACACCGACGGCCAGCCCGATCTGCCGGACCATGTTGACCACAGCGGAGCCGGTGGCGAACGAGTGCGGCGGCAGCGACCCGGCCGCGGTGGCGATGATCGTCGGCAGGGTGAGCCCGACCCCGGCGCCGGTGAGCAGCATCCCGCCCAGGACCGCGCCCGGGTAGTCGGGCCGCAGGCCGATGGCGACCGCCCACCACGCCAGCCCGCCGGCGAAGATGGCCGAGCCGGCGCTGATGACCGCCGCCGGCCCGAACCGCCGGATGAGCCGCCCGGCAACCAGGAACGAGCACAGCGGCACCATGATCGGCCCGGGAGCGATGGCCAGGCCCGCCTGCAGCGCCGACCAGCCCCAGTCGTTCTGCTCCCACAGCACGATCGACAGCAGCATCGCGCCGAACGAGGCCGAAAACAGCAGCGCCACCAGCGACGCGCCCGAGAAACTCCGGATCCGCAGCAGCGCGGGCGAGATCAGCGGATTGCCGGAACGGGCGCAGCGCACGACGAAGAGCCCGAGCGCGGCGGCAGCCACGGCCAGGGCGGCGAGCGTGCCCGGCGACCCCCATCCCCAGCCGTTCCCCTGCACCAGGCCGAACGCGACGGCCCCGACGCCCGCCGTCACCAGCACCGCACCCAGCGCGTCGGGGCGGCGCACCGGATGCCCGGGCACCTCGGGCAGCCTCCGCCAGCCCACCACCAGCGCGGTCACGCCGATGGGCACGTTGACCAGGAAAACCCAGCGCCAGCTCGCGGTGACCAGTAGGCCGCCGACCACCGGGCCGAGGGCCGCGGCCAGACCACCCATCGCGGTCCAGGTCCGGACCGCGCCGCCGCGGCGTTCCGGCGGATACGACGCCAGCACCAGGCCCAGCGAGGTCGGCGTGAGCAGCGCCGCACCGGCCGCCTGAACCAGGCGGAATGCGATCAGCATGCCCACGCCGCTGGCCGCGGCGCAGGCCGCGGAGGCCGCGGTGAAGATCGCGACGCCGAGCAGGAAACCGTGGTCACGGCGGTACCGGTCGGCCAGCCGGCCAAAGAACACGAGCAGCGCAGCATAGGTGATCGCGTAGCCGTTCAGCACCCAGGACAGCTCGCTCAGGCTGGCGTGGCCGAAGTCGCGGGAGATGTCCGGCAGGGCCACGTTGACGATGAACAGGTCCAGGCTGGCGAGCACCACGCCGGCGCAGACAATGGCCAGCACCTGGCCGGGCGGGGTCGGGTGGGAGCGGGATCCGGCTGCGGGAGGCGCGGAGGCCTGGCTTAGCTGTTCCACAGTCAGCTACGGTACGGGACTGGCTTAGGTAATCACAAGTCAGGTGGCTACACTGCTAGCCGTGGAGAAGTCGACGGTGCGGATGACCGGGTCACTGGACCCGCGCGGGAGCTGGGCCGCCACCCGGTGCTCGATCGACCGGGCCATGCAGGTGGTCGGCACGCGCTCGGCGTTCCTGCTGCTGCGGGAGGCGTTCTACGGCACCACCCGGTTCGACGATTTCGCCGAGCGTGTGGGCATCAGCCAGCCGGTCGCCGCCGCCCGGCTGCGGGAGCTGGTCGAGGACGGCCTGCTGGAGCGCGAGCCGTACCGCGAGCCGGGGCAGCGCTCCCGGATGCAGTACCGCCTGACCAGCAAGGGCGCCGAGCTGTTCCCGGTGCTGGCCGCGCTCATGCAGTGGGGCGATCGCTGGCTCGACCCGTCCGGAGTGGAATTGCGCCACCGGGACTGCGGCGCGCCGGTCCGCTGCGAGCTGCGCTGCACAGACGGGCATGAGCTCGCAGTCTCCGATCTTGACCTGGTCGCCCGGCGGCCTTCGCTGGCCAGCGGCGAGCCCGGCCAGGGCGGCCGGTGACAGCTGCAGGATGACGGCCGGGCTCTAGCTCGGCCGGGCCAAGTTCCAGTTCTCCATATCGGCGCGGGCGCCCCGCGCCGTGGTCACTGGTGGTCGAGCACGGGGTGCGGGACGTAGGGCTCCTCCAGGCGCCGCATCTCCTCGTCACTGAGCTCGAGATCCTCGGCGGCTAGCGCGTCCTCCAGGTGGCCGGGCCTGGTCGCGCCCACGATCGGTGCGGTCACTCCCGGCCGGTGCAGCAGCCACGCGAGCGCGACCTGCGCCGGCGGCACGCTGCGCTCGGCTGCCACCTCGCTGACGCGGTCGACCACGTCGAAGTCGGCGGCGCTGTACAGCGCGTCCTGGAACGAGTCGGTGTTCGACCGGGTGGTCCGCCGCTCCCCTTCCCTGGTCCGGCTTCCGGCGAGCACGCCACGGGCCAGCGGGCTCCACGGGATCACGCCCACACCCTGGTCGATGCACTGCGGGATCATCTCCCGCTCTTCCTCGCGGTAGATCAGGTTGTAGTGGTTCTGCATCGAGACGAACCTGGTCCAGCCGTGGTCGTCCGCCACGTACTGGGCCTTGGCGAACTGCCACGCAAACATCGAGCTGGCGCCGATGTACCGGGCCTTGCCGGCCCGCACCACGTCGTGCAGCGCCTCCATGGTCTCATCGATCGGGGTCCGGTAGTCCCAGCGATGGATCTGGTACAGATCCACGTAGTCCATGTCCAGCCGCTCCAGCGAGGCGTCGATGCCGGACAGGATGTGCTTGCGGGACAGGCCCCTGCTGTTCTCGCCCGGGCCCGTCGGCGAGAACACCTTGGTCGCGACGACCACGTCGTCCCTGCGGAACATCTTTCCGAGCAGCCGGCCGGTCGCGACCTCGCTCGCCCCGGCGGAGTAGACGTCCGCGGTGTCGAAGAAGGTGATACCGCCGTCGGCGGCTGCCCGCACGATCGGCTCCGCGGCGTCCTCATCGAGCACCCAGGGCCGGTCGCTGTTGTTGCCGAAGCTCATCATGCCGAGGCAGACACGCGAGACGCGCAGGCCGGTCGAGCCAAGGTTCACATACTTCATGGAGGTTCTCCAGCGGATCGGGGTCGGATGGTGGGATCGGACGCCGGCCGGGCCGGGACACGCACCGAGTGGCAACGCCTCAGCCGGGCGCCGGATTCCGGCCTGTGCAGATGACAGTCCTCATGATTCGGCATCCCCCAGCCGGATTTATCGGCGGCCCGCCGCGGTTAGCACCGGTAGACGTCAACAGAACTGGGAGTTTTCAAATGCATACCAGGAAGATCGGCCAGGTCAGCGTCGGCGCCATCGGGCTTGGCGGCATGCCCATGTCGATCGAGGGCCGGCCGGACGAAGAGCGCTCGATCAGGACCATTCACGCGGCGCTCGACGCCGGCATAACGCTGATCGACACCGCCGACGCGTATCACCTGCACGCGGGCGAGACCGGGCACAACGAGCGGCTGATCGCCAAGGCACTGGCCAGCTACAGCGGGGACACCAGCGACGTGCTCGTCGCCACCAAGGGCGGCCACATCAGGCCCGGCGACGGCTCGTGGACGGTGGACGGCTCCCCCGAGCACCTGCGGGCGGCCGCCGAGGCCTCGCTGAAGGCGCTGGGCGTGGACGCGATCGGGCTCTACCAGTTCCACCGGCCCGACCCGAGGGTTCCCTACGCGGAGTCCATCGGGGCGCTGAAGGAACTGCTCGACGCCGGGAAGATCCGGATGGCGGGCATCTCCAACGCGAGCATCGAGCAGATCGACATCGCGGTCCGGGTGCTCGGCGAGGGCAACCTGGCCAGCGTGCAGAACCAGTTCTCGCCCGCGTTCCGGTCCAGCGAGCCGGAACTGCGGCACGCCGCCGAACTCGGCGTCGCGTTCCTGCCGTGGAGCCCTCTCGGCGGCATTGGCCGGGCTGGCCAACTCGGAGCACAGCACACCGCGTTCCAGGAGGTCGCCGGCGCCCACGGTGTCTCGCCACAGCAGGTCACGCTGGCCTGGATGCTGGCCAAGGCGCCGGTGGTGATCCCGATCCCGGGCGCCAGCCGGCCGGAGTCGATCATCGACTCGGCGCAGGCCGCCGACCTGACCCTGTCCGCCGGCGAACTCGCGCGCCTCGACCGCGGCTGACGCCGAACGGCAATGAGGTGGTGGGTCCCGCGCTGTTCCTCCAGCAGCAGCATGGGACCCACCACACTGATCGACGGCTGGACGTCAGCCCGACATTGCCGAGGCGCCCACGTCGCCGCGCGCGAGGGGCCGGCCTTCGGCTCGGCCAGCGTCGTCGGGCTCGCGCAGGCCGTACCTGGCGTACAGGCGGCGCAGCGGCCCGGGCGCCCACCAGTTGACCGGGCCGAGCAGCCGCATCACCGCGGGCACCAGCAGCACCCGCACGATCGACGCGTCCACGATCAGCGCGACGATCATCCCGACGCCGAGCAGCTTGATGAACGTGACCCCGGAGGCGGAGAACGCACCCACGACGATGACCAGGAGCAGGGCCAGGCTCGTGATCAGCCCGCCGGTGCGCTGCAGCCCGCCAGCGACCGCCGTGGTGTTGTCGCCGGTGACGTCGTAGCGCTCGCGGATCCGGGACAGCAGGAACACCTCGTAGTCCATGGACAGCCCGAACATGATCGCGAACATCAGGATCGGCATCGTCGGCTCGATCGTGCCGTTGGGCGTGAACTGCAGCAGCCCGGACAGATGGCCCTCCTGGAAGATCCACACCACGACCCCGTACATCGCCGAAAGTGACAGCACGTTCATCACGATCGCCTTGACCGGCAGCACCACGGACCCGAACGCGAGGAACAGCAGCACGAACGTGGCCAGCGCCACCACCAGCGCCATCCACGGCAGCACCTGCCCGAGGCTGGACAGCTCGTCCACGAGCTGGGCGGTCTGCCCGCCCACGTAGGCGCGCGTGCCGGACGGCGGCGGCACGTCCCTGACCTGTCCCACGATCGCGCGCGCCTGCGGTGAATAAGGACCCGGGCCATAACGCATATCGACCCGCGCGATGTCGCCGCGCACGCCGGTCACCTGAGCCGCGATGACCCCGGGGACGCGGTCGAGGCGGCCGGCGTAAGCGGCGAGCGCGCCCTCGCGGGCAGGCGAACCTGCCACCGGCCCGGGGAACTGCACGACGGACTCGATCGGTGTGGTCGGGTTCCCCGGGAAGTCCCGGTTCAGGGCCTCGGTGACCAGGCGCGGCGCGGCGCTGGCCGGCAGGTCGGTGGCGTCGGCGCCGCCCCACGTCACGTGCAGGAACGGCGAGCCGAGCGCGAGCAGCACGACCACGATCGGCACCGCGTAAAGCACCGGCCGGCGCATCACGCTGCGCGCGATCCGGTACCACGCGCCGGTTCCGTCGGCAACGGGCGGCCTTTGCACGGCCCGCCGGATCCGCAGCGCGTTCACGTTCCGGCCGAAGACCGCGAGCAGCGCGGGCAGCACGGTCAGCGCGGCCAGCATGTCGACGAGGACCGTCGCCACCCCGCCGTAGCCCATCGAGCGCAGGAAATCCTCGGGGAACAGCATCAGGCTGGCCAGGGCCATCGCGACAGTGATGCCGGACACCGCCACGGTGCGGCCCGCCGTGGCCACGGTGCGCGCCACCGCGTCTTGCACCGTCTCCTGGCGGTGCAACTCCTCGCGGAACCGGCTCACCATGAACAGCCCGTAGTCGATGCCGAGCCCCAGGCCCAGGATCGTCGTGATGTTAACCGAGTAGATCGAGACCGTGGTGGCGAGGGTGAGCAGCCGCAGCACAGTGAACGAGCCGAGGATCGCGACCCCGCCGATCGCGAGCGGCAGGCTGGCCGCGGCCAGGCTGCCGAAGATGATCAGCATCACGATCAGCAGCACCGGCATGGAGAAGGCCTCGGCACGGCCGATGTCGGAGGTGACCTCTTTGTTGATCGCCTCGTTGGTCGGCACGAGCCCGCCCACCTCGGTCCGCAGTCCGGGCGCGCCGAGCTGGCCCTTGATCGCGTCATAGTTGGTCTGCCGCGCGCCGTCGCTGGCCCCGGCGAGCTCGAGCACCGCGTAGGTCTGCCGCCCGCTGGCGCTGACGAACTGCGGCGAGCCGGTCGACCAGTAGGTCGCGGCCGATTCGACCCGGTCGGCCGGCAGGCCCGCCAGCGTGTGCGTCACGGCCGCGCGGAAGGCCGGCGAGCGCACGCTCAGCGTCGGGCTGGAGTACAGGACCACGACGTCGCCGGCGTCCCGGCCGAACGCGGCCGTTGCCAGGTTGCTGGACTGCTGACTCTGGCTGTCCGGCGGGGTGAACCCGCCCGATGACTGCAGCCGCCCGAACACCCCCGTGCCCCATGCGGCCGCGAACGCCACCACGATGAGCGCGATTACCATAACCAGCCGCCTGCGCCGGTATACCAGGCGCCCCCAGCCGTCGAACATCGGTTCCTCCGCCAGCTCGACTAACGATCATCACGATAGTGAACAGCGTTAACTGCGAATACCGTTAACTTCGCATACGCGGTTAACGGCTGTCAAGCGCAATTACTGGGGGCGGGGCGGGCCGGCTTGCACTGGCCGGCCGGCCTGTACTGGGGGCCGGCTTCTGCTGGGGGGCCGGCCTGTACTGGGGACCGGCCTCTACTGGGGGGCCGGCCGGTACTGAGGACCGGCCTCTGCTCGGGGGCCGGCTTCAACTCGGCGGGCCGGCCGGTACTGGGGCGGGCTGGCCTCGGCGGCTACCGGCGGACTTCGGCGACGGCCACCGGCTGGTGCCGGGCCCGGGACAGCTCGCAAGCCTCGGCGATGCAGGACGCCTCCAGGGCATCGCCGATCGTGCACGGACTCTCGCCGCCATGCGCGGCGAGCTCAACGAACGCAGCCAGTTCGGCCCGGTAGGCGTCGGCGAACCGCTCGATGAACCGCGGATAGGGCGGGCCAGCGGGGAACGTCGCGCCGGGCTCGGCCGACCGCAGCGGCAGCCGGTCGCCAAGCCCGACGCCGATGCTGTCCCGGGCGCCGAGCACCTCGAGCCGCGCGTCGTAGCCCGCGCCGTTGTAGCGGGTGCTGGAGACCACGGCCAGGCTCTCGTCGTCGAGGGTCAGCACCGCGGCCATCGTGTCGACGTCACCGGCCGCGCTGAAGAAGTCGGCACCGCGGTTGGCGCCGACCGCGTAGACCTCGCGCACCTCGCGCCCGGTCACCCAGCGGATCGCGTCGAAGTCGTGTACCCCGCAGTCACGGAACAGGCCGCCGGACGTCTCGATGTACGCGGCGGCGGGCGGCGCCGGATCCAGGGTCGTGGCCCGCAGCGTGTGCACCCAGCCGAGCGACCCCGACTGAACCGCCTCGCGTGCGGCCCGGTAGCCGGCGTCGAACCGACGCTGGAAGCCGATCTGCACGGCGCCCGCCGCTCCGCCGACCCGCTTGATCAGCTCGCGGGTGCTGTCGATGTCCTCGGCAACAGGTTTCTCGCAGAACACCGGCAGCCCAGCGTCGGTGGCCGCAACGATGAGCTCGGGGTGGGCCTGGGTCGGCGCCGCGATTACGAGCGCGTCGAGACCCGAGCGCAGCAGGCGCTCCGGCGACGCGGTGGCCTCCACGCGCAGCCGCCTGGCAACCTCGCTGGCCCGCGCGGAGTCGGCATCGGCGACGACCACGGAATCGACGGAGGGAAGCCGGGAAAGGATGCCGGCGTGGAGCGCGCCGATACGCCCGGCCCCGGCAAGTCCGATTCGCATGGAGCCGCCTCCGGCATGGTTGGCTGTCCTGCCCCTAGTTTGTGCCAGCGGGAATCGCGGGAGAACTGTTAACGCTGTAAACGGTAGGATCGGCAGAATCGTGGCTGGTGAGCCAGCCCGTAGTTCAGTTCCCGGAGGCCAGGTGGTTCAGGCACCCCGCCGCCGTGATCGCGTCCGCGCCGCGACCACGGCGGAGATTAAGGAGACGGCACGCAGGATCCTCGTCGCCGAGGGGCCCGACGCGGTGTCGCTGCGCGCGATCGCCCGCGAGATGGGGATGACCGCCCCCGCGCTCTACCGTTACTTCTCCAGCCACGAGGAACTGGTCAAGTACGTCATCGCCGACATCTTCACGGAGCTGGCCAGCGACATCCGCAGCGCGATCGCGTCGGCCAGCACCGCCGCCGACGGTGATATGACCGCGAAGGTCCTCGCCGCGTGCTGGGAGTTCCGCCGGTGGTCGCTGAGCCACCCCAGGGAGTTCAGGCTGATCTTCGCCACGCCGCTGCCCGGGCTGCACGTGCAGCACGACGAGATCACCGCGGAGAGCGGCGGCCAGTTCGGCAACACGTTCTTCACCCTGATGCTCGAGCTGTACCGCAAGCAGCCGTTCCCGGTGCCCGCGGATGACGAGATCGATCCCGGGCTCGGGGAGCAGCTGCAGCACTACCGAGACGGGCTCGGCCAGATGGCCGCCGGCCTGCCGCTCGGCCTGCTGCTGGTGTTCCTGCGTTGCTGGGTTCGGCTCTACGGGATCGTGAGCCTGGAGGTGTTCGGGCAGCTGAGCTTCGCGCTCGACGACGCCAGGCCGATGTTCGAGCTCATGCTGGCGGAGATGGCGCCGATGGTCGGGCTGCAGTACCCGCCGCCGGATCCAGCGGCGCCGTGAAGATCGCGGACAGGCTAGCGTAGGTGCCGGCCGATGAGAGGTGGCACCAGTGGTGCAGCGGAGCACTGAGCGCGAACGGAAGGCCGCCTGATGGCCGGGGAAACCGCTTCGCAGGCGACGTCCGGCGACCTGGTGGCGGTGTTCATCGATCTGGAGAACCTGGCGCTCGGCGCCGGGGAGGACCTGCCCGGGGAGGCCGACCCGATCCCGTACAAGGCGCTCGAGCGGCTGTGCCGCGACTATGGCAACACCTCGATCCGCCGGGCCTACGCCGACTGGTCGAGGCCCGAGTTCGGCAGGTACCAGCACAGCCTCGCCCAGAACGGGATCACGCTGATCCAGGTGACCAGGTTCGGGGCCCAGCAGAAGAACGCGGCCGACATCCTGATGGCCGTTGACGCCATGGAGGTCCTGATCACCCACCCCGATGTCGGCACGTTCCTGCTGGTCGCCGGCGATGGCGACTACTCACCGCTGGTGCAGCGGCTGCGTGAGTTCGGTAAGTGGGTCGTCGGGGTCGGCACCAGGGCCTCATCCAGTTCCCGGCTGGTCGCGGTGTGCAACGAGTACAAGTACTGGGGGACGATCGTCGCCGCCGTCAACCCTGCGGTGCGGGCCGAGGTCGGCGCCAACTTCGACATCGCCGATGTGAAGCGGCTGGTGGTCGCCGCGATGGAGGAAGCTCCCGACGACTCGGCCACCGGGTCGTGGCTGAAGAGCAAGATGCTCGCCCTCGACCCGTCCTTCGACGAGCGCAATTACGGAGCCAGCAGCTTCCGGGTCCTGCTCAGCCGGCTGCCGGACATGGTCCAGGTCAAGAAGGACCGGTCGTCGTCGGACATGCTGGTCACGCTCGTGGCCAGCAAGCAGCCCAGCCAGCCCGCGGCCCAGCCGAGGCAGCGGAAGAGGACCCCGGCCCAGAAGGCAGACCCCAAGCAGCCGGCGGCCAAGCAGGCAGACGCCGGCTCACCGGGATAGCCCGGGGGCCGCTGCGGCTCTGCGCGGCCCGCCGGTCATGAGCCGGCCGGGGAGGTACCGGCCGGGCTCACCGAGACGGCCCGGATGTGGAGGAAGAGCGGAACCCGCATCCACCGCCGCTCGCGGGGGTTACCGGCAGCCATTTCCTCGGCGGAACCCACCTCGCGTATCGCCTCGATCAGCAGCCCCGTGGCTTCCAGCGCCCGGCTGTAGGTCTCGAGCGAGCGATGCTCACTGTGAAATGTCATCTGGATGCCGCCGCGATCGACCGTCATCGTCACCGGCGCCGGTTCCAGGTAAGAGCCGGAGATCACAAACGGCGCTGTGGCACCGGAATCCAGGAAATCGCCCGCCGAATTGAGCGGGTGAACGATCGCCATGCAGAGGCGGCCGCCGGGCTCGAGAACCCGGGCTATCTCCGCCACGGCCTGCGGCATCTCGTCGATGTCGTGAAGCGTCATGTACGCAACGACAAGGTCGAACGCCCCGTCAGCAAAAGGGATCCCGGCCGCGTCGGCTAGCAGGCAAAGCTCGGGCGTTTCGTGGCCGGCGGCCAGGCGCACCATGGTGGCGGAGGTATCGATCCCGACCACCCGGTGGCCCAGGGACTGCAGGAGCCGGCCGAGTCGCCCTTCGCCGCAGCCCAGGTCCAGGGTCCGCCGACCCGGCGGTGGAAGCAGCTTCAGCAGCGCTGGCAGGTTGATCTGCTCGTGCGAATGATCATGCCCGGGAGTCCGGGCGAACTGGGCCCAGTTCAAGGCCTCTTCTTCCCAAGCCCGCCGCATCCTCACGCCGAAGAGCCTGCCACACGCGCCAGCGCGGGCGGTCGGGGTTTCATCACCGTTAAGGCAGGATCGGCCGGTCTTTCCCACCAGCCAGCAAAAAAACCGTAACGTCCGGTCGGCAATAGCGTAACGTCCGGCCCGCAAAAGCCGTGATGCTGCCAGAGGCTGGTAGCGTGGACGGTGGGTGATCAAGTTGCGTGGCGTCAGCACGGCCATATGCATTGCGGTGTTCTGCATCGTATGTGCATTTACTGCCGGATGCGCAGACGCCGTGAACGCAGCAGCTCACGCGGTTGTTCATGTTGCAGCGGCCAAATCCGCGAAGCGTTTCTGTGCCTACGAGATATCACTTCCTACAACGGCCGATGACGCGGTGATTAATCGTTACTGGACACCGCTGGCACGCAGTGCCATAGAAGTCGTCAGCGAGGGCAAGATGGCCGTCCCGGTGCCCAAGAAGCACCTGACGTCGGCGCAGCGCCGCGCGCTGCGGCTGGCCGAATGGGCCGATCGGGCGTTCTCGCCCAAGCCGAGACTGGTGTGCATCCACCTTCCGCAGGTGCGCCCCAAGGCCGGCACGACGGCGCCCGACTAGCGGCAATACCACTTACTTAGTGCCGTCCTGGGCGGTTCGGATGGCAGCGCCCTGGGGCGGCGGCCCGTGACGCGAGGCTCCGCCGTTCCATGGGTACCACTGGTCCCGCCAGCCCCAGCCGACGCCCGATCAGGCATTCGATTTTCATGATCTGGGTGGATAACGACCAAATAAAGGTATTAATCGACCCAGATCATGGAAACCGGGCCCGGTCAGCCGGGCCGGGCAGAGCCAAGGCCGTTCAGTTAGCGCTGCGGCGCGGTTGGAAAGCCGGTTGAGAGAAGCAACGGAGTCCCTGCTAGAACTGCGTCGACCAAGATCGCTGCCTGGCAGGGGACTCCGTTGAGCATCCAGTCTGTCATCACCCGCACCATCACTGTGGCCGGAGGCCGGTTCGCGCCCAGTCACCTGGGTGAGCTGACCCAGCTTGTGCCGTTTGAGATGGTCGACGAGGCATTAGCGCAGACCGGGACGGTGCAGTCGCGGATCCGGGATCTGCCCTCGCGGGTGGTGGTCTACCTGACTGGGCGGCAAGCACAACTTCCCGGTCGATCATGAGGCGGCGGAGCGGGTCCGTGCCCAGGCCCCTGACCTGGAGGACGCGGCGTGGGTGAACCGCGCATGCCATCACCGCGCTGCCCGGAGCGGAGCCGACCGTCACGCAGGTGGGTGTCTGGGGCGCAGAAGACCCCGACGCCGACAGCGACGGTTCCCATTGGTGGTACGGCGCGGTTGCCCGCCGTCCCTGACCTGCGGCTAGAGCGTCCGGCAGTCCTCATGATCGGGGTCGGGCTCGGCTGGCTCGTCGGGTGCGGCCAGCCGGTGGTAGGCCGGGGCCAGCAGCGTGATCAGGTCCGTGCTCCGAACCTGCACCTGCGGTGGCTCGAACGTGCGCAGCAGCAGGTCGGGCGCTGCCGGTGCTGCGGGCGGCAGGGCTCGCAGCCGCTGTGCGCTCATGCCCGGTGACCAGAAGTCCGCCAGGCAGTCGGCCAGCGGGCGGTCGGTGACGTCGATGAGCGGCCGCGCGGGCTCGCCGTCCTCCCGCCCGGTCAGCCGCAGCGCGGCCAGCAGCTCATCTCTGCCCCGGCCACGCCAGGCCAGAATGCCGAACGGGTCGATGTCGAACGCCTCGGCCAGCACGTAGCAGACCGCCGCCAGGTGCTTGCACGGCACCCCCCAGTCCGGGCACGAGCAGGACATGTCCAGGTCACGTGCGGAGCGCGGGAACAGCGGGGTGCCGCAGCCGGCGAACACCTCCTCGATCTCCGGAGGCATCTCCCCCGCCAGCAGCTTGGCCCGGAACAGCGCCTGCGCGGCCAGCGCCTGTTCCACCTTCCGCCACTGCGGCTTGGTCAGCGGCGTCACCTGGATCCGCACCCGGTACGGCTTCGGCCGCGACCCCTGCACCTGGGCGGTCACGTACCCGCACGAGATCTCGAAACTGATGACCTGGCCGCGGCGGGCGTAGTTGCGGCCCCGGGCCAGCCTCCCGGTCATGCCGAACGACTCAAGCACGTCGATGAACCGGCGCGACCACCACTGCTCGCCGATCGAGCCGCGCCTGCTGCGCGCCTTGACCCCGCCCTCGACCTCGAGCGGCCGCGACGGCCCGAAGTCCCGCCAGCTCACTCGTGTCTCCCGGTCACTCCGACACCGCCTCCGGCGACAGGGCCACCACCGTGCGCAGGTCGGCCGTTGACAGCTCGGTCAGCCAGCTCTCCCCGGTCCCGACGATCCGCTCCGCCAGCGCCTTCTTCTCCTCGATCATGGCGTCGATCCGCTCCTCCAGCGTGCCGACGCAGACGAACTTGCGCACCTGCACGTCCTTGCGCTGGCCGATCCGGAACGCCCGGTCGGTGGCCTGCTCCTCGACGGCCGGGTTCCACCACCGGTCGATGTGGATCACGTGGCTGGCCGCGGTCAGATTCAGCCCGGTGCCGCCGGCCTTCAGCGACAGCACGAACAGCGCGGGCTCGGTCCCTTCCTGGAACTCGGCCACCATCGCGTCGCGCTGTCGCTTCGGCGTGCCGCCGTGCAGGTACAGCACGGGGCAGCCCAGCCTGCTGGCCAGGTAGGGCTGCAGCATCCGGCCGAACTCCGCGTACTGGGTGAAGCACAGCGCCTTGTCGCCGTCGGTGATGACCTCCTCGCAGATCTCCTCGAGCCTGGCCAGCTTGCCGGACCGGCCGGCCAGCCGCGAGCCGTCGCCGAGCAGGTGCGCAGGATGATTGCAGACCTGCTTGAGCTTGGCCATCGTCGCCAGCACCAGCCCGCGGCGCTCGATGCCGTCCCCCGCCGCCTCGGCCGCCTCGATCCTGGCCATCATGTCGCTGACCGTCGCCTGATACAGGGAGGCCTGCTCCGGCGTGAGGTTGCACCAGACCTTCATCTCCAGCTTGTCCGGCAGGTCGGAGATGATCGTCTTGTCGGTCTTCAGCCGGCGCAGGATGAACGGGCCGGTGACCCGCTTGAGCCGGTCGGCCGCCTCCTCGTCGCCGTTGCGCTCGATCGGCACAGCGAACCTGGTGCGGAACCGCTCCGCCGGGCCGAGCAGCCCGGGCCGGACGAACTCCATGATCGACCAGAGGTCGCTGAGCCGGTTCTCGACCGGCGTGCCGGTCAGCGCGATCCGCGCCCGGGCGGGCAGCGCGCGCACCGCCCGGGCCTGCCGGGTCGCCGCGTTCTTGATGTTCTGCGCTTCGTCACACACCACCCGCGCCCACTCGACCTGGCCCAGAGCCTCCTGGTCCCGCGCAGCCAGCCCATACGTCGTAATGACCAGATCCGCCGCGTTCAGCGCGTCCGTGAGCTCCTCGCCGCTGAGCCGGTCAGCCCCGTGGTGCACGTGGAGATTCAGGTCGGGAGTAAAGCGCTCGGCCTCCCGCTGCCAGTTGCCCACTAGCGACATCGGGCACACCACAAGGGTGGGATCTGTGTTATCCTGTTTCGAGAGCAATGCAAGGGTTTGGGCGGTTTTACCCAATCCCATGTCATCTGCGAGGATTGCGCCGAGGCCGAGGTCGCCGAGGAAGGACAGCCAGGCCAGGCCGCGTTCCTGGTAGGGGCGGAGCTCACCCCGGAACGAGGCCGGGGTGGGGACCGGCGCCAGCCGCCGGTCCGCCTGGCCGGAGAGCAGGTCGCCGAGCCAGCCGTCGGCGTCCACGCCCACCACCGGCAGGTCGTCGTCCACGCCGCCGAGCCCGTCGAGCAGCGCCTCGGCCGCGGTCATGGCCCCGGTCCGGTCCCGGCTCCGCTCGAGGAACTTCAGCGCGGCCTGCAGGTGCCGGTCGTCGAGTTCCACCCACTGGCCGCGCAGCCGGACCAGGGGCACCTTCAGCCGGGCCAGTTCCTCGAGCTCCTCGGGACTCAGCGAATCGTCGCCGACCGCCAGGTCGTACCGGAAGTCGACCAGGTCGCCCATGCCGAACTTCGACTCGGCGGCCGGGGCCGCGCCCGGCGCGCTCCGCGTCCTGGTGGTGATTTTCAGGCCAAGCCGCTTGCGCGCGCCGCCAACCCAGTCCGGCAGCAGCACGCCGAAGCCCGCCCCGGCCAGCAGCGGCCCGGTCTGCTGCAGGAACCTCGCCGCTCCCTCGGTGTCGAGGGCGACCACTTCCGGTGCCGGGCTCCGCAGTTCGCCGTCAAGCTCGGCGAACAGCCGCGACGCGGTGCCGAGCCCGGCCAGCAGTTCCTCCTCCGGGTGCCGGATCCCGGCCGCGGCCCAGCCGCCGGCCGAGGCACCGGACCAGATGTCCGCCGCGGGCAGCAGCAGGCTGGGGTCGTCGGTCGACTGCAGCGCGAGCTCGACGGTCCAGGCCGCCGGGTCTGGCTCGGCGGCCGGCTCGACCAGCCGGAAGCAGGTGCGGACCGGACCCGCCGGAGCCTGCGCCGCGGCGCGCCAGTCGTCCAGGGCGGCGGCGAGCTCCGCGGCCTCGGCCTCGTCCTCCGGCGTCGTCACCGGCACCTGGGCCTCGGCACTGGTCAGCGCGGCGGCCCAGCGCTCCGCGACCGGGAT
>JASHOI010000472.1 GCA_030041195.1 Streptosporangiaceae bacterium | reverse complement strand
CGTGCCGGTCTTGTCGAGCAGCAGCGTGTTCACGTCGCCGGCCGCCTCGACGGCCCGGCCGGACATCGCGAGCACGTTGCGCTGCACCAGCCGGTCCATGCCCGCGATGCCGATCGCGGACAGCAGCGCGCCGATCGTGGTCGGGATCAGCGCCACCAGCAGCGCGACGAGGATCACCAGAGACTGCGGCGCCTTCGAGTAGAACGCCATCGGCTGCAGCGAGATCACGGCCAGCATGAAGATGATCGTCAGCGAGGCCAGCAGGATGTTCAGCGCGAGCTCGTTCGGCGTCTTCTGCCGCGACGCCCCCTCGACCAGTGCGATCATCCGGTCGATGAACGTCTCGCCCGGCTTGGAGGTGATCTTCACCACGATCCGGTCGGACAGAACCTTGGTGCCGCCGGTGACCGCGGACCGGTCGCCGCCGGACTCGCGGATCACCGGCGCGGACTCGCCGGTGATCGCCGACTCGTCGACCGAGGCGATGCCCTCGACCACGTCGCCGTCGCCGGGGATGATCTCCCCGGCCTCGACCACGACGTAGTCGCCGAGCGTCAGGCCGGTCCCGGGCACCGGCTCCTCCCGCGGATCCTTCTGGCCCGGCTGCCAGTCGACCAGCCGCCGGGCCACGGTCTCCCGCTTGGTCCTGCGCAGCGTCTCGGCCTGAGCCTTGCCGCGGCCCTCGGCCACCGCCTCGGCCAGGTTGGCGAACACCACGGTCAGCCACAGGAACACCACGACGGTCCAGTTGAAGGCCGGCTTGGTGTCCTTGAAGATCGCGGTGAACGTGGTCAGCAGCGCGCCGACCTCGACCACGAACATGACCGGGTTCTTGATCTGGACCCGCGGGTCCAGCTTCTTGAACGCGTCCGGGGTGGACTTCCAGAGCATCTTGGGGTCGAGCAGGCCCCCGCCGATCCTGCCCTGCTGGGCGCGGGCGTCCTTCCTGCCCGTGCCCGCGGGCGCCCCTGGTGTGGTTGTCACGGCCATCTCAGTGCAGTCCTTCGGCGAACGGGCCCAGCGCGAGGGCGGGGAAGTAGGTCAGCCCGACCAGGATCAGGACCACGCCGACGAGCATGCCGACGAACAGCGGCGTCCTGGTGTCCAGCGTGCCCGCGCTCGCGGGCACCGGTTGCTGCCTGGCCAGCGACCCGGCCAGGCCCAGCGCGAAGATCTCCGGCATGAACCGGCCGAACAGCATCACGAACCCGCCCATCACCTGGTACCAGGCGTCGCCGGAGGCCAGGCCGGCGAACGCGGACCCGTTGTTGTTGGCCATCGAGGCGAACGCGTACACGACCTCGGTCAGGCCGTGCGGCCCCGGGTTGAAGATGGCGCGCTGCCCGATCGGCGTGCCGATGGACAGCCCGGCCGCGGTGAGGATGATCACCGGCAGGGTCAGGAAGTACAGCGCCGCGTACTTCATCTCGGTCGGGCGGATCTTCTTGCCGATGTACTCCGGCGTGCGGCCGACCATCAGCCCGGCCACGAACACGGTCACCATGGCCAGGACCAGGATGCCGTACATGCCGGCGCCGACGCCGCCGGGCGCGATCTCGCCGAGCGCGATGTCGAACAGCGCGATGCCGCCGCCGAACGGGGTCAGCGAATCATGGAAGCAGTTCACCGCCCCGGTCGACGTCACCGTGGTGGACGCGGCGAACAACGAGCAGCCGGGCGTGCCGGTCATCACCTCCGTGCCCTCGGCCGCGTGCCCGGCGAGCACCGTGGCGGTGCCGCCGAGGCTGGTGTGGGCCTCGAAGAAGTTGAGCCCGCCGACCGCGGCCGCCCAGATGATGACCATGACCGCGACCAGCGCGTAGCCCTGCCGGTTGTCCTTGACCATCTTGCCGAAGGCCCGCGGCGTGGCGAACGGGATCAGCAGCAGGATGAAGATCTCGAACCAGTTCGTGAACGGGTTCGGGTTCTCGAACGGGTGCGCGGAGTTCGTGTTGAACCAGCCCCCGCCGTTGTTGCCCATGTCCTTGATGATCTCCTGGGAGCCCACCAGGCCCCCGGGGATCGTCTGGTGCGCGCCGGACAGCGTGGTGACGGTCTGGTAGCTGTGCAGGTTCTCGATCGCTCCTCCGGCGATCAGGATCAGCCCGCCGACGATCGCCAGCGGGAGCAGCAGCCGGACGACGCAGCGCGTCACGTCCACCCAGAAGTTCCCGAGCTTGTCCGTGCGGGACCGCATGAAGCCCCGGATCATCGCGATCGCGACCACGATGCCGACCGCGGCCGACATGAACTGCTGCACCATGAGCCCGGACACCTGGGTCAGGTAGCCCATGGTCGCCTCGCCGGCGTAGTTCTGCCAGTTCGAGTTCGTGACGAAGGACGCGGCGGTGTTCCAGGCCAAGTCGGGTGAGACGGCGGGGAAGCCCTCGCTGAACGGGAGGAAGTGCTGCAGCCGCTCGATTCCGTACACGAACAGCACGCTGATGAAGGAGAACGCCAGCATGCTGCGCAGATAAGTGGACCACTTCTGGTCCGCGGTGCGGTCGATCCCGATCAACTTGTAGAAGCCGCGCTCGACGCGCCAGTCCTTCTCGCTGGTGAAGACGCGCGCGATGTAGTTGCCGAGCGGCACATAGCACGCGGCCAGGGCGGCGAACAGCAGCGCGAACTGCAGCCAGCCAGCGCTTGTGGTACTCATCAGAACCTCTCAGGCAGGACGAGGGCGACGAACAGGTAGATCGTCACCAGCACGCCACCGATCAGGCCGATCCAGTTATCAGCGCTCAAAGGTCTCGATCCCCTTCACGATCAGGAGAAGCACGCCGAACGCGACAATGGTGAGGACGATAAACAGCAGGTCCTGCATGGGATACCTCCAGGGATGCGCGCGGAACCACCCCAGTGAAGCCCCCGCAGCAGCCCAAACGCCGCGCCCAAGCGCGACCCATGCGGCCAGGTGACGATCCCTAACAGGATCTATGCGAGCCGTATGGACCAGGACCCTGCGCGGCGGCAAGCCACCCGCTCTGACCGGAGAAGGCACTCTGGAGGCCAGGCGCCGGCGAGTTCGGTGCCCTCCAGGATGCTCAGCTGGCCATCGCCCGTGCGGTCACGAACCCAGCTGAACGTTCGCCGCCATTCCGCTCAGCGGCGATTCCTGCTGCTGGTCAAGGACGGTCACCACCGCCTCGTAGCCGGTGCCCTGCGATGTTGCTACCGGCGTGGTCAGCAGTTCCTGTACCCGGCCGGATATGCCGGAAAGGCCGGCCGCTGGCACGTCGACGCTGACGGCTTGGCCGGTCCGGACGCTCCCGATCGAGCCTTCCGGAACCAGGAGACTGACCTGCCAGGTGCTCGAGGTGCGCAGCGCGACGACCGGCAGGTACCCGCCGGAATCCGATCCGTCCGTGGCGCTGGACTGCGGCCCCTCGGGGAACAGCGAGAACAGGGGCTTCTGCGCGACCTGCGCGCCCTGGGCGTCGGATGCGTAGTCGCGGATGCCGTCCGCGTCGGCGGTCTCGCCGGGCTGGCCGTTGACGGCTATCACGGTCCCGGCGGACGGTGCGACGATCCGGGTGCCCGCTGCGTCGGCCCGGTCAATGGCCAGCTCGCCCTGGTCCCTGGCCAGCTGGGCGCGCGCGGCGTCGATGGTCGCCGTGTTGCCGCCGGACTGCGCGGCAGCCAGCTCGTTCTTGTCGGCCGCGATCGCCGCCCGGCCGGCGGCCAGGACCGCGGCCACCGCCGGAGCGACCTCGGTGGCCAGCAGCTGCCCCTTCTTGACCCGCTGGCCGATGGCCGCTGTGATCGTTGAAAGCTGCCCGGAGCTGGAGAAGTTCAGGTAGACAACGCCGCTGCTGGTCACCGTGCCGGAGAGGGAACTGCCGTCGGCGGCGGCGATCCGCGGCACGTACCACAGCGCGCCGAAGACGCAAGCGCCAGCGATCAGCGCCGCAGCGACGCGCTGCGGACGGGTGATGTGCCGGCGAGTTCGCTCCGGGCGCTGCCGTGCCTGGCCGGATCGCGGGCTGGCCGCGTAGCCGTTCAACCGCAGCGATGCGTGGTCGGCCTGCGCCGTGTCGTCGGCTCGAACCGGGGACGGATTCAACTCAGCCCGCTTTCAACAATCAGCTACCCATTTATGTGGCGTCACCGGCCAGCCGAGAACGCCCCAGGCAGCCATGCCCCGGCATGCCGGCGACCGCCGGGTACGTTCACGAACCGGGCAATAGCGGATACCGGTGACGTGCCCACGACTATGCGCACCCGGTGATTCCTGGCTGCCTGGCCATTGTCCTTTATACAAGACCGATTCACCTGGCACGGTGATGATAGGCGAGATCATCAATAAGGTTCACGAGACAATGGCCCGAAGGCGGCAATACGAGGGAACTTGGCCGCAATGCTGAACACCCCGGGTATCCCGGTAATCCACGGTTATATCGCTGACCCGCAGATCACCCCAAACCAATTCTGGTAGGTTCTTCGCTGCCTCACGGAAGCCCCCGCTATCGTGCGGCTGGCAATAGTGGGCGAAACGCCGATAGCGGGTGAAGGCGCGGTGATCAGTTAATGGATTTTTCGCTGCTTGCGGCGACGGTCGGCCTGCTCGCGGCGGGAGCCGGCGCCTGCGTCCTGCCGGTATACGCCGACAGCACCGATGATCTCGGTGACGGCATGGCGTCCGTGGTCATCCCGAAGCACGTTCCGACACCACGATTCCGCCCCCGCACCTGGGCGTTTCTGGGCATCGCCGCCCTAGGCGGCCTATTGTTCGTCGGCTGGCAGCGGCCGTCGGTCCCGGCGCTCTACGCCGGCGCCGTGCGTGACGTGGCGGTGGCAATAACGAGGGACCCGGCAGCGGTCAACGGATATGTGGCGCGCCTGCACCCGGCAACGATGTTCCTCGCGGTCGCGTACATCGTCGGCATCTCGCTGGTGGTGCGCGCCGGTCTGGGCAGACGCCTGGCGATGCTGGCCCATGCGGTGCTGTACGTGGCCATGTCCGTGCTCACCCAGGCCCTGATGATCACCGTCGGGGTCGTCACCAAGCTGCTGGTCGGGCCGTTTGGCATCGAGGCCACGCTCGCGAACCTGCTCATCGGCGGGCTGGTCATCATGCGCCTGACGTTTACCAGCTTTGCGCTGCCCAGGGCGACGGTGCTGCCGATCACTCGGCACCGCTGGCTGTGGGACAGCATCGTCACCTGGTGCGTGCTGGCGTCCGCCGTGGCGCTGCTCGTGGTGACGTATGCGCTGCTGTCCGAGCCGTCCAATCTGACGACGGCGTGGCAGGTGTTCGTGCCGCTGTACGCGGTCTGCCTGGTGCTGGTGATCATGCTCGTTCCGCTCTGGCTGATGTGGTGGGCGAGCCACAGGCTCCCCGAGCCCGGCACCGACCGCCCCAGCGTCGACGTGATCATCCCCGCCTACAACGAGGAGGAGAACATCGCCCGGCTGCTGCGCTCGGTCGACGTGGCCGCCGAGCGTTACGGCGGCCAGGTGCTGGTGGTCGTCTCCAACGACGGATCGGTCGACCGCACCGAGCAGATCGCGCGGGAAGAGATCACGCGGCTTCGCTTCGCCCGGGGCAGGGTACTGAACGCGCCGAACGGTGGTCAGTCCGCCGCGCTGAACCGGGCGCTGTCGGTCACCAACTCGGAGTTCTGCGTCCGGGTCGACGCGGACTCCGTGATGGGCCCGGACGCGCTGGTCTACTCGATCCCGTGGTTCCGCGATCCGGAGATCGGCATGGTCGGCGCGATGGAGGAGCCGAGGAAGGACACGGTGACCTGGTTCCACCGCCTGCGCGCGCTGGAGGCGCTGTTCCAGTTCCGGTTCGCCCGGCTGGCCCAGAGCGTGGTCGACGGCGTGGTCGTCATTCCCGGCCCGTTCACGGTCTTCCGGCGGGCTCCCGCTGTCCGGGTCGGCGGGTTCCCGGTGCGGATGAACGGCGAGGACACGGACCTGACCATGCAATTCGGCCGGCTCGGCTACCGCTGTGTGGTCGATCCGCGGATCCGCTGCTACGAGGACGTGCCGCGCGGGGCCGCCGAGTTCGTCGAGCAGCGGACCCGCTGGGCCCGGGCAGGCTTTCACGTCTACGCCCGGCACGTGCCGCTGCGCAGCGGCTCGGCCGGCCCGCGGGTGTGGTTCTGGACGATGCGGCGGGGGTTCTCCTGGTTCTCCCTGCAGACCGGCCTGGTGGCGCCGATCTTCATGCTCGAGCTTGCGCTGACCCACCCCACTTACCGGCAGAACATCGCGACGTTCGCCACCATCTACATCGCGGCGGGCGCGGTACCCGTGCTGGTCAGCGTGCCGTTCGCGGTGAAGCAGCGGCAGTGGCGCAGCCTGTGCTGGATCCCCACCTGGTTCGCCTATGCGTTCCTGCGCCGGCTGGCCACCCTGGAAGCGGCGATCACGCTTCCGGTGCGGCCGTTCCCCGCGGCCGCGCCCGCGCGCATCCCGCTGCCGCGGCGTGCCACGTCGGAGGCGGGCAGCGCCCAACGGGCGAGGCGGCTGCCGCGCGCGGCCGCCGGCGGACCCTGGCCGTCCGCGACACCGACTGACCCGGCACAGGTACCCGCCCGGACCCACCCGGCCGGGTGAGGATCCCGCTCAGCCGAGGCGCGGCACCGGCACCAGGTCGCGCACTCCGAGTTCGTCGGCCCTGGCCATCATGTCGGCCGGGTCGGCGTACACCCGGTAGGCGCCAGCCCGCTCGAGCTCCTCGCGGCCGTACCCGCCCGACATCAGGCCGATGCCGAGCGCTCCGGCCCGCCGGGCCGCCAGCAGGTCCCAGACGCTGTCCCCGACCACCCAGGCGTGCCGCGGTTCCACCCCGAGCAGCGCCGCGGCCGCCAGGAACAGGTCCGGGTCCGGCTTGGCGTGCCTGACCAGGTCGCGCGTGATCATCGGGGCGTCGTCGGGCAGGCCGAGCATGCCGAGGGCGTGGAACGCGGTGGCCCGGTACCCGCTGGTGGCGATCGCCCAGCGCACGCCATGCCCGGTAAGCGCCGCCAGCAGCTCAGCCGCGCCAGGCAGCGGGCGCACGGTGTCAGCCTGCGCCAGGTACTCCTCGCTGTGTGCCTGCTGCAGCATCGCGATGTCGTCATCGGACAGGGTCCGGCCGGTCTCCCGGAGCAACGCGGAAACGAACAGCCCGCCGCTCATCCCGATCCGCCGGTGGATCCGCCACACCGACAGGTCGATGTCCAGCCGCGACAACGCCGCCCGCCAGGCGATCACGTGCTGGTACACGCTGTCGATGAGCGTCCCGTCCAGGTCGAACAGGAAGGCGGGGGTCGGGGGCTCGGGATAGCTCGCCGGTCCAGTCATGCCACGAACCCTAGTGCAGCGAAATGTCCGCCAGCCCGGGCCGCCCGGGCAGCCCGGCCAGGCCGGGCACGCCGCACAGCCCGGCCGGCGGACTTCCCGGTTACTGGGCGACGCTGGTGATCACGGAGAAGGCCGCACCGGCCGGGTCGGTGAGCCAGGCCATCCGGCCCACCTCGGGGACATCCTGGGCCGGCATTGCCACGGTGCCGCCGCGCTCCGCCGTCTTGGCGGCCACCGCGTCGCAGTCGGCCACCTCGAAGTAGGGGCGCCAGCTCGTCGTCATCCCGGCCGCCGCCATCTGCGGGTCAATCGGCATCATCCCGCCCTGGCTGCTGTCCTCGGCGCCGCCATCGGGCCTGATCAGGGTGTAGCTGAAGCCACCCATCGGCACGTCCTGCGTCGCCCAGCCGAAGACCGCCTGGTAGAACGACTTGGCCCCGGCGACGTCGGCCGTGTGCAGTTCCGTCCAGCACAGCGTGCCGGGGTCGTTGACGGCGTCAAGCCCAATCGTGTCGCCGGGCTGCCAGACCGCGAACTTCCCGCCGCCGGGGTCGGTGAACTGACCCATCCGGCCCTGGGTGAACACGTCGAACGGTTCCGCCCGGACCACGCCACCGGCGCGCTTGACCGCGTCGGCCGTGGCGTTCGCGTCCTGGGTCTGGAAGTAGAGCGTCCACGACGGCGACGCGCCCGCCTCCATCAGCGGACCGATCGCGGCGACCGTCTTGCCGTCCAGCTTGAGCATCCCGTAGCCGCCCGCGTCCGGGCCGGCCGACTGAAACTCCCAGCCGAGCACGGCACCGTAGAACGCGGCCGCCGCGTCGACATCGGGCGTCGCCAGGTCCACCCAGTTCGGGGCCCCAGGGACGTAGTTGGTGCTGAGCATGTGATCGGACCTCCCCGTTTGTAACGTTGCGGGCCCGCCCCGGCCGACATCGCGCGGCGGCGCCCTGCCGTAGCCAGCAGCATTGCACTGGGCACCGACAACGCGGGGTCACAACCCCTGCCACAGGGGTGGGACAAGGTAGGTGACCGACCGGTAACCGGGACCGGCCTGGGTGATCTGTGCACGTACCGTTGCCAAATGGCGGCTCAGGCAGACAGGCGGCCACGCCGAGATGCCCGGTGGCGGACAGCGCGCTTGCGTCGTGTGACTGCTGTCCATGGTAGAAACCGGGCACCTAGCCGCCGTTGTTGGCGGTGGTTGCGCCCGGGCTGGTTCACCGGCGGGCGATGGGCTGGCCAGGGCGCCGGGGAGGCGTCGTCCCGGTTCTGGCGAGCTGGCGCTCGATGGCCGGCAGGTCGTACTCGCCGGTGCGCAGCCCCTGGTCCAGCAGCCAGGCGGTCATGTCAAGGCGGAAGGCACGGTAGACCGGGGTGATGGCCGCCTCTTCCAGCGCGGTCAGCGGCCAGCCGCTGCGGGCCAGTTCGCTCCGGTAGGCGTCGGCCGCTTCCGGTGCCCGCCAGGTCCGTGCGATCGCTAGCTCGTAGGGCCGGGAGTCCAGATGCGTTAGCCCGAAGTCGATTACGCCGGCCAGCCGCCCGTGCCGGTAGTGCACGTTCCACTCGGCGAAGTCGCCGTGCACGACCGTTAGCGGCAGGCCGCCGGCGCCGAGGGTGGCCAGTTCCTCCCGGATCTCTTCTGCCGCAGCCGATGCCCAGCAACCCAGCCTGGGGCTGACTGCCGTCAGGCCGCGCGCGCACGCCTGCCAGTCGATGCCGGTGTGCACGGTCACGCCGTCGTGCTGCGCTCGCCACCCGGGCCGCTGGCCGATCTGCTCGCCCAGCCCGCGCAGCGCCAAGTGCAGGCGGGCTAGGTCACGGCCGCGGCGAGCCCGCTGCGCTGGGCTCTCGCGCGCGACAGCCTGCCCCGGAACGCGGCGGGTGAGGCAGTACCACACGCCCGCATCCTCAATCAGCGCGCTAACCGGGACCGGGACCACCCATCCGGCTTCGGCCAGGTAGCGCAGCACGGCGTGCTCGTAGGCGAGGTCGGCCTCGGTGGCCCGGTGGTGATAGCGCCGCAGCACCAGCCTTGCCTGCCGGGGAGTGCCAATCAGCCAGCTGGCGTTCTGTTCGGGTATGTCCTTCAACGTCACTACGTCGGCCGCGTGCGCGCCCACCAACTCCAGTACGCGTGGCGGGGGGCCTGTCAGCATCGCGGCCAGCCTACTTCCGCGCGGTGCCGGCCGGCCGGTCCGCGGTCGCGTCGTACCGCATGAACCAGGCGAACAGGTCGACGTCGGCGGTGTCAGCGGTCTGTGCGAGCGACACCGGGTCGGCCCAGGGCCGCCAGACGACCGCACCCAACAGACCCCGAACCCGCGCAGATCCCACCTGCGCGGCATCTATCAGGACAGCTTGCTGGGCGAGGCGGGGAGCAGCCAGTAATCGGCGGGGAGTGACGGGAGCTGGCCGGCGATGGCGGCGTCCCGGAGGATGGTGACTGCTGGCCAGGGCCTCAGCCAGACGGTCTGGTTCACCACGCGTCCCTCCGCGTCCAGCTCGAAGACGTCGATGCCCTGCTGCGGATGGCCCTGGATGACGCAGTTCCAGTACTCGGTGATCGAGTGATCGGTGGTGATCCTGGCCAGGTAGGTACGCGGGCCCTGGATCCCTCCGATCAGCTTGTGGATGTCCTCCACGTTCTGCTCGCCGCGGGCGGTCTTGGTCAGCATGGGGCTGTGGAAGGCGACGTCCGGCGCGAGCGGGAGCGGCCCGCCCGGACGCTGGCCGATTCCGGCATCCGGATCAGCGGCGGGCGTCTTCCCGTCATCGAGCTGCCACGCCGTCAGCGGGACGGCGTCGGCCAGGGCGCGGAGCATGGTGTCGCGGAAGTTGGCGACGACTCCCCACGAGCGGAGCAGGACGGTGAGATCGCCGATCAGGCCCGCGGCCTCGTCCGTGACGACGGTCACGCCGCTGATCTCTCGGTCCTCGACGATGCCTTTCCAGAACAGGAATGCGTGTTCACCGTTGGTGATCTCGTCCGTGTAGGTGAGGTTTCCGATGATGCGGGTTGCCTCGCCGAGGAACCTAAGCGTGAGGTCCTTGCCGTGCAGGTCCTGGGTGAGGACGGGGGTGTGGAAGGTCACGTCCTCCGCGAGCAGGGCCGCGATCTGGGCGGAGTCGCCGCTTTCCGCGGCGCGCGCGAAACGATGTGTCACCATGATGGTTCTCCTTTGTGAAGTTGATGCCCGATGCCGGTCGCGGCGGCCGTGGTCACCGGCTGCCGTCATCGCCGTCAGCGCCGGCGATCTCGCTGGGTACCGGAAGTCGCAGGTGCCGCAGCAACTGCTCCAACGCACGGGTGAATCGCGCGGCGACGCTGGCTAGCTCAGCACCGGGGAATACGTCGAACAGGTCGGCCGGCAGGTCCACTCCCAGCACCGCGGTTCCGTCGGAGGCCTCGGCGATGCTCACGCGCAGCGGCAGGTACAGGAAGCACGCCGGGTCGACGCGGAATCCCTTCTCCGCCTCGACGATGTTGCCCGATAGGTAGGTGACGCCGCGGCGGGTACTGCCGTTCAGCTTCATCACCGGGCTGGGGTCGAAGGTGAAGAAGCTGACGAGCCCGCTGCCTGCGGTGTTGCGGGACAGGCTCTCGATCGCTGCCCACCCGGTGCCGCTGTTGACGACGCCGATGGCCTCCAGCCGGTCGAACGCCGGGACCGCGGCTTCGTACTCCGCGCGGAACTGCTCGTAGGGGCGGCCGGTCGCGATGGCGATGTGCCGGACCGTTCTGGGCGTGATGGTGATACCAGACATGCCGCCGAGCCTGCCTCGCAGCACGCCCGCCGCGCATGACTGGATCAAGTGATTCACCCGCCCGGCCGTGCGCCGGCCGAAATGGCTGGGATCAGTGATGCGCGCCGCGACGCTGGACAGGGAGGCTGGGCGCTAACCACGCAATGACGGAGACGAGCCCATGAAATTCGCTAACTACATCCACTACGTCCAGGACGCCGATGCCGTCGCCGCGATCCGCCCGACCCACCGGGCCTACCTGCACGGGCTGCTCGAACGGGGCCAGCTCGCGGCGGCCGGCCCGTTCGCGGACGGCACCGGCGCGCTGTTCATCTACGAGGTTGACACCATCGGCGCGGCACGCGCCCTGGCCGAGGCAGACCCGTACACGCTCGGCGGCGTGATCAAGCAGCAGACGATCACCCCGTGGGTGCTGGTGTACTCCAACCCAGAACTCCTCCGGCAGCCGGGCGGGTAACTAGGCCGTCTGGCGCTCGCCGGCCAGCCGGGCCAGCTCGACCCGGGACCGGATGCCGAGCTTGGCGAAGACATGTCGCAGGTGCGAGTTCACCGTGTGCGCCGAGATGTAGAGGCGCTCGGCGACCTCGCGGTCGGTCGCGCCCTGGGTAACCAGCCGGACGACCGCGAGCTCAGAGGCGGTCAGCTCGGGCCACTGCGCCGCCGGGTCAGGGCGACCGCCCGCCCGCTGCGCGCCGCGGTCACGGAGCAGACGGCGGACACGCGCGGCGTCCCGTTCGGCACCGGCAGCGGACTGCAGCCTGAGCGCCTCGTCCAGATAAGCGACCGCCTCGTCTTTCGCTCGTTCCGGAACCAGCCGGCCGGCGTCCTCGAGCGCCGCCGCGCGCACCAGCGGCCTGGGGTCGGCATCGTAGGTCTGGACAGCCGCCACGCTCCGTTCCGGATCATGGTCTTGAAGTGCGCGGGCGTGCAGGGCAGCGGCGGGCAAGCCAGGGAAGCCGGGACTGGCGCTGGCCGCCTTCTCCAGCAGCGCGGTGACGGAGGCGGCGTCCGACCGCTGCCCGGCCGCGAGCAGCAGCCGGACGAGCTCCACGGCATCGCAGTGGGCGATCGGGCTGCACGCGTGCACGTACCCGGGCGCGAGCACGTTGAGCAGGTCCGGCACGATGGGGCCGCCGTTCAGGCGGACGGTAAGCCACGCGCCCAGCCGCCTGGTGGTCCCGCAGCCGGTGGTGCTGCTATAGAGGGCCGCCGCGTCGCGGCGCACGGCCCGGAGCGCCACAGGGTCGCCGGTGCGCAGCGCGATGTCGCCAAGAACGTACGTGGCGATGTGGTTGAGGTAGCCGAAGTTCCCGTCTCCGATCTCGTCGGACATGTCCAGGATCGCCTCGGCTTCAGCGCGGGCGTCGGCCAGCTGCCCGGCGGACAGGCGCGCCCGGCACCGCAGCATCGACCAGAGCCGGATGTTCTTTGACACGTTCTCGGCCTCGCGGGTGCCGGTCTCGATGATCGAGTGCGCCTCGTCCAGCCGCAGCTCGGCGATCAGCAGCAGCGACTTCCAGGTTTGCGGTAGCCACAACCGCAGGTCGTCCCCCTCCTGCTCGCGCGCGACCGCCTCGGCCGCCAGGCTGATGGCGCCCTCCCAGTCGCCCTGGGCGAAGGCGAGCAGGGCCCTCGGCACGTAGGTGACGATCTCGGCGGCGGGATCGCCGACGACGGCCGCCTCCGCGATCGCGTCCGCGACAGGCGTCGCCGCCGCGCACGCGTCGCCGCTGATGTCTAGGCCGCAGGCCATCAGGGACAGCAGTTGCACACGCAGTCCGGGCGGGACGCCCGGCAGCCGTAGGGCCGCCTCGCACTGCTCCGCGACCATCGCCGGGGCGTACTGGGTCATCAGCATGCCGATGCTCAGCCGCGCCTGCGCTTCGGCCGCCGGGTCGGCGAGGTCGCCCGCAGAGGAGGCCATCAGCCTCGCCGCCTCAGCGGCCCGGCCGGCCTGCACGAGCAGGTCGATGGCCTGGGCGACGGCCTGGCCGCGTTCGGGGTCGCCGCGCCGGGTGAGATCAAGGGCACGCCGGGACAGAGGCACCGCCACCGCCGGCGACACCTGACCGATCTGCGCCGCTGCTCGTCGCAGCAGGCCGGCAGAGGCCACATCGCCGGGCTCGGCGACATCCATGACCAACTGCGCGACGTCGGCGGCCGAGGACCCGTGCCGCAGCATCACGTCGATCGCGGTACGGCGCACACTGCGCCGGACGGCGCCGGGCAGGCTGGCGTCGACGGCCTCGCGCACCAGGTCATGCCGGAACCTGAGCTTATCCCCGTCCTCGGCAAGCAGACCTGCCGCGATCGCCTCCCGAATCTCACTGCGCAGCTCAAGCGCCGGCTTGCCGAGCAGGCCAGCCAGCTCGTCCAGAGAGAAGCTGCGCCCGAGCACTGAGGCCATCTCCACGGCGTCCCTGGCGGGCGCGGTCAGCTGCGCGAGCTGGCCGGCGACGGTGCCGACGAACCGGTGGGGCAAGGTGGCTCCGGCTACCAGCTCCGCAGTGCCGCCGACGACCTGCACAAGGTGCTCATCGCGCAGCCCGCCCAGCAGCTCGGTCAACAGGAACGGCTGGCCGTCGGCCCCGGTGAGCACCTGCCGCAGCGCCTCATCCGGCTCGCCGCCCAGCACGTCGCGAGCGACCTCCGCGACCGCGGCCTCATCAAGAGGACCCAGCCGGACCTCGGCCGCCCCCGCCGCTTTCAGCCGGCTGATCGCTTCCCCCGCGGCCTCCGGCAGTTCGCCATCGCGCAGCGCAAGCTGCCAGGCGATCCGGTGCGTGGCCAGCCGCCTGCACAGCGTGGCCACGGCACCGGCGGTGGCGGCGTCCGCCCACTGCAGGTCGTCGATGACGATCAGCAACGGGGAGCGGTGCGCGGCTTTCTCAAGGGATTCCTGCAGCTCGCGCAACAGCCACAGGCGCTGGTCAGGAGACCGGCTAAGGTCGTGCAGCCTGGCAGGATCGACAGGAGGGTCTTCGGCGGAGACGAGAGCATCCAGAATCGCGCCGAGCGGCACTGCGCGCGCCGCGGGATCCGCGCCACCGCAGAACACTCGTACGCCTTTGCCCGAAGCGAGGCTAGCGGCTTCCGATAGCAACGTGGTCTTCCCGGCGCCCGCCGGTCCGGTGACGAGCACGACGCTGCCGCGACCAGCGCCGAGTGCGTTCAGCTGCCCGCGCAGCACGTCAATCTGGGGCTCCCGGCCACGCAATCTGGGAAGCACCGGGCCATCGTAATCGAATTCAGCCTGCTCAGCCGTTGGCGGCCGTCAACCATAAGCTCCGCGGGACCATCGACATCGTTACCCCGCATACCTCGCCCGCCATGACCACCTCGCCGAAGCCGGCTGGCAACAGCCGCCAGTCAGCGCAGGCACGGCCCGGCCGGAACGGCCAGCGCCCGGAGGCTGCCCGCCGCAGCGAGGCCGACCGCTGCCTGCTTCCAGGTAGGCACGGAAGCAAACAGGCCCCACACGTGGAGGCCGTTGACCGTCCCTAACTCGCAGATCTGCGCTCGCGTGGCGCTGAGCTTGCTGGGTCAGCGAGAAGCGAATATTCGGAGCAGACTGGCGGTGCGACGGCCAGCGATTCGAAGGCCGTCCACAGGAAAGCGCACCGGATCTCCAATCCGGCCGGGTCAGCAGGGTCGCCAGTAGTGGCCTGTCGCAATCTGAGTCTGGCCGGGCACGATAAACACCCCTGCATTTCTGTCTCACGCCCACTTTGGCGCCGCAGATGACCGGCACGCCGGGCTTTCCATGATCCTGGTTGATTAATACCGCTATCAGGTACTCAGCCACCAAGATCATGAAAATCTGATACCTGGACGTTTCTTGACAGCGGTCTGCTGGGGCTTGAGAGGCTGGTGGTACAGCATGGAACGTCTGAGCCCCGAGGTAGGCGGCCAGATACGCCGGCATCGGGGCCGGACCTGAATTCACGGCCGGGGCGCCGCGTACCAGCGCCATTCGGTCAAGCGGGACAGTCCTGGCAGCTCGCCGCGCCCGGTGGCCCACAGCAGGGTGGGCCACGCGCTGGTCGTCACCGGAGCGTCAGGGAACAACCGGGCGAGCACCCGGGCACACAGGTCCGCCGGCGGGTTCCAGGCCAGCCCCAGCCCCTGGGTGACGTCCCGCATGTGCACCAGGGTCTCGGTGACGCCCATGGCGGCGAAGCCCTCGGCGTCTGAAACGCCGTACACGTGGAAGGCCCGTACCTGCGGCGTTGTCGTTCGCACCATCGCGACCAGCAGGCCGCCGCAGGCTTCGAGCGCCTGCAGCAGACCCGCCGGCCCTGCCGCACGGTCCACGTAGATCGTGCTGTCCGGGCCGCCCGGCCTGCGGCTCTCGGATACGAAAGGAATCCTGCCGTCCACCGGCGGCGAAGCGGGACCCATCCGCGCCGCATAGGAGAACAGGTCGTCACAGAGGTGCTCGACAGTTTCCCAGCAGTCCCATTCCAGGAGGCCGGCCTGGTTCTGCCACGCCGCGGCGGGCGCCCCGGCGACCGTGCTGACAGCGAGCCGCACGGCGAAGCTGACATCATCCGCGGTCACCGGAGAGCGCGGCGATTCGCCATCGGGTGGTAGCGACACGACAAAAATCTAGCCGCACCGGCGCACCCCTCGGCGGCGATGGCGGCGATGGCGGCGCTGCGGCTGCTCGGCCCGCGCTGCTCGATCTTCCGGGCACGCCGGCCCACCCCTACGGCCGCCGTTAACCCGTCGTTTCCTCGCTCGGGTAAGGCTGCTACCTACCCGGAGGCTGTGGACCATGCGCAGGCCACCGGTCCGTGCGGCCGAGGAGGCTTACCGATGACGCTGCAGGCAGTGAGCAACTCACCAGGCACCGCCGACGGGGCGGCCAGGCCGACCACGTTCCACGGCACGGATCCGGACAAGGCCGCCGAGGCGGCGGTCTGCATGTCCACGCCGACCAAGTGCCAGGCCCGAACCCGCCTGTACCGCAACGGGGCACTGCAGCTGGAAGGGTTCCCGGTCGCGGACATCAGCGAGTACCTCAAGGATCCCGCGGCGGTGGTGTGGCTGGACCTGCGTGACCCCGACCGCGAGGATCTCAGCGTGCTGAGCGACGAGTTCGGCCTGCACCCGGTGGCCGTCGAGGACGCCGTGTTCTTGCACGAGCGGCCGAAGCTGGATCGCTACCGCAGTTACCTGCTCCTCGACGCCTACGCGGTCCACCTGGACGCGGCCACCGGCGAGCTGGCCACCAGCGAGCTCGCGGCGTTCATCACGCCGCGGGCCCTGATCACCGTCCGCAAGGACGACGGCCTCGATATCGGCGCCGTGGTCAGCTACTGGGACGCCAGCGCCGATCTGGCGAAGTTCGGTGTCGGCTACCTCCTGTACGGCCTGCTCGACTACGTGGTCGACGGGCATTTCGCCGCCGTTCAAGGGCTGGACGAGGCGATCGAGGGCCTCGAAGACCGGCTGTTCGCCGACAACCGCAAGCTGGACCACGAGGTGCAGCGGCGCAGCTTCGAGCTGCGCAAGAGCCTGGTCATGCTGCGCCGGCTGGTGCTGCCCATGCGCGAGGTGGTGAACTCGCTGATGCGCCGCGACCTGCGGGTGGTCACCGAGCCGCTGCACCCCTACTACCAGGACCTCTACGACCACGTCCTGCGCGCGACCGAATGGACCGAGAGCCTGCGTGATCTTGTGACCACGATCCTGGAGACGAACCTGACCATCCAGGGCAACCGGATGAACATCATCACGAAGAAGGTCACCAGCTGGGCCGCGATCATCGCCGTGCCAACGTTCGTGACCGGGCTGTACGGCATGAACGTGCCGTATCCCGGCTTCGGCCGCAACTGGGGAGTGGGATCCTCGTTCCTCATCATGGCGGTGATGGCGTTCCTGCTCTACGTCGTCTTCAAGCGCAAGGACTGGCTGTAGCGGCCGGCGTTACAGCAGCCCAGCGAGCAGCACGGCGATGATGCCGGCCAGGAAGACGCCGTCAAAGGTGCCGGCGCCGCCGATCGACGCTACCGGCGCGCCGAGCCGCCGCACCTTGCCCAGGTTGGCCAGATCGGCCCCGGCCAGCGTGCCCAGCGTGCCGCCCACGTAGGCCAGGCCGGCCACCGCCGCCGGGTGCAGCAGCAGCGCGGTCAGCACCGCGAACAGCCCGGGCAGCAGGGCTGGCACCGCGATGCCGAGCCGGGGCACCGGCCGCGCCACCGCGTGCACTCCCGCTCCGACGATCACCACCGCGGCCAGCGCCCGCCAGCCCAGATGGTCGTGCGCGATCAGGTAGCCGGACAGCGCCGCGGGGATCAGCGCGCCGCCCAGGTTCACCGCGATCACCGTGACCCGGCTGCGCACCACCGGCACGAGGTACCGGATCCCGAACGCGCTCGCGTGCGGCTCCATCGCGGCGACGTTGTCCCGGAACCGGGCGAGCGGGACGTTCACCGCGCTGCCGAGCAGGCACGCGAGCAGCACCAGGGCAGCGGTAGTCAGCCCGATGCCCAGCCGGTCCAGCGCGTACGTCACGATGCCGACCTGCAGGAACGCGACCGCGACCACGGCGATCACCACGGCGGCGAGCAGGAACGGCCCGGCCATCGGCCAGTAACCGACCGGGGACCGCGGCGGCCTGCGCCGCGCCAGTCCAATCAAGGCCATGTCGCCCCACTTCGCCACAAACTCCACTCGCGATACTACTCGATTATCCAGGGTTCCGGTTATAGCGGAGACCAACCAAACCCAATAGATCCGCCCTGAACGCGACGCGCCGGTCGATCTCGTCATCCGTCGGGGCATCCTGGTGTGCGTGAGCATCACCGCACGGGCCCGTTCGCTGCGCCACCCGAGCCCCGGCGGGGCCGGGCACGGGCGCTGGCTGCCAGGCCCGGACAGCGCCTGGTGGGTCGGCCTGGTCGCCGCGGCCTTCACCGCGGCGCAGCTGGCGTTCGTGTCCCCGCGGCTGGGGCTGAGCTGGGACGAGTCGGTCTACGTCAGCCAGGTCAGCGGGCACGCTCCGGCGGCCTACTTCGACCCGGCCAGGGCACGCGGCATCCCGCTGCTCGTCGCCCCGGTCGCGCTGGCGACGTCCTCGGTCATCGCGCTGCGGGTGTACCTGTCGATCGCGTCGGGCCTCGGCCTGTTCGGCGCGCTGATGGCGTGGCGCCGGCTGCGGCCGGCCTGGGTGCTCGCGCTGGCCGGGCTGGCGTTCGCCAGCCTGTGGGTCGCCCAGTTCTACGGGCCGCAGGCCATGCCCGACCTGTGGGTCGCGCTCAGCGCGCTCGCCGCCGTGGGGCTGTTCCTGCAGGCAGC
>JASHOI010000046.1 GCA_030041195.1 Streptosporangiaceae bacterium | reverse complement strand
GCGCCATGATCAGCCAGCCTGCCGGTCCCCGTTTGCTGATAGCCTTTCAAGCAGGCATGTCGATAATTCCTATAGATGTGATAGGATAACCGTCTCGGAATTGCGGCAGAGGGGGGGCCATGAAGATCGGGAACCTGACCGACATGGGCCCCGGGCATCAGGCTTCGCCTGCCGCAAACCTTGACGCCGAACGCCTGATGGCCGCCCAGGCCGGCCTTGTGGTGCACGCGACGGAGTCGCTCAACTGCGAGACGCCGCCTGGCCTGCTCGGGGACGAGCTGACGCCGACCACCCAGTTCTATCGGCGCAACCACTTCCCTATCCCAGTGCTGGATGCGTCGGCATGGCGGCTCGACGTCCGCGGCATGGTGCGGCAGCCGCTAAGCCTCAGCCTGCACGAGCTCACCCAGATGCCGGCCGAGACCGCCCAGGTCACGCTCGAGTGCGCCGGAAATGGGCGGACGCTGTTCCGGCCGCAAGCCCCCGGTGTGCAGTGGGAGTTCGGGGCCGTGGGCACCGCGGAATGGACCGGGCCGCGCCTCGCCGACGTCCTCACTCGCGCCGGCGTCAAGCCCGATGCGCGCGAGGTGGTGTTCGGCGGCGCCGATCGCGGCATGGTCGACGGCGTACCGCATCCGATCCGGTTCGAGCGCAGCATGCCGGTCCGCGACGCCATGGAGGCGGGCGCACTGCTCGCCTACGCGATGAACGGCCGGCCGCTCCCGGCCCGGCACGGGTACCCGCTCCGTCTTGTGGTGCCCGGCTGGTACGCGGTCGCTTCGGTGAAATGGCTCACCGACATCCGTGTGGTCGCCGAGCCCTTCCGCGGCTTCTTCCAGGACACGCATTACGTATACGAGTGGAACCGCGACGGGATCAGCGTGCGTGAGCCGGTCCGGCTGCTGCAGGTCCGCGCCCTGATCACGCGTCCGGCTACCGGCCAGGAACTGCCCCGTGGCGGCGTGACCGTCCGCGGTGTCGCCTGGTCGGGCGCGGCGCCGGTTGACCGCGTCGAGGTGAGCGTGGCCGATGGGCCGTGGCAGAAGGCCCGCCTGATCGGTGTGCCAGCGACGGACGGATGGCAGCGGTGGGAGTTCCTGGCCAGTGGGTTGCGGCCGGGGGAGACGCGGATCCGGGCCCGGGCGTCGGACCTGGCCGGCCGAGTCCAGCCCGAGCAGCCGGAGTGGAACAGGCTGGGCTACGCCGCCAACTTCATCCACGAGGTCCGGGTACGGCAGCGCTGAGCCGTCAAATCCGAGTATGCCCGGAAAGCCCGGGACGGCGCTTCGGTAGCGGGGACGCGTTCGGCTGCTCGGGAGCGGCCGTCCCGGTGGAGCCCGACGCCGGATAGTCCGGTTCGCGGGAGGCTGGCGGCACGGGATAGGCCGACGGCGCTGGATAGGGCGGGGCCGGATGCGCCGGCCCGGGTGAGTTCGGCGGCGCAGGATAGCCGGGATCGGGCGAAGCGGCCGGCTGCGGGCTTAACCTGCGGCGTGAGTCCAAGATGTCCGGGTCCGTGCCGTCGTCGAGATCCGGGATGTGCCTGGCCTCGGGCGCCAGCGGGATCGCGAAACGGAAGATGGCGCCGCCGCCAGGCGGGGACTCAACCCACACGTTGCCGCCGTGCGCGGCCACCAGCGCCGCGACGATGGCCAGGCCGAGGCCGGCGCCCCCTGACTGTCTCGTTCTGGCCTGATCCGCCCGGTAGAACCGCTCGAAGACGTGCTCCGCCTGAGCCTGCGTGAGCCCAGGACCCTGGTCAGCGATCTCGAAGACCACCGCAGGGAAGGTCTGGAGACTGGGGCTGGACGCGGCGAATGCGGGCCGCCCTCCGCGATGCGCAGCCCCTCGGTTTGCGGCAGCGGCGGCCGCGCGCCACTCGTTGAGGCTGCCTAGCCGGACCCGGATCTCTATCGCCGATCCCTCGGGAGTGTGGCTGATCGCGTTGTTGATCAGGTTACCGATCACCTGCCGGAGCCTGGCCTCGTCGCCGAGCACGAGAAGGGCCGCGCCGGATCCGATCGTGAGGTTGATGCTGCGATTCGGTGCAACCACCCGCGCGTCGTGTACGGCGTCGGCCGCGAGCGAGAGCATGTCGACGGTGCTCCGCTCCAGCGGCCGCTGCTGGTCCAGCCTGGCGAGCAGCAGCATGTCCTCGACCAGTCCGCCCATCCGGGAAGATTCCTGCTCCACACGCTGCATGATCCGGTCCAGGTCAGCCCGGGGCAGCGGCCCGCTCCGGTCCTCGGGCTGGAGGTTCAGGCGGTTCTCGGGCTCGGCGTTCGAGCCGTGCCGAGGTGACACAACGGCGCCCGGCTCCGCTGCCGTCGCACCCGCGCTGGCTTCACCGGCCAGCGGCGGGCGGTCCGCCGCGCCGGGGATCTCGCGGACCCCGCCGCGCTGTCGGTAGTACTCCGCGAAGCCGCGGATCGCGGTCAACGGGGTGCGCAGTTCGTGGCTGGCGTCGGCGACGAACTGGCGCATCCGCTCCTCAGACCTGCGGGCGGCGAACTCGGACTCAGCCCGGGCGTCGAAGGCCATCTCGATCTGAGAGAGCATCGTGTTGAGCGACTGCGCGAGCCGCCCGACCTCGGTCCGCGGGTCGAGATCCGGTACCCGGCGGGTCAGATCACCGGCCGCGATAGCCCCAGCGGTTTTCTCGATATCGGTCAGCGGGCGCAGGCTGGCACGCACGACCGCTATCCCGACGATGAGGATGACCAGCAGCAACAGCGCGCTGACGACCAGGTCGAGGTAGGTCAGCTGACCGATCGCGCTGTAGAGGCCGGTTACGTTCAGGGCCACGACCACATAGCCGGGTGTGAACGAAGGGCCGCTGCCGGTGAAGGTCTGAACTTCCACGGCCTGGACCAGCACTCGCCAGCGGTAGCCGCCGGACTGACCCGGAACGGTCACCTCGTTATTGTTGTTCGCGGCCAGCCAGGCCCGGCTGTTCGGAATCTGCGGGGCGGGCAGCGGGCTTTCCGAGGCCGGGATGCCAGTGGTGGGATTAAAGCCGCTGCTGAACGGCTCCACCACCGTCTGGGGTTGGCCGCCAGCCGGGATCCAGAAAATGTACCCGTTTCCGGCACCTGGGCCTGGGCTGTTCTCTGCCAGGTAACTATGGACATCCCTGTCGGCCTGCTGCGTGGAGCTCTGCAACGTGCTGTCGGACTGGCTCAGGAGGTAGTTCTCGAGCACCGTGATGCCCGCGACGCTGATCGCGGCCAGCGCGACCGCGGTGAGCGCGAGGACCGCGGTGATCATCTTGACGCGCAGCGGCGTACGGTCGGGCAGGGCCCGCAAACTCTCCCAGGCCCGGCCAATCCGCCCCGCTGACATGGCCTACCGCTTCCTAGGTCGAAGGGAGCCGCAGCACATAACCGACGCCGCGCAGCGTGTGCAGCAGATGCGGCTCGGTGGTGTCGATCTTGCGCCGCAGCACCGACACGTAGGACTCCACGATGCCGGTATCACCGCGGAAGTCGTAATCCCAAACATGGTCGAGTATCTGCATCTTGGACAGCACCCTGTTGGCGTTGCCCATGAAGTACCTGAGCAGCTTGAACTCTGTGGGTGACAGCTGGATCTGCTGACCACCGCGCCACACCTCATGGCTGTCCTCGTCGAGTTCCAGGTCGGCGAACTTCAGCCGTGGCGGTGGCTCGGTGCCGTCGCCGCGGGTGCGGCGGAGCACCGCCCGGATCCTGGCAATCACCTCTTCCAGGCTGAACGGCTTGGTGACGTAGTCATCGCCGCCAAGAGTCAGGCCACGGATCTTGTCCTCGGTGGAGTCACGCGCGGTCAGGAACACGACCGGGATCCTCGCACCGCCTCCCCGCAGCCGCCGGATGACATCGAAGCCGTCCATGTCCGGGAGCATGACATCAAGCACGATGAGGTCAGGCCGGTGCCGCTGTGCGGCCTGCACCGCCTCGGTGCCGGCCGCGGCGGTGACCACCTCGAATCCGGCATACCGAAGGCTCGCCGACAGCAACTCGAGGATGTTGGGCTCGTCTTCGACGACCAGCAACCGGGCGTCCGGCTGACGGCGCCCATCACTCGTCGGTGTGGTCATCCCGCCATTGTGTTGCCTCTGCCTGAAGGTTACCTGAAGGCGTGCTGAGGCAGTCCTCCGCGAACTCGCTGCGTACAGCGCACGAGGCGGCTTACTCGCTGGTAGCGTCAGCCTCGGCGCGACCGACGGGGCCCCAATAGGAGATCGCCGCCGGGCGTGAACCCACGCCCAGCTTCGCGTATATCCGGTTTACATGATTCTTGACTGTTTTCTCGGTCAGAACGAGCTTCTCGGCGATCTGGCCGTTTGAGTGACCCGCCGCGATCAGGGTCATGATCTGGGCCTCGCGCGAGGACAGGCCCGCCGCGCGCGGACGCTCGGGGGTGCTGGCGCTTGACATGAGACCTCCGTGGCCGGCGTTGACCAGCGTGCAGGAACGTGGAACGCATGTTACCGACTACCACAGTGAGCGCCGCAAGAGCTAAAGCCCCGGCAAAGTTGCTGGGTCGAGCTCGTCGGCCCAGGCCGCCCGGCCGTCCCCGGCGCTGCGGAAGCCCGCCCGGCGCGCCGCAGGGCCCCGCTTTAGCCCGCCCGGGACCGTCGGCTGCGGCTCACCACCGCGTTCATCGATGTACCAAAAGGCTTGCTAGAGGCGGCCTTTTGGTACATCCATACCCCGACCGGGCGGGTGGTGCGGCCGGGAGGGTGTTACAGGTTGGGCGGGTGTTATCGGATGGACTGGTGTTGCGGGATGGGCGGGTGGTGCGGCCCGGGGGGCGTCGCCGGCCGGGCGGGTGGTGCGGGCCGGTCCGGCGGGGGCGTTACTGGGTAGCAGCCGCCTTGGAGCCGGTGATCAGGCTCGGCGGCAGCGGCGTGTCGGTCTTCAGGTCGTTGAACATCTGCAGCGCCTGGCTCTGGCTCCACTGCACGGCCACCCCGTCGTTCGGGGTCTGGTAGTCCAGGTTGGCGAGCGGCACGGTGGTGGTCTCCGGGTTCCGGAGCGCGAACGCCACCCGCATGAGGTCGTAGATGCTGGTGCCCTGGCTGACGGTCAGCGTGTTCGCCGACCCGGTCGCCGCCGGAATGATCGCGAACGGGTTCAGCAGCACGCTCGGACTCGTCATCTTGCTGAGCAGCGCCTTCAGGAACAGCCGCTGATCCTGCTCGCGCTGCAGGTCGCTGAGGGCGAAGTTGCGGGTTCGCACGTACCCGAGCGCCTGGTCCCCGTCCAGGGTCTGGCAGCCGGCCTTCAGGTTCAGGCCCGCCTTGGGGTCGACCATCGGGCCCGGCAGGCACATGCGCACGCCGCCAACCGCGTTGACCACGCTGACGAAGCCGCCGAAGCCGATGCCCATGTAGTGGTCGATGTGCAGGCCGGTGACGTTCTGCACGGTCTCCGCCAGCAGCTTGGGCCCGCCGAGGTCGAACGCTGCGTTGATCTTGCTGGACCCGTAGCCGGGGATCGGCACGTAGGAATCGCGCGGGATGCTGACCAGGACCGGCCGCCCGCCGCCGGCCGGGATATGCAGGATCATGATGGTGTCGGAGCGCTCACCGGCCGCCGCGCTCAGGGATCCGGTCGCCAGCTGCAGTTCCTGTTTCCTGGTCAGCCCCTGGCGGCTGTCCGACCCGGCGATCAGCCAGTTCGTCCCGGCGGACGCCGCGGGCCGCCCGTTGTAGTCGACCAGCACATCCGACTCGTGCAGCTTCGAGTTGACGAAGAAATACATGCCGACGCTGCCGATGATGATCACCACGAGGAGCAGGGCGATCACCGCGATGATCCGGCGCGGGCGCAGCCACCCCCGCGCGGTCCGGGAGCCTCCAGGACCGCGCGGGCCGGCCGGGCCACCCGGCCCGCCGGGACGGACCCGGCCGGGGGCCGAGCGGTCCGGCGGCTGCTCCGGCCAGGCGCTGGCCGAACCGAGCCGCCCCCCGGGCCCGTACCCGCTCGCCCCCCCGGAGCCGTAGTCCCATGAGCCCGCGCCGCCGCCGGGCGACGCGCTCGAGCCAGGGTACGGAACCCGGACCGTCGGATCCCCCGGGCCCGCCTGGCCCGGCGTGCCCGACGAGTCGCCCCGGAACCAGCCCTCAGGCCATTCGCTCATGCCCACCCCATCATGCCGTCCATGCCACCATCGTCTTTACCTTCAAGACACCCGGACGGCCAAAACGGCTGGGGAGGGGTCCCCTAGTGCGCGGCGCCGTCCCACCAGATCGTGACCACCTCGCGGCCGGACGAGCCGAGGTCGGCCGGGCGCGCCGGGTCAACGCCGGAGTCGACGAGCGCCGCGGCCACCTCATCCTCCCGCTCCGGCGGCAGGCACAGCCGGCGCCGGGTCACGTCCACTAGCTCGGCGAAGCCCGCGTAGTCCCGGCCGCCGGGGCGGTGCCACACCTCATGCCCGGGCCGCAGCCCCATCGCGTCCAGGATCTGGAGCAGGTCCGCCGCGGTCGGGGCAACCGGCCGGCGCAGCCCGTGGAACCGCAGCCACAGCGCGTTCAGCGACGCGAGCGGATGCTCCGTGGTCATCTCGGCCACCACGACGCGCCGCGCGGCGCCGGTGAGCGCCGCCACGAACGGTGCCACGTCCGGCACGTTGTAGAGCACGTTGTGGCAGGTCACGACGTCGGCAGGGCCGGCCTGCGCCGCCACGTCCGGCCACGGCCCGAGCACTGCGGCGAACCCAACCGGCCCCGGGGCTACGCGTTCCGAAAGTCTGTCGAGCATCTCCGCGTCGGTATCAACCGCCGTCAGGTGTGTGGCGCGCGGCAGCAGCGGCAGGGAGGCGGCGCCCGCGCCGGAGCCGACGTCCAGCACGCTGCCCGGCGGGTCAAGGGCGGCCCAGGCCCGCTCGAACGACGGGCCGGCCGGCGCGGCACGCACCCGGTCGGCGCGCCGGACGAACACCTGGCGCGGCAGCACCCACGGGGATTCGGCGACCGCAGCGGTGATCTCCTCGGGTATCGCCCAGCCGGCCAGGTCACGGCGCCATCCGTCCAGCAATTCAGTGAGCATTGGCCTTAACGCTACGGCGGCGGCCGGTCGGCGAGCCACCGGCTGGCCTCGCGAGCCGGAAAAATAGAACAGGTTCTTGCTCTGAGCCCGGCATGTGGGAAAGCTTGGTCCATGGACCTTGTCGCGATCGAGGAAATCCGGCAGGTGAAGCACTGCTACCTGCGCTGCGTCGACCTGAAGCTATGGGACGACCTGGCGGACACGTTCACCGAGGACGCCACCGCCGACTACGGCACGCCCGCGCTCGGCAAGCCGGTGCGGCTGGCCGGCCGGGACGAGATCGTCGGGTTCCTGCGGCGCAATCTCGGGCCGGAGATCATCACCGTGCACTTCGCCAGCCAGCCGGAGATAAAGGTGGACGGCGACACGGCGAGCGGCACCTGGGCCTTCGAGGACACCGTGATCGCTACCGAGTTCCGCGTGGTAATCACCGGCGCGGCCTTCTACGAGGACCGGTACGCGCGCGGCGACGACGGGAGGTGGCGGATCGCGCACACGGGCTACACGCGCACGTACGAGGCCACGATGTCCCTTGACGACCTGCCGAGCTTCCGGATCACGTCGAACCGCTGGGCGGCCCAGCGGGCGGCCGCCGGCCAGCCATAATCTAGAACACGTTCTAGTTCCGGAGGCGGACCTTGCTGACCCCGCGCACTCAGTCGTTCGCTGACGCGGTGCTCGAAGCCGAGAAGATCATCATCGGCGCGCCGCACGTCAAGACCGAGCAGGACCTGGCGGAGGGATACGACTACCTCGCCGGGTCGATCCGGTCGTCGCTGCAGCTGGCCTGGGCGTACCAGCGTGACTTCCCGTTCTTCGCCCTGTCGACCGGGCCCTACACGAAGCTGGGCCTGGACAACCCGGACACTCTGTATTTCCACAGTTACCTGCGCCCCACCGCGGAGTACGTGGTCACCGGGCGGCGCGGCACGACCGCGGACCTGAGCTTCCAGGTTCTGGCCGGGGACTACACCCCGATCCAGGTGCCGGACAGCCTGTCCGCGTTCGACGACCGGGAGATCGAGATCGCCGCCGATGGGACGTTCGAGATCCGGTTCGGCCCTTCGGCGCGGGGCCGGAACTGCTTCGCGCTCGGCCCCGGGTCGGCGATGCTGCTGGTCCGCGAGGTCTACAGCGACTGGGCGGCGGAGCGGCGGGGCACGATCAGCATCCGCCGGGCGGGCCGCGAGGGCTGCGCCCCGCCGGCGGCCGACACCAGCGCGCTGGCCAAGCGCTACGGGGTAGCGGGCAAGATCCTGCTGACCCGGCTCCGGACGTTCCTCGCCTTCCCCGAGTGGTTCTACCTCAAGCTGCCGGTGAACACGATGACCGAGCCGCGGCCGACGCCCGGCGGGCTGGCGACCCAGTTCTCGTCGGCCGGCCACTTCGACCTCGGCGACGGCCAGGCGATGGTCGTGACCGTTCCGGCGGCCGGCCGGGCGGTCGCTCCGTACCAGGGAATCCAGCTCGGCAGCATGTGGTACATCTCGCTGGACTACATCAACCACCAGACCAGCCTCACCGCCGACCAGGCGCGGACCGACCCCGACGGCCGGATCCGGTTCGTGATCAGCGAGCGCGATCCGGGCCTGGCGAACTGGCTGGAACTCACCGGGCACTCCCGCGGCTACGTGCAGATCCGCTGGCAGCGGCTGTCCCGCGACCTCGGACCCGAGGACGGTCCGCGGGTCGAGGTCGTGGCGTTCGACGATCTGGCCCGGGTGCTGCCGTACTACGAGTCGGCGCGGGTGACGCCGGATGGGTTCGCGGCGCGGATCGCCGCGCGCCAGGCCGCGGTGGCCGAGAGGATGCTGGGGTGATGGCCGCGGACTCGGCTCCGCTGGAGCACTCCAGCCCGGTTCTGCTGGCCGGCAAGGTCGTGGTGGTCTGCGGCATCGGCCCCGGGCTCGGCCGGGCGATCGCCGTGCAGTGCGCGCGGGCGGGCGCCGACGTGGTGCTGGCCGCCAGGACCGAGCGGCTGGCCAAGGAGGTCGCCGCCGAGGTCCTGTCGATGGGGCGGCGCGCGGTGACCGTGACGACCGACGTCACCGACGACGAGCTGGCCGCCCGGCTGCCCGCGGCCGCGCTGGAGGCGTTCGGCCGGGTCGACGCGCTGGTGAACAACGCGTTCGCGATCCCGCCGCTCACCTCGCTGGGCGACGTTGACCTGGACGCGGTCCGGGCCGGGTTTGAGACCGACGTATTCGGGGCGCTGCGGATGACCCGGCTGTTCGCGCCGGCGCTCTCGGCCAGCCGCGGGTCGGTCGTGATGATCTCCTCTGCCGTGCTGCGGCATTCGCGGCTGCCGTACGGCCCGTACAAGATGGCCAAGTCGGCGCTGCTCGGGCTCGCGCAGAGCCTGGCCACCGAGCTCGGCCCGCAGGGCATCCGGGTGAACTCCGTTGCGCCCGGGTACATCTGGGCCGGCTCGCTGAAGTGGTACTTCGGTGAGCTCGCGAAGCAGCGCGGGGTGAGCAGGCAGCAGGTCTACGACGAGACGGCGGCAACGATCGACCTGCGCCGGCTGCCGGAACCCGACGAGGTCGCCGACGCCGTGGTGTTCCTGGCCTCCGACCTGGCCCGCGCGATCACCGGCCAGTGCCTCGACGTCAACTGCGGCGAGTTCCACCACTAGGCCGGGCGCCCCATGACCACGCACCCCGCTTCCCCGGGCGCCGAACGCGACAGCGTCGGCACCGTCGAGGACCTGCACGCGTCGGCCACCAGGGTCACCGGGCTTTCGGATTTCGGCGCCGACGACTACCGCGACGGCCTGGCGGTGCTGCTGGAGTCCTACGCCAAAGACGCGGGCCTGACCCCGCTGGGGATGCGGGTGAAGCGGTCGTTCCTGCGTGGCGCGCTGGTGGCCCGGCTGCTCAGCGAGGCTTCCTGGCGGTCGTGGCCCGCGTATTCGTCGGCCGGCGTGCAGCGGCCGATCTTCGTGACCGGGCTGCCGCGTACCGGGACCACCGCGCTGCACCGGCTGCTCGCCGCCGACCCCGCGCATCAGGGCCTGGAGATGTGGCTGACCCAGGCGCCCGGGCCACGGCCGCCGCGGGAAACCTGGGCGGGTAACCCGGTGTTCCTCGCCATCCAGGAAGGCTACGAGCGGCATCACGCCGAGCACCCGGAGTTCATGGGCGTGCATTACATGGCCGCCGACCAGGTGGAAGAGTGCTGGCAGGTGCTGCGGCAGTCGATGCGGTCGGTGTCCTACGAGTGCCTGGCCCACCTGCCGACCTACTCGCGTTGGCTGCAGCGGCAGGACTGGACCGCCGCGTACCGCCGGCACCGGCGGATCCTGCAGCTGATCGGGCTGAACGACGCCGGCCGCCGCTGGGTGCTGAAGAACCCCAGCCACCTGTTCGCGCTCGACGCGCTGCTCGCCGTGTACCCGGATGCGCTGGTGGTGCAGACCCACCGCGAGCCGCGTACCGCGATCGCGT
>JASHOI010000471.1 GCA_030041195.1 Streptosporangiaceae bacterium | reverse complement strand
GTCGCACCGAGGTACCGCGACCGGCCGGGCCCGTTCAGGTGGAGGCCGCGGGCGCCGGGGCCGTCGCTGCCGCCGATGCGGAGGTGGCCGCCGCGGTGCGGGAAGCCACCGACAATGCCGCTCAGGTGGGCACCGCCCACCTGCCGCCCGCCGAGCCGGACCTGTCATGACCGGCGGGCAGGGCCGGGCGCTCGGCGTCTGGGGCACCCGCGCCTACGCCTGGAGCGGCGAGGAGCGGCCGCGTGCCGCCGGATTTCCGGTCGACCTCTCGGGGCGGCAGCGAGTGCTCGGGTTCCCGGGCGGGCCTTACCCGGCGAGCGAGCCCGGCCGGCTGCGGCACCGCCGGGAGCCGCGATCGCAGGCGCGGCGAACCAGGCTCGTGATCGCCGTGGTCGCCATCCTGGGCGGGCGGGACCCGAGCCGGCCGCCGCACACCCGCGCCACGATCTGACGGCCCGCCGGCGAGTGCGCCCCCAGCGGGCGCCGGACCATCACCCAGGCGTAGACGTGGGCGTCGGCTCGGAGCCAGAGGACGGCGATGTGCCAGGCCCGGGGGTGAATGACGGCCCGGGCGACCGTGACGGCGTAGGGGTCGGCTGGCGCCCCGTGGATGACGGCGTGTGCGCGCGCCTGGGCACCCGCGACGGCGTCGGCGTGGGCTTCGGTGAGTGCTGGACGGGTGACGGCAGCGGCGCCGCTGGCCCGGTCTCGGGACGGCGCAGCGGCGCATGCTGAAACGCCCCGAAGCCGGAGACGATGCTCCCGGCGACGGCCGCGGTCACAGCGACGGCGGCGAACCCGTCCCGCAGCGTGCGCCGGCGCCGCTGGCGATCACCGCATCGCATGACCTGTGCCGGCGCCATTGGCTGCGCGTCTTCGGCGCCCTGGTCGGCGAGCCACCGCAGTTCGTGTCCGAGTTCGGGCATTGGTCACCTCCTATCCGCGCTGGCCGCGCCGTCGGGGAGAGCGGTGTCGCGCAGATGGGGCGCGAGCGCGGCGCGGCCCCGCGCCAGGCGCGCCTTGACCGTTCCCACCGGGACGCCGGTCTCGGCGGCGATCTGCGCGACGCTCTGGTCGCACACGTGGTAAAGGACCAGCGCACGCCGCTGCTCGGCGGGCACCTGGCGCAGCGCGTCGATCAGCGCGACCCGGTCGGGGCCCGGCCCGTCGGTGACCACGGCCTGCGGGTTCGAGCGCATCAGCGCCCGGCCGAGCCGGGCGCGGTGCCAGCGTGACACCGCGATGCGCCACGCGGCGGCGCGCACCCAGGCCTCCGGGGCGCCGCCGCGCTCGAGCCGCCTGCGATGGGACCAGGCGCGGATGAACGCTTCCTGGACGGCATCCTGGGCTTCCGCGTGGTTCCCGGTCATCGCGTAGAGCTGGCCGACGAGCCGCCGGAACGACGCGGCGTAGAAATCAGTGAACTCCTCGGGGCTCACTCCGTTACTGGCTCCCTTCCCGGCTGCTTGCGTCCCGGCCTGGGCTAACGGCTGGGCGAGGGTACGGGGGTGGGTGCGGGCGACGGCGCCGGGGCCGGCACCGGGCTGGGTGACGGTTCAGGCCAGGGCGGCGACGGTACCGGTGACGGTACCGGGCTGGGGGAGGCCGTGGGCACCGGTGCCGGCAGCGGGCTGGGCTCGGGTGACGGTACCGGGGTGGGCGTGGGTGACGGTACCGGCGTCTGCACCCGCGCTGGCCGCAGAGCGGGCAAGGCCGTTGCGTGGCGGACCGGCGCATGGTGATGCCCGGCCCTGGCGGCGAGCGCCACGCCCGTGCCGGAGATGACCAGGGCCGCGACAGGCAGCCCAACCCACCACACGCGGCTGCGGAACGTTCTCATGCGGACCTCCAGTGGCCGGCCGGGGATGCCGGATGCAGCCGTAGTACCTGCGGCGCACCGGCGCGGTTGCATCGCCTCCCAGATTGCCGGCGGGCGGGGGTCAGATACGGATGGCCAGGCCCACAGTGAGCAGTGCCCCGAACGCAAGCTGAAGCCGGCCGGTCTGGCCGAGCGCGGTGATCAGGCCGGGGCCCGAGGCGCCACGGCGGACCAGCCGGAGCGGCGCAAGCGCGAACGGCGCCGCGGCCAGCGCGATCAGCGCGAGCGGGTCGGCCGCCGCGATGGCCGCGGCGACGCAGAACGGGACCACGATGCACGCCACGTACAGTTCGCGGGTCCGCTGGTCGCCGAGCACAACCGCGAGCGTGCGCTTACCGGTCTGGCTGTCGGTGGGGATGTCACGCAGGTTGTTGATCACCAGGAGCGCGCACGCGAGCAGGCCGACCGGCGCCGACGCCGCGACCGCGAGCCACGGCATCCGGCCCATCTGCACGTAGGCGGTCCCGGCCACGGCGGCGAGCCCGAAGAACAGGAACACCGACACCTCGCCGAGCGCCCGGTAGCCGTAAGGATGACTGCCGCCGGTGTAGAACCAGGCCGCGGCGACCGCCGCCGCACCCAGCAGCAGCAGCCACCAGGACGACACGGCGGCGAGGACCAGCCCGGCCACGCACGCCACCCCGAAGCAGCCGAGCGCGGCCGCGAGCACCTGGCGTGGCCTGGCGAGCCCGGACGCGACCAGGCGGACCGGGCCCACCCGGCTCTCGTCCGTGCCGCGGATCCCGTCGCTGTAGTCGTTGGCGTAGTTGACGCCGATCTGCAGCGCGAGCGCCACGACCAGGGCCAGCGTGGCCCGCCACGCCGAGAACCGGCCATAGCCCACCGCGACGCCCGTGCCCACCACGACCGGGACGATCGCCGCCGGAAGGGTCCGCGGGCGCGCGCCCGCCACCCAGTCCCGCGCTGCGGCCACGGCCTTCCCTCGTTCTTTCGCTTGCTGCTCAGCGGATCACAGACTAGCCGCAGATCGGCCGGGCCCAGGACGCCGCATGCCCGCGCGGCTGCCGGATGGCGCGGCGGTCAGCGCGCCGGCGGCAGCGCGAGGGCCGCCGCGACGTGGATGTCCTCGATCTGCCCGGCGTCGAGGCGGGCGCCGCGGCTGGTCCTGGTCCGGCGCCTGAAGTACTTCCTGACCCTGCGGCCGCCGAACACGTCCACGCCGTCGAGGTTGGCCACGATCCACGGCACCGTCGGCCCGTAGATCGCCATCGCCGGGCGGACGCTGACGGTCTCGCCGAGCGCCTTGCTGAGCCGGGCGCCCGCCTCTGTGGCCTCCCACCTGGCGTGCTTCAGCCGCTCGCGCTGGCTGTACGGGCCGTGGTAGAGCAGCTCATTGGAGACGCTGCGGACCGGGAGCCTGCGGTCCCAGCGCTCGGAATCCACGGCGAACACGCCGCCGGGCCCGATGACGAGGTGATCGATCACCGAGTCGCTGCCGGGGATGGCGCGCCGGTGCAGCGCCACGTACCCGGCCGGCCTGAGCAGCAGCAGGCGCCGCTGGGTGCGCCGCTGCGCCGAGGTGACCCGCACCGCCGCCGGGATGATCGACGTGGTCCTCGACCGGTAGACGGTGTCGGCGATCGCGACAAGGGCCGCGGCGGTCAGGCCGATCCGCCAGCCAACCCAGAACGTCACGCCGATTCCGGCGGCCAGTGCCAGGGCAGCACGGATGAGCCATATCGTCAGGCGCGGGTCACCGGCCACGCTGCCGAGCGCATTGCGGGAAGCGGGGACCAGCTCCCCGCCCCCCTGCCCCCGCGATTGCGCCGGCCCGGCCCCGTTCACGTCCGGCCCGGTTTCCCGGTCCACGAGTCAAAGCGTAATCGAGCCGATACGAAGCGGCGGGTAGGCGCGTGGTTTGCGCGGCCCGGGTCGCGGCGGGCACGCGGCCTGGGCCGCGGCTGGGCCGCGGCTGGACCGGGCAGCCCGGGTCCGTCTACTGTTCGGTAACGTGACCCAGATTCATGACCTGACCGTAACCGAGCTGGCCGCAGCGATCCGCGAGGGCGAGCTGTCGCCCGTCGAGATCACCGATCATTACCTGGAACGCATCGACCGCCTCGGTGATCAGGTCGGAGCGTTCTACACGGTGACCAGCGACCGCGCCAGGCAGGAAGCTGCCGCGGCGGAGAAGGCCGTGGCTCAGGCCGGCGACGCGGACCGCGCGGCGCTTCCGCCGCTGACCGGGATCCCGATCCCGATCAAGGACCTGAACATGGTCGCGGGCATCCGGATGACGTTCGGATCGACGATCTTTGCCGACAACGTGGCCGATCAGGACGACTACGTGGTCGCCGCGCTCCGGTCGGCGGGAATCGTGATCACCGGCAAGACGGCGACACCCGAGTTCGGCCTGCCGTGCTACACCGAGACCAGGATCGGGCCGCCGGCCAGGACGCCCTGGGACCTGGCCCGGTCGGCGGGCGGATCCAGCGGCGGCGCCGCGGCCGCGGTCGCCGCAGGGCTGGCCCCGGCGGCGCAGGGCAGCGACGGCGGCGGATCGATCCGGATCCCGTCCAGCGTCTGCGGGCTGTTCGGCATCAAGCCCACCCGCGGCCGGGTCTCCGGCGGCCCGCTGCTGCCCGACCTGGCCGGGCTGTCGATCGACGGCCCGATCGCGCGGACGGTCGCCGACGCCGCGCTGCTGCTCGACGCGATGTCGGGAAACCGCCTCGGCGACATGTATACGCTGCCGCCGCTGCCCGCCGGGGAGACGTTCCTCTCCCACGCCGGCCGCGAGCCCGGCCGGCTGCGGATCGGCCGGTCGCTGCAGCACGCGGTGGCGGGAGCCGAGGTCCACCCGGAGTGCGTGGCCGCCTACGAGGAGGCCAGCGCGCTGCTGTCCGACCTGGGTCACGAGGTGGAGGACGCCACGATGCCGTTCGGCCCGGACGTGGTCCCTTACTTCGAGACGCTCTGGTACGCCATGGCCACCCTGGCCCCGATCAGCCCGGCGCAGGAGGACGAGCTGCTGCCGATCACCCGCTACCTTCGCGACCGGGGCCTGCAGGTGCGGGCGCCCGAGCTGGTGTTCGCGCAGGCGTACCTGCAGGCGGTCACGCGCGCCGCGCTGGAGGCGCTGAACGCCTACGACGTGGTGCTCTCGCCCACCTTGGCCTCGCCGCCGGTCCCGGTCGGGTACTTCGACGAGGTCGACCCGGCCGAGAACTTTGAGCGGCAGAAGAGGTTCACCCCGTACGCCGCGCTGTACAACGTGTCCGGGCAGCCGGCCGTGAGCGTGCCGCTGCACTGGACCGCCGACGGGCTGCCGATCGGCATCATGCTGGCCGGGCGGATGGGCGATGAGGGCACGTTGATCTCGCTCTCGGCCCAGCTTGAGGCGGCTCGGCCGTGGAAGGACCGCCATCCGGCCATCTGGTGATACCGGTCACGAAAACCGGTCAAACAGGCCCCGGTCTTCTTTGGCGAAGAAGCAGCGCCCGTGCAGGCTGCGTTCAAGCTGGGCTGCGAGATTTCTCTGCGTTGCCGGAGCGGCAGCTACAGGATGGCCGGCGCCTTTGGGGAGCGCGGTGCCGACCTGTGTCCAGAGGAGAACCCCGTGTCTAGCAGCCTCTTCCCTCGCTCGTGCGCTCTCGGGAGGGCCCTGGCAAGCGTCCGCGGTGCCCGCGGCGTCCTGGGCGCCATCGCAGCCGGCGCCTTAGCCGCGCTGCTGGCTTCGGGATGCGGCACGTCGGCCACCCCGACGGCGGCGGCGACAGCGGCAGCCTCGCCCAGCCCTGGCGCCAGCGCCTACCTCACCTGCCTGGAACAGCACGGCGTGAAGGTCCCGGCCACCCGGCCTAGCGCCCGGCCCACCGCACGGCCCACGGCGTTCCCGAGCGCCAACCCCACGATGACGAAGGCGCGGCAGGCGTGCGCCTCGCTGCGGCCCAAGGGTGGCTTCGGCGGCCGCGGCGGCCGGTTCGGGGCGGCGTTCACGGCCTTCCGCACCTGCATGGCCGACCACGGTGAGACCATCCCGACCACCAGGCCGAGCACGGCCCCGACGCCCGAGCCTTCGGCCTCCCCCCGCGCCGATCGCTTCCTGAACGGGCTGAACCCGAACAACCCGAAGGTGGCGGCCGCGGTCAAGGCCTGCGAGTCCAAGCTCCCGACGTTCCCCCACCCCACCCCGTCCGCAACCGGGTAGGGGCCGCCCGGCAGGCCGCCGCGCGGGTTCCGGCTCGCCCCTTCGTCGTCGCCCGGGCTTCACCCCGCCTGGGTGATGACACCCCGCGCGGCGTCCTGCCAGCGTCTGAGCTGACACGCCCCGGTTTGGGCACCCGCCGCACGGGAAACCGACCAGGGGGCTCATTTGTGACGCGCTGGGGGACACGTCATGAACCACCTGCTCGAGCGGCTGGGCGGCTTCGCAGCCCGTAGATTCTGGATCTTCATCGCGGCGTGGGTGATCATCCTCGGCGTGCTGATCGGCGCCAACCACGCGTTCGGGGGCAAGTACGTCAACGACTACACGGTCCCGGGCAGCAACTCGGCAAACGGCCTCAACGTGCTCAACAGCGATTATCCGCAAAAGGGCGGCTATGGCGGCCAGATCGTGTTCCATGCCAGCCACGGAACCGTGGCCGACCAGAAGTCGGCCGTGAACCAGGCCACCACCAACGTGTCCAAGCTGGCCGGCGTGACCAGCGCGGTGAGCCCGTTCGCCTCGCCGGACACCGGCGCGGTCTCCAAGAACGGCACGATCGCGTATTCGAGTGTGACCTGGAGCGACAACCCGGCGGGCCTGGATACCTCCTACCTGAACCAGCTCAACAACGCGGTCGCGCCGGCCCGCAAGGCAGGGCTTGAGGTGCAGTACGGCGGCGGCGCCGGGCAGATCGGCCAGGACACCGGCGACACCAAGTCCGAGCTCATCGGCCTGGCCTGCGCCCTGTTGCTGCTGCTGTTCATGTTCGGCTCGTTCATCACCGCGGCCATTCCGCTGGTTTCGGCGATCTTCGCCGTTGGCGCGGGCCTTTCGGTGGTCGGGCTGCTCGCCGCGATCGGCACGTTCCCGTCCGTCGCGCCGACCGTCGCGACGCTGCTCGGCCTCGGCGTCGCGGTCGACTACGGCCTGTTCCTCACCGCGCGGCACCGCGAGCAACTCGACCAGGGCATGGGCGTGGTTAAGTCCGCCACCCTGGCCGAGGGCACGTCCGGAGCCTCGATCGTCATCGCCGGCAGCACGGTCGTGGTCGCGATCCTCGGCCTCTACCTGTCCGGGGTGCCGTTCGTCGGCGCGATGGGCGCGGCGGCCGCGGTCGTGGTGCTGGTCACGATGATGGCGGCGCTGACGCTGGTTCCCTCGTTCATGGGCCTGGTCCGCAGCAATATCCGGTCCCTGCCCGCCCGCATCCGCGCGCACAAGGAGGGCATCTCCGCGCAGGAGCAGGCGAAGCAGACCGCCGAGGTCACCGAGGAGCGGCACGAGAAGAGCGGGTTCGCCCGCTGGGGCCGCCGGGTCGCCAGGCAGCCGTGGCCCTGGGGGATCGCCAGCGTGCTGGCGCTGCTGGTGCTGGCGATCCCGCTGCTGTCGATCGATCTCGGCCAGCCGGACCCGGGCACCAATCCGCTGAACGAATCCAGCCGGCAGGCCTACGACCTGATCAGCCAGGGCTTCGGCGTCGGGGCCAACGGCCCGCTCACGGTCGTGGTCAAGCTGCCCAAGGAGTCGAGTTCGGACACCCAGTCGCTGCTGAGCTCGATGACCAAGGGCGTCGCCGGGACCAGCGGGGTCGCGTCGGTGTCACCGACGGCCGTGAACAGCGCGTCGACCGTCGCCGTCTTCAACGCGATCCCGACCACGCGGCCGCAGGCCACGGCCACGTCCAAGCTGGTGCAGACGCTCCGCGACGACGTGCTGCCCAAGTACCACGTCACCACCTACGTCACGGGCACGACGCCGGGCAACGTCGACTTCACCAATCAGATCTCCAGCCGCATGCTGATCCTCATCCTCGCGGTGGTGGCCGTGGCCTTCGTGCTGCTGACCACGGCGTTCCGCTCGGTGGTGATCGCCGTCAAGGCGGCGATCATGAACCTGCTGTCGATCGGCGCCGCGTACGGCGTGATCGTCGCGGTCTTCCAGTGGGGCTGGTGCGCCAGCCTGATCGGGGTGCACACCACCTCACCGATCCCGGCATACGTGCCGATGATGGTGTTCGCGATCGTTTTCGGCCTGTCCATGGACTACGAGGTGTTCCTGCTCTCCCGGGTGCACGAGGCGTGGCTCGGCACCGGCGATGCGCACCGCAGCGTCGCGATCGGCATTGGCAGCACCGCGCGGGTGATCACGACGGCCGCCGCCATCATGGTGACGGTGTTCGCCAGCTTCATCCTGAACGACCAGATCGCGGTGAAGATGCTGGCCGTCGGCATGGCGGTGGCCGTGTTCATCGACGCGTCGCTGGTCCGGATGATCCTGGTGCCCGCGATCATGGCGCTGCTCGGCGCCAAGGCCTGGTGGATGCCCCGCTGGCTGGAGCCGATCCTGCCGCAGCTGCACCTGGAGGGCAGCGAGCTCGCGGCGGCCGCGGGCACGACCGCCGTCCCGCCAAGCCCGGTCGGCGGGACCCGCAGGTCGCGGTAGCTGGCGATCGGGTCGCGCCGCGCCCGGCACCTGCCCGATCATTGATCGGTGACCGATCCCGAGCTGATCCGGCGGGCCGAGGCCGCCGGGATCGCTCCCTGCTACCTGGACTGGCGCGAGCAGCCGACCGAGGTGAGCGCCGAGACGCTCGCCGCGATCCTGGCCGCCCTTGACGCGGTGCCGCAGCCGGTGCCGGAACGGGGCGGCGGCGGCCAGCCTGCGCGCGTCACCGGACCCGCGCCCGGGCGGGACAGCCCGGAGGTCCCGGCGACGCCCCGGGTCCCCGACGGCCGGTCGTGGGGGTTTACCGTGCAGCTCTACTCGGTCCGGTCGCGGCGGTCGTGGGGCCACGGCGACCTGGGCGACCTCGCCGAGCTGGCCAGCTGGAGTGCCCGGGACCTGGGCGCGGGATTCGTGCTGATCAACCCGCTGCACGCCGCCGAGCCGCGGCCGCCGCTCAGCGCGTCCCCGTACCTGCCGATGACCCGGAGGTACATGAGCCCGCTGTACCTGCGGATCGAGGACATCCCGGAGTTCGGCCTGCTGGAGCCCGGCCAGCGGGAGCGGATCGAGTCGCTGGCGGCCCCGCTGCGGGCCAAGAACGCCACCGGCGATCTCATCGACAGGGACGCGGTGTGGGCCGCGAAGCGGGAGGCGCTGGAGATCATCCACCGGGTGCCGCTGGCCGGCCCGCGGCGCGCGGAGTACCACCGCTACCGCGAGCGTGAGGGCCGCGACCTCGAGGACTGGGCCACCTGGTGCGTTCTCGCGGACCGCCACGGCCCGGACTGGCGGTCCTGGCCGGCCGCGGACCGCGACCCCGAAGCGGCGCGCGCGGCGATGCCCGGCGGGCCGTGGGCAGAGCCGGACGCGGACTTCCACGCCTGGCTGCAGTGGCTGGCGGGTGAGCAGCTGGCGGCCGCGCAGCGGGCGGCGCTCGCGGCCGGCATGGGCACGGGGATCATCACGGACCTCGCGGTCGGCGTGCATCCGGGCGGGGCGGACGCGTGGGCGAACCAGGACCTGCTCGTCGGCGGCCTGTCCGTGGGAGCGCCGCCGGACGAGTTCAACCAGCGAGGGCAGGACTGGTCACAGCCGCCGTGGCATCCGCAGCGGATGGCCGAGGCCGGCTACCGGCCGGTGGCCGGCCTGTTCGCCGCTGCGCTGCGGCACGCGGGCGGGCTGCGGGTCGACCACGTGATGGGCCTGATGCGGCTGTGGTGCGTACCGCACGGCATGACGCCAGACCGCGGCGCGTACATCCGTTACGACCACCACGCCACGGTGGCCGCGCTGGCCGGCCAGGCCGCGGCCGCCGGCGCGCTGGCGATCGGCGAGGACCTCGGCACCGTCGACCCGTGGATCCGGGAGTATCTCGCCTCCAGCGGCATCATGGGCACGATGATGCTCTGGTTCGCGCGTGAGCCCGATGGCGCGGCGCTGGCGCCGGAGCACTGGCGCCACGACTGCATGGCAACCGTCGGAACCCACGACGTGCCGCCGGTCGCCGCGTTCCGCACCGGCGAGCAGGTAACGGTGCGGGCCCGTCTCGGGTTGCTCAACCGTCCGGAACACACGGAACGCGACGCCGCGGCGCTGATGCTGTCGAGCTGGCGCGACGCCCTGGCTGCGCGCGGCCTGATCCCGGATGGCCCGCTGCCCGGGCCCGACGCGTTCACGGTGGCGCTGTACGGCTACCTGAGCCTGACCCCCGCTGCGCTCGTCGGCGTCTCGCTGGCCGACGCGGTGGGCGACCGCCGCGCCCAGAACCTCCCCGGCACCAGCGACGAGTACCCGAACTGGCAGATACCGCTCTGTGACGCGAGCGGCCGGGCCGTGCTCGTCGAGGAGCTGCCCGACCTGCCCCTTCTTCGTGCGGTCTGTGCCGAGGCCGCGGGACGCCGGCCGCTCCCGTAGGCTTCGCGCATGAGCGCAAGCGACGCCGGGCCGCCGGCGTTCGACACCAGCGTGGCTCACATCGCCCGCGTCTACGACTACTGGCTCGGCGGCAAGGACAACTATGCGGCCGACCGTGCGGTCGGCGACCAGGTGATGCAGGCCTATCCGAACATCGCACACTCGGTCCAGGCCAACAGGGCGTTCCTGGCGCGGGTAGTGAGCTACCTGGTCGCCGAGGCCGGAATCCGGCAGTTCCTCGATATCGGCACCGGGATCCCGACCGCGAACAACACCCACGAGGTCGCCCAGTCGGTCGCTGCGGAGTGCCGGGTGGTCTACGTGGACAACGACCCGGTCGTGCTCTCCCACGCCCGGGCCCTGCTCGCCAGTGACCCGGCGGGTGCCACCGACTACATCGACGCCGACCTGCGTGACACCGCCACTGTGCTGTCCGAGGCCAGGCGGACGCTGGACTTCTCCGAGCCCGTGGCCTTGATGCTGCTCGGGATACTGCACATGGTCGGTGAGCAGGATGACCCGCGCGCATCCGTGGCGGCGCTGATCAGTGCCGTGCCGTCGGGCAGCTACCTCACCATTTCGCACCCGGCGTCGGACATCGATGCCGCCGCGGGCGCCGAGGCGAGCCGGCGCTACAACGCACAGGCGGCCGAGTCGGCGACGTTCCGGTCTCACGCGCAGGTCATGGAGTTCTTCGAGGGCCTCGAGTTCGTGCCGCCGGGCCTGGTGCCGGTGCCCGAATGGCGGCCCCGCTCGGAGATCGAGGCCAAGACGCCGTCGAACCTGTGGGGCGGGGTCGCGCGCAAGCCCTGACGAGCAGGCTACGTTGCCTGGGCGTCCCGCTCGCGGCAGCGCAGGGCGCGGGCCACGTCGTCCCTGCCCTCGATCAGCAGCCGGTGCAGCGACGGCGGCGCGTCCATCCTGTCGATGGAGGCGTCGGCGGCCGCGATGGCATCCGGCGTGACCTTCCACCGCGGGTAGGCGTACTCGGCGAAGTGCTGCGCCATGTCCGAGCCCCAGTCCCGCCAGATGCCGGCGACGACGTCGAAATAGCGGTTCACGTACGGCTCCAGCAGCTCGCCCGCGTCTGGGCCGGCGAACCCGTCGAGCGTGGCCCGGAACGTCGCGTTCGGCAGCGTGCCACCGGTGATCTGGCTCCAGGCCTGCTCCTTGGCCACCGGGTCGGGAAACGCCGCACGGCAGGCAGCGGCGTGCCGGGCGCCCACGTCCGTGTTGTCCCTGGCCAGCTCGGCGTCGACCTCGGCGGCCCCGGCGGCGCCGCAGCTGGCCAGCCGGTACAGCAGGTCCCAGCGCAGCTCGGTGTCGACCGCGAGGCCCTCGATCACCGCGGAGCCGTCCCGCAGTCCCGCCAGCAGCGCCAGGTCAGCGGCCGAGCTGGCCACCCCGGCAAACGCCTGGGCATACGCGAGCTGGCGGTCCGACCCCGGCTCGGCGTGCTGCAGGAGCTCCCGCACCACCCCGGCGATCTGGTCGAGCCCGGTGGCGCGCCAGGCCGGGTCGGCGAACCGGCGCACCGCGCTCGCTGCCTGGCGCAGCACGGTCTGCAGCCCCGTGATGTCCTCTATCGCGTCCACACCGGACATGGCCACGCTCACGTACTCGCGCGCGGGCAGTTCCGCGTCCCGGCACATGTCCCACGCGGCGGACCAGCACAGCGCCGCCGGCAGCGACTCGGTGAGCTCGCCGATGCCGGTGATGAGCGTGCGCAGAGAATGGGTGTCCAGGCGGATCTTCGCGTAGGTGAGGTCGTCGTCGTTGACGAGGATCAGGTCCGGCCGCTGCTGCCCGATCAGCTCCGGCACCTCGGTCCGCTCGCCGTCGACGTCGATCTCGACCCGGTACCGCCGGGACAGGCCCCCTTGTTCGCCCCGGTCGTACAGGCCGATCGCGATGCGGTGCGGGCGGAGCACCGGGTGGCTTGCTGGTGCCTCCTGGAGCACCGCGAACTCGGAGAACCTGCCGTCGCTGTCGCACTGGTACTCCGGCCGCAGCGTGTTGATCCCGGCGGTCTCGAGCCACTTCTTCGACCAGGCCGCCAGGTCACGTCCGGAGGCCTCCTGGAGCGCGGTGAGGAGATCGGCGAGCGTCGCGTTGCCCCACGCGTGCTGCGCGAAGTACCGGCGCACCCCGGTGAGGAAATTCTGCCGGCCGACGTGGGCGACAAGCTGCTTGAGCACCGCCGCGCCCTTGGCGTACGTGATCCCGTCGAAGTTCACCTCGACGGCTTCGATGTCGGGGATGTCGGCCGCCACCGGGTGCGTGGACGGAAGCTGGTCTTGCCGGTACGCCGACGTCTTCCAGGCCTGGGTGAACGTGGTCCAGGCGCCCGTCCAGCGGGTGGCCTCGGACTCTGCCACGAGGCTGGCCCAGGTGGCGAACGACTCGTTGAGCCACAGGTCATCCCACCAGCGCATGGTGACCAGGTCGCCGAACCACATGTGCGCCATTTCGTGCAGGATCGTCTCGGCGCGCGCTTCCCGTGAGCTGTCCGTCACCCGCGACCGGAACACGTAGGCCTCGAGGAACGTGACGCAGCCCGCGTTCTCCATGGCGCCTGCCTTGAACTCGGGCACGAACAGCTGGTCGTACTTGCCGAACGGGTAGCGCACCCCGAACGCGGCGTGGAAGTAGTCGAAGCCTTGCCTGGTCACCTCGAGGATCTCGTCCGGGTCCAGGTAAGGGGCCAGCGACTGGCGGCAGTAGATTCCGAGCGGGATCCCGTCGTGCTCAGAGCGCACCACGTGGTACGGGCCGGCCGCGACCGCGGTGATGTACGTCGGCAGCACCGCCGTTCGCGGGAACACCCAGAGCGCCGTCTTCGTCAGGGGCGCCTGGGCAACCGTTTCCGGCGCGGCATTCGAGATCACCTGCCAGCCCTGCCTGGCGGTGACCTGAAACTCGAAGGTGGCCTTCAGGTCCGGCTGGTCGAAGCAGGCGTAGATGCGGTGCGCGTCGAACGTCTCGAGGTCGGAATACATGTAGACGCCGCCGTCGGCGGGGTCGGTGAACCGGTGCAGGCCCTCGCCGGAGCGTGAGTAGGCGCAGTCGGCGGCGACCCGCAGCTCGTTGCTCTCGGCGAGGCCGGCCAGAGCGATCCGGTTCCCGTCGAAGCTCTCCGGGCCGACGCGGACCCCGTTGAGCGTGATCTCGTGCACCGCCGGCGCCGTGAGGTCTATGAACGCTGACGCACCGGGGCGCCTGCAGCCGAAGCTGACCGTGGTCACCGAGCCGAACGTGACGTCACCCTCGGTCAGGTCCAGCTCGACACTGTAGGACTGCACATCGAGCAGGCTCGCGCGTTCCCGCGCCTCATCGCGCGTGAGGTTGCTGGTCACCGGAGAGATCCTTTCCCGGACGGACGCTGGCGAGAATAGTCGCACGCCGGCCCGTGGAATGACCCGGCCAGCCCCCCGGTTGTCGCCAGCATCACCCCGCCCCTCCCGAGGAGAACGATCATGGCCGAGCCCGAGCCAACCCCCGTCGATTTCTGGTTTGATCCTCTTTGCCCGTGGGCGTGGATCGCGTCGCGCTGGCTGCTCGAGGTCGAGAAGGTGCGCCCGGTGGCGCCACGCTGGCACGTGATGAGCCTCGCGGTGCTCAACGAGGGCAGAGACCTGCCCGAGGAGTACCAGGAGCTGATGGCGCAGGCGTGGGGACCGGTGCGGGTCGCCATTGCCGCCGAGCAGAAGTTCGGCCCCGAGGTGCTGCTGCCGCTGTACACCGCGCTCGGCACGCGGTTCCACCACGAGCAGGCGCCGAAGGACCGGGCCACGGTCGAGGCCGCGCTGGCGGAGGCCGGCCTGCCGGCGGACCTGGCGGACGCGATGGACGACCCGTCGCACGACGAAGCGCTGCGGGCATCGACGGCCGACGGCATGGACCGGGTCGGGTACGAGGTAGGCACGCCGGTGATCTCGGTCGACGGCGTGTCCTTCTTCGGTCCCGTGGTCTCGCCGATCCCGCGCGGCGACGACGCGGCCAGGCTCTGGGACGGCGTGCTGGCCGTCGCGGGCACCGACGGCTTCTTCGAGCTGAAGCGCAGCCGCACCAGGGACCCGATCTTCGACTGACACCGGGCCACCCGCCGGCGGCGGGTCTGACAGACTGGTGCCCGTGCGCGTCTACCTAGGATCCGACCACGCGGGTTTCGTGCTGAAGGGCCACCTCATCGAGTGGCTGAAGCAGGCAGGCCACGATCCGGTCGACTGCGGCCCGGATGCCGAGCGCGATGACGACGACTACCCGCCGTATGTGATGCGCGCGGCCGACGCCGCCGTCAGGGACCCGGGCAGCCTGGGCATCGTCATCGGCGGCTCGGGGAACGGCGAGGCGATCGCCGCGAACAAGATACGCGGGGTGCGGGCCGCGATCGCCTGGAGTCAGGAGACGGCCCAGCTCGCCCGGCTGCACAACAACGCGAACGTGCTCAGTCTCGGGGCGCGCATGTACTCCGTCGAGGATGCCGTGTCGTTCGCGCAGGTGTTCGTGGAGACCGAGTTCTCCGGCGCGGAGAGGCACGCCCGGCGACTGGGAGAGATCGCGGACTACGAGGCCACGGGGGAGCTTCCCGCGTCGCCGGCCGGGCCGTAGCGTTGGCCGTTTCCAGCTACATCTCGCCCAAGGCGGTCAAGGGCAGGCCCAGTGAGATCGCGGGCCGCGGCCTGATCGCGGTCGCGCCGATCGCCAAGGACGAGATCGTCGCGATCAAGGGCGGCCACCTCGTCGACACGGCCACGCTGGAGGCGCTGCCGGAACGGCTGCGCAACTCCGAGGTACAGGTCGCCGACGGCTTCTACCTCGTGGCACTGGACGAGGCCGAGTACGAGCCGGTCATGCTGTTCATCAATCACTCCTGTGAGCCCAACGTCGGCTTCGCCGGCAACATCGTGCTGGTGGCCATGCGCGACGTCGCAGCGGGGGAGGAGCTGACCACCGACTACGCCCTGTTCGACGACGCCGACGACCCGATGACCTGCAACTGTGGCACGCCATCCTGCCGCGGCACGATCAGCGGCCGGGACTGGCGGCTGCCGGAGCTGCAGCGTCGTTACGGCAGCTACTTCTCCACCTACCTTCACCGCCGCTTCGCCTCTGCCGCCGGGACATAGCAGCCGCCAGGTCACTCGCCCGCACCGTCCCGCGTGCGGCCTCGGATATCAACGCCTTCCTGGCCAGCCGGTCCCGCGTCCTGGCTGATAGCTTCGGCTGGCCTGGGCGGCTGAGTGTGGCGCTATGTCAGATCGTGGTTCAGGCGGCGCGGGCCTGGCTGGCGGGCTGCCAGGTTTGCTCCCACCGGTCGCTTGCCTCGAGGCAGCGTGGGGTGAGGATGCCGGTGGCGCCTGGCCCGCCCCGTCTCAGCACCACCGGGATGGATGCCCGGTGAGCATTGCACAATACTAACTAGTTAGTTAAGTTAGAGACCTGGGGCTGCCCCGCAGGCACAGCCCGCACCGAGCCGGATCACGAAAGGCGAGGCAGGTCATGAGGCGTGTTACCGGGCACCCATCCACCTCCATGGATGACTACCAGCTCAACACCACGACGTTTCTCCGGCACGCAGCGCGAACGTACCCGGAGCAGGAGATCGCCTATCGGGTCGACGGCGAGTTGCGCCGGTACACGTATGCAGAGGCGTACGAGCGGGCCGGGCGGTTCGCCAGTGCGCTGGAGCGCCTGGGCATACAGCCGGGCGACCGGGTCGGCGTGCTGGCCTGGAACACCCACCGGCACCTCGAGCTCTATTTCGCCGTTCCGGGCACCGGCGCGGTGCAGGTACAGATGAATCTGCGCCTGGGCGCGGAGGACCTGACCTATGTCGCCCAGCACAGCGGCATCTCGCTGCTCTGCTGCGATGAATCCCTGCTTTCCCTCGCCGAGACCATCGTGCCCGAGCTAGACGGAGTCAGGGGCGTCGTCGTCCTGTCGGACAATCCGGTATCGCAGATCGTCACCACGCTGAGCCCGGTCTATGGCTATGAGGAACTGCTGGCGGCCGAGCCCTCGTTCTACGACTGGCCGGCGGTAGACGAGGACAGCGCGTACAGCGCCTGCTACACCTCGGGCACGACCGGACGGCCGAAGGGCGTTTACTACTCGCACCGCAACATCTGCCTGCACTCGCTCACGATGGCCGCGCAGGTCGGAGTTAACAGCGATGACTGCGCCCTCATGATCGTGCCCATGTTTCACGGGCAGTCGTGGGGGCTGTTCTACGCCTGCGCCCTGATGGGCGCCAAGATGGTCTTCCCCGGCAGGTACACCGCCAGCGAGCCGGGCTTGCTGGTCGACCTGATGGCCAGCGAGGGCGTCACGCTCGGCCATGGCGCCCCTGCCATCTTCCAGCCGATGCTGGAGTACATCCGCCGGATGGACGAAAAGCCTGACCTGAGCCGCGCGCGCCTGCTCTCGGGCGCGACCGAGCCCCCGCTCTCGCTGATGCGCGGCTTCAAGGAGCTGACCGGAGCCGAGATCATCCACGTCTACGGTGCGACCGAGACCACTCCGCTCGTCACGATCAACTACCGGATCAAGCCTTCCGTTCGCGCCCGGCTCTCCCTGGAGGAGCAGTGGGACCTGAGACGCAAGCAGGGACTGCTCATCTCCGGCGTGGACGTCCGGGTTGTCGATCCTCAGGGCAACGAGATCCCGCACGACGGCACGAGCATCGGCGAGGTGTGCATGCGCGGCCCGTGGATCGCCGGAAGCTACTTCAACGCGCCAGGCACCGAGCAGGTGTTCCGGGACGGGTTCTGGCACAGCGGCGACGCCGGGACCATCGACCCGGACGGGTACCTGAAGGTGGTCGACCGGATCAAGGACGTGATCAAGAGCGGCGGCGAGTGGATCTCTTCCATCGACATGGAGAACGCCATCATGGACCACCCGCAGGTGGCCGACGCCGCGGTCGTGGGCCTTCCGCACCCCAAGTGGCAGGAGCGCCCGCTGGCTCTGGTGGTCCGCCGGGAAGGCCCACCGGTCACCGACGCTGAGATCCGCGAGCTACTGCTCGAGCGGTTCGCGCGCTGGCAGCTTCCCGACGAGATCATCTTCGTCTCCGAGATTCCGAAGACGAGCGTCGGCAAGACGAGCAAGAAGACCCTCGTCGCGGAATACCGCGACAGGTACTCGGCGGACAGTTAGGCGAGCGGGTGGAGCTAGCGGGACGGATAGCCGTCGTGACCGGCGGAGGCTCCGGCCTCGGCCGGGCAACGGCGCTCGCGTTCGCACGGGCGGGTGCCCGTGTCGTTGTGCTGGACCGGGATGCCGACGCGGCGAGCCAGACGGCTATGGCTGGCGACGGCGACCTGGCGCCAGTACATGCTGACGTGACCGACGAGCAGTCGGTCCGGGAGGCCTTCGCGCGCATTGAGGAAGGTCACGGCGCGGTGCACATCTGCGTCAACGCGGCCGGCGTGGCCACGCCCGGCAAGACGCTGAGCAGCCGCGGGCCGCTGCCGCTCGATCAGTTCCGGCGTGTTGTCGAGACAAACCTGATCGGGCTGTTCGACGTGGTGCGGCACAGCGCGAGGCTCATGGCCCGGAACGCCGCCGACAGCGACGGCGAGCGGGGGGTCATCATCAATGTGTCCTCCGGTGCCGCCTGGCAAGGCCAGCGCGGACAGGCTGCCTACGCCGCGAGCAAGGCCGGCGTCCTGGGCCTCATGCTGCCGGTCGCCCGTGACCTGGCCGAGCACGGCGTCCGCGTGGTGACCATAGCCCCCGGTCTGTTCCGGACGCCCATGGCGGCGGGGCTGCCGGACCAGGTAGTGGCCGATCTGGAGCGCATGGTGCTCTACCCACGCCGGCTCGGCGATCCGGCGGAATTCGCCGGCCTGGCCGAGCACATCGTCCGGAACCGCTACCTGAATGCCACGGCGATTCCCCTCGACGGCGGGATACGGATGACATGAGCGCCGAGATGAGCGACGCCTCTCGCACTTCGACGGGCGGTGAACCAGATGCCGATGACCAGGACGGAGCGGACAGCGTTGGAGTTTCCAGCCTTCACCCTCGGAGCGGACCACGAGGCGTTCCGGCGGGACGTGCGACGGCTCGCCCGCGCCGAGTTCGCTGACGGCTACCTGGCCCGGTCCAGATCGGACGCGTTCCCGTACGCCGAGCTTAGGGAGCTCGCGGCCGCAGGGCTCATCGGCCTGTGCCTTCCGGAGGAGGCCGGCGGGCAGGGCGCGGACCTGATCGCCCTCGGACTCGCCTGCGAGGAAGTCGCGTACGCGGACCCTAACTGCGGCTACCTCGTGTTCGGCGGCAACGTCGCCGCGAACATCATAGCCGCTCGCGGAAGCGGTCCCGTTGTCGCGGAGTGGCTGCCCCGGCTCCTCGCCGGGGATGGCGTGTGCGCCATCGCACTGACCGAGCCCGAGTGCGGCTCCGACGCCGCCGCGCTGACCACCCGCGCGCGCCGGGTCGGCAGCGGGTGGCGGCTCACCGGAGAGAAGACCTCGATCACCCTGGCGCCGCACGCCGACGCCGCGATTGTGCTGGCCCGAACCGCGGCCGACGGCAGCCCGGCGTCATCAGGCGGGTCGGGCGGGATCAGCGCGTTCCTGGTGCCGCTGGACGACCCCTCGGTGTCGGTGCAGCGGTTCCGCGACCCCGGATTTGTCCCGCTCGGGCGTGGCTCGATCGCGATGGACGACACCTTCGTGCCGGACGAGCGGCTGCTGGGACAGCCAGGCGCCGGATTCCGGCTCATCATGGGCGAGTTCGATCTCACCCGGACGCTGATCGCCCTGATGGTGGCCGGCAGCGCGCAGCGCGCTCTCGATGCGGCCATCACTTACTCGAGGCAGCGACATTCCTTCGGCAAGCCGCTGGCGGCCTACCAGGGCGTTTCGTTTCCGATCGCGGAACACTCGACCTACCTGGCGGCGGTGCGCGCGCTTGCGCTGCACACGCTCGGCCTGCGCATGGCCGGCCAGCCGCACACCGCCGAGGCCGCAATGCTGAAGTGGTGGGCGCCGCAGGTGGCGTTCGACGCGATCCGCGACGCCATCGTGCTGCATGGCCAGGTGGGCTGGTCCGACGAGATGCCGTTCCAGGCGCTGCTGCGGGATGTCTCCGGCTATCTCATCGGCGACGGGACGGCGCAGATCCAGAAGCTGATAATCGCCCGCGAGCTAATCGGCCGCGAGGTCCTGGACAGGTGAGGAGTGGCAGGCAGCATGGGTGAGGTGGTCATCACCGGTACCGGCATGACGAGCTTCGGAAAGCATCCCGGTCGCGGCATCAAGTCACTCGTCGGCGAGGCCGTGACCGAGGCGCTGGCGGATGCTGGCATGACCGGCAGGGGCGAGCAGATTGGCATTGTCTACTACGGCAACGTGCTGTCCGGGCTGCTGCAGGGGCAGGAGTCGGCGCGCGGCCAGCAGGCCGTCGCCGGCACCGTGCTGGCCGGGCGACCGCTGATCAATGTCGAGAACGCGTGCGCTTCCGGGTCCACGGCTCTGAATCAGGCGTGGCTCTCGGTCGCCTCCGGTCAGGCGGATGTCGCCATAGCCGTGGGAGCCGAGAAGCTGGTCGTGGCTGACAAGGCGAGGGCCCTCGGGGCGCTCACCGCCGCCGTCGACCAGGACCGGCTCGAGGACATACGCGCTGAGCTGGGCACCGGCGGACGCGGGTCCATCTTCATGGACATCTATGCGCGCTATGCCCGCTGGTACCTCGACCGCTCCGATGCGACAGTCGAGGATTTCGCGCTGGTGAGCGCCAAGAACCACGAGCACGGCCGGGCGAATCCGAAAGCGCAGTACGGGGCGCGGATGACTGTCGCCGAGGTACTGTCCGCACGCCAGATTTCCGGTCCTCTGACCCTGCCCATGTGCGCCCCGATGAGTGACGGCGCGGCCGCGGTCGTCGTGACCACGCCCGAGCTGGCCGCGCGATGCGGAGCTGAGCCGGTCCGGCTGCTGGCGACCTCGCTGGCATGTGCCCGGCCCGGCAGCTACGGCGAGGTGGTGCCCGCCGCGGCACGGGCAGCCTACGCGATGGCCGGCGTCGGTCCTGCGGACATCAGCGTGGTGGAGTGCCACGATGCCACTGCTCCGGCGGAACTCATCGTGCTGGAGGAACTCGGGCTGTGCGCGCCGGGAGGCGCCACGGCCCTGCTGCGGGACGGGCGCACACGTATCGGCGGGAAGATGCCGGTCAATCCGAGCGGCGGCCTGGAAAGCAAGGGCCACCCGCTGGGCGCAACCGGCCTCGGGCAGATCGCCGAACTGGCTGACCAGCTTCGCGGCCGCGCGGGTGACCGGCAGGTGGCGGGGGCCAGGCTAGCGTTGGCGGAGAACGCTGGCGGATACGCCGACCCGGACGCCGCGGTCGCAGCCGTCACTATCCTCGCCAGGAGCTGACCACACGCCGATGTCGCTCGGACGAGCAGGACGGGAAGATGGCGAGAGAACGAGCGACTGACACCCGCGCCCTGGTGCGCGCCGCGGCTGAGGTGTTCGAGCAACGCGGCTACCGCAACACCACGATCGACGACATCGCCGAGGCAGCCGGGATCTCCCGGCCGACCGTGTACAAGTACACCAGGAGCAAGCGCGAACTTCTCGACCTGACTGTCGACGAGATCACGGGCTACCTCGGCGCACGGCTGCGAGAGATCCTCGTCAGCGATCACGAGCCGGCCGGCAAGCTCCGCGAGGTCATCGCCGTTCACGTCCAGGCGGCGGTAACCAACCGGACGTTCTACGCCATCGTCTTCAGCGAGGAGACCGAGCTCTCCGCCGGGGCGCGGCGCAGGTTCCGTGCCTGGGCGAGAGAGGTCACCGAGGACTTCGCCCGGCTGCTGGACGAGTGCCGCACCGGTGGGCCGGACGGCGCCGATACCGAGATCGCAGCCAACCTCATCCTGACCATGCTGACCTCGCTGCACCGCTGGTACCGGCCCGGCGGCAGGCTGGGACCTGCCGAACTCACCGAGCAGATCCTGCGAGTCGCCGGTGGCCTGCTGGGGACCTCGGGCGGCGCCGGGCGGCCCGTCGGCCTGACCGCATCCGAGCAGGGCATCCGGGAGCGGATGGCCACCCTTCCGGGCCAGGCGCCACCCCGGAAGCTACCAGCCAGTGACCTACATTCGCGTCCCACACTTCCGTAACTCATCACGAACGGTTCCGCGTCACAACGAGATAAGCTCGGGTGTGGGTGACCGGCACCGATCCAGCGATGGTAAGAGTGAACGTCGAGGCAAGCACTGGGCCTGGTATCGCGGTCGGCAGGCCCGGCTGCTGACCCGCGATTCGCACATGAGGTTAGTTGGGCTCGCCGGGATTCCTGGGGTCGATTTTGAGCAGGTCGAGCAGGTGCAGCTGCAGGTCGTCTGGCTGGGGTATCTCGGGCGGGCCTTCGGCGGTGCTGCGCAGGCGCAGCGTGGCGAGTGTGGTGAAGATGAGGCTGATTGTGGCGCCGCGAGGCTCGGCGTAGTCCAGCGGCACCCGGGCGGTGGCGCACTGGAACCCGCCATCGCACGAGCGCCAATGCAGCACCGGAACCGCCGCCACGGCGGTGTTCGAGCGGGCGGTGCGCCACCTCCTTGCTATCCGTTCAGGGATCTTGACGATCTCGAGCTTGGTCATCTGAAGTGCGCCTTTCGGGTACCTGAGGGTCGGGTGGCCGGAGGCTGGCCGGTCAGGCGCTCTCGGCCTGAAGGATCTGCGCCACGGGCTGCCGGGCGGCGATGCGCGCCGGGGCGACGGTGAGCACCGCCACGGCGGCCACGGTCGCGAGGACCATGACCGCGAGCCACCAGGCCGGGGGAACCGTCGTACTCCCTCCGTTGCTCGCGGCGTCATAGATACCGATGCCGCCCGGGATGCCGAGCAGCGCGCCGGCCAGCGCGGGAAACGCCTGGACCACGGCGAGCGCGGTGCCGGCCTGCAGGCGGGTCGCGCCCAGGGCCCTGGCGAGCGCCGATGAGTGCCGGGCGTCCAGGGCCGTTGCCACCGCGATGAAGATCGCGTTGACCACGGCCAGGACGATGAGCATCGCCGACACGACCGTCGTCACCTGGTCCAGCCGGGCGTCCTGCGGGTTGCCCGGGGTGAGAAATCCCTGGTCGTTACCGGCGGCGTGGACAACGAGCACGGCGACGATGCCGCTCGCGGTCACCGCGATGCTGAGGGTGCTGAGCAGGATCCGGCGTGGCCGGCGTGCCGCCAGGCGCAGGCCTAGGAGCAGCGGCACCGGAAGGTGCGCGGAGAACGCGGCGGCCGGTCCCCGGCGCCTGGGTGGCCGTACGGTGCCGTTGAGCGCGCTGACCGTACTCAGACGGCCCGCGCGGATGGCCGGCCCGAACGTCGCGACGACCGTCACGCCCAGCGCCATCGCGGCGACCAAGCCGACCGTGGCTGCGCTCAGCGGCGGCGCGCCGGGCGCGCCGACGAGGCCGGCCCC
>JASHOI010000470.1 GCA_030041195.1 Streptosporangiaceae bacterium | reverse complement strand
CGGTGACGTGCTGATCCTGTCGACCAAGGGACAGGACACGGTCGGCGTGCTTGAGCAATGGGCGTGGCAGCCGGTGCATGATGCCGGGGAAGCTGCGGCGGGGTTGCTGCCTGTCGTCTGCGCGCAGAACGGCGTGGCGAACGAGCGCATCGCGCTGCGGCGCTTCCGGCGGGTGTACGGGATGTGCGTGTGGCTGCCCGCGACGCATCTGCAGCCCGGTGTGGTGCGAGCGCACGGCACCCCGCGGGCCGGCCTGCTCCCGGTCGGCCGCTATCCGTCGGGAACCGACGCCGGGACGGAGCAGATCAGCGCGGCGCTCGACGCGAGCCGCTTCCTCGCCCCGGCCAGCGACGACGTCATGCGCTGGAAGTACGGAAAGCTGCTCAGCAACCTGACCAACGCGATCGAGGCGCTGTGCGGGCCCGCGGCACGGTTTAGCGACGACGCCCGGGAACTGCGGCAGCGGGCGCGCTCCGAGGGGATCGCGGTCCTGCGCGCGGCGGGCATCGGCCATGCGTCGCGGGAAGAGATCGACGCGGCCCGCTCGGACGAGGCGCAGGTCGGCGCCGTCGACGGGGCGGAGTACTCCGGCGGGTCGTCGTGGCAGAGCCTGATCCGGCAGACCGGGACGATCGAGGCCGACTTCCTGAACGGCGAGATCGTCCTGCTGGGGCGGATGCACGGGGTGCCCGCCCCGGTCAACGAGACGCTGCAGCGGCTGGCAAACCAGGCCGCCCGGGCGGGCAAGCCGCCTGGCAGCACGGCGCCGGCGGACATCCTCTCCGCGGCGACAGCATCGGGCTGAACCCCCCGGCCGGACCGGCGGACGCGGACCCGACTGGGGATGGCGGCGCGTTCAGGGCAGAAAATTCAGTCCGTTCCGGACTCCATGGCGGCGCGGTCGAGCATTGCCTGCTTGGTGTCGGCCTTGCCGCGGGAGGCGATCGTCTCGGCGCCGCCCTCGCGCATCGCGCCGATCAGACCGGTCGAGGCCGCCTGAGCCGCTCCGATCAGCGCCGGCTGCTGGCTGCCGACCAGGCCGGCCCCGGCGTACTGTTCCAGCTTGGACCGGGAATCGGCGATGTCGAGGTTGCGCATGGTCAGCTGGCCGATGCGGTCGACGGGCCCGAACGCCGAGTCTTCGATCCGCTCCATGGACAGCTTGTCCGGGTGGTAGCTGAACGCGGGGCCGGAGGTGTCCAGGAGGGAGTAGTCCTCGCCGCGGCGCAGCCGCAGCGTCACCTCGCCGGTGATCACCGTCCCGACCCAGCGCTGCAGCGACTCGCGCAGCATCAGCGCCTGCGGGTCCAGCCAGCGGCCCTCGTAGAGCAGCCGGCCCAGCCGCCGGCCCTCGTTGTGGTAGCTGGCCAGGGTGTCCTCGTTGTGGATCGCGTTGACCAGCCGCTCGTACGCCGCGTGCAGCAGCGCCATGCCCGGCGCCTCGTAGATGCCGCGGCTCTTGGCCTCGATCACCCGGTTCTCGATCTGGTCGGACATGCCCATGCCGTGCCGGCCGCCGACCGCGTTGGCCTCCAGCACCAGGTCGACGGCTGACGCGAACTCCTTGCCGTTGATCGTCACCGGCCGCCCCTGCTCGAAGCCGACAGTGACGTCCTCGGCGGGTATCTCGACATCGGGGTCCCAGAACCGCGCGCCCATGATCGGCTCGACGATCTCGATGCCGTGGTCGAGGTGCTCCAGGGACTTCGCCTCGTGGGTCGCGCCCCAGATGTTCGCGTCGGTCGAGTAGGCCTTCTCGGCGGCGTCCCGGTACGGCAGGCCGTGGGCGACGAGCCACTCGGACATCTCCTTGCGGCCGCCGAGCTGGCCGACGAAGTCCGCGTCCAGCCACGGCTTGTAGATCCGCAGCGCCGGGTTGGCCAGCAGGCCGTAGCGGTAGAACCGCTCGATGTCGTTGCCCTTGAAGGTGGAGCCGTCGCCCCAGATCTGCACGCCGTCCTCGAGCATCGCCCGGACCAGCAGCGTGCCAGTGACCGCGCGACCCAGCGGGGTGGTGTTGAAGTAAGGGCGGCCGCCGGACCTGATGTGGAACGCGCCGCAGGTCAGGGCCGCGAGACCCTCCTCAACGAGGGCGGTGCGGCAGTCCACCAGCCGGGCGATCTCCGCGCCGTAGGCTTCGGCGCGGCCGGGGACCGAGGCGATGTCGGGCTCGTCGTACTGGCCGATGTCGGCGGTGTAGGTGCAGGGGACCGCGCCCTTCTCGCGCATCCATGCGACCGCGACCGAGGTGTCGAGGCCGCCGGAGAAGGCGATACCGACGCGCTCGCCGGCAGGCAGGCAGGTGAGGACCTTGGACACCCTGCAAGTATATGCATGACTTCGCATGACCATGCAAAGATTCGCTGTCTTCGGGCCCTGCAAATCTTCCGGTACTCGACCCTCGGCCCCGGCCGTGGCACCGGGCCAGGTGATCTGTTTTCCTGGTAGAGCGAGGTCCTGTAGCAGAGCCGACATGAGCACCGTGCCGGTCGCGGCACGTGAGAGGCGGTTATCCCATGCGTGCGGACATCATCGTTGGCAGCGTTTTGCCCGACTACGCGCTGCCCGACCACACCAGCACGGTCCGCAAGCTCAGCGAGATTCAGGGCCGTGACCCGATGATCCTCACGCTCGCGCGCGGCAACTACTGTCCCAAAGAGCACCGGCAGCACCTGGAGCTGGCCCAGCATTACCCGGAGATCGAGGTGGCGTACACCCAGATCGCGACGATCGCGACCGATGACCATCACACGATCCAGGAGTTTCGCGCCTCAGTCGGCGCCCAATGGCCGTTCCTGTCCGACCCCGGGCGGATCGTCCAGAAAGACCTCGACATCCCGGAGTACACCGACCCCGAGCACAACCCGATGGTCCCGCACACGCTGGTGCTCAAGCCGGGCCTGGTCATCCACAGCATCTACAACGGCTACTGGTTCTGGGGCCGTCCGTCGTTCTACGAACTGTGGCAAGACCTGCGCGCGGCGACCGCCGAGATCCGCCCGGACTGGGATCTCAGCACGCCTGGCCTGCGCGAGGCCTGGGACGCTCACGACTACTCGAAGTTCCACGGCTGGGACCGCAAAGCCGCTGAGAAGATGCCGACGTCTTATACGTGAGGTTGACTTCGCCCGCTCCCTTCTCCTCAGCTCGCGTCGCGATCTCCGGGCCACTCACCCGTTGATCTGTACTCTCGCCGCGCCGTTTCCCATGCCTCCTCGTCAGCAGGACTCTCTGAATCTGGCGGTGCTGGCTCACTCCCGGACAGAAATCCCTTTATCCAAAAATTTGCTCCCAGAGAGATGTATGTCATTTCGCTGAGAGACACGGTTATCTCAAGTTGCTGATCCTGACACCATGCAGCCATGCGACCTGTGAATGTGTGCGGATTGCCGACCAAAAAGTGCCAACCGCTACAGTGTGTGCTCTTGAACTCGAGATTCGGATCGACCTCCGGAGGAAGTGACCCGGGGAAGTCACAATATCTTTCCAGTCGGGGAGACATTTACGTAGCCACCTCCCTTAAGCTGCACATCCCAGTGCGGTCCTCCATGCTGGACATTTGGCCTCGCCCATTGCCACAGATTTCCCTGCGCATCGCGAAATCCTTGCCCGCGTCCCAAGTTTAGAGGTTGCCCATTAGATCCCGCTGGGGGTTCATAGGGGAACTCACCTCCTTGGGGCAGCTGGTTTGCGTGGCCAGCGCTTGGCCAGGTGCTCGGCTACCGGCGTCACCCAGATCTGCGGCCCGGGGTCACCCACCGGCGTCTTCAGGATCTGCAGGCCTGGGTCACCGACCGGAGTCTTGAGGATCTGCGGGCCAACCGGTTCGCCCAGTCCAGGCAAACCAGCCAAGGTGTCCCAGTCCGTGGCCTGGCTGCCGAGCCAATTCACCACCGGACCCTGCGAGCCGAACACATTGCCTAGCAGTCCAGTGGCCGCCGTGACTTCAGAAGCTGCGCGTTCGCCGGCAGCCTGCCAGGCGGCAAGAGCTGCAATCGCATTCTGGCTGGCTAGCTCGGCAGCGCTCACGTAGCCGCTGTCATTGCCGCTGACCTGAGCCACCTCGGCCGCGGACGTGCATACCGCCACCTTCTCCTGCGCCGTACGCAGGCATCCGGCATAGTCCCGGACGGCTGATGCAATCTTGGATAACGGTGCCGGGGCAGCAGCAACGCCCTGCGCCAAGTCGCTGGAAAAGGCGGTGTAAGCATCGGCGGCGTCCCCGGTCCATGCTGCCTCCGACCGGATTGAAGCGGTGACTTGGCGACTGCTGGCGCCCAGATCCCCGGTGCCCTCGGCGATGGCCTCTAAATGCGCGGCCAGCTGCTCGAGGAGATCCGGATTGCCGCCCGGCATGAATACTCCGCTCACTTCTTCAACCACCCCAAGATCGAACCCGCCTTCGCGGCGATAGCGTGCTCGGCGCTGGAGTAGTTTGCGGCCGAAGCCGCCAGGCTGGCGGAGACGTGGCCGTATGCCTTACTCATCGCTAAGAACGTCTTGGTCCCTTGCCCTGCTGCCCCGGTTAGCGCAGTCGCCAACTCTCCCGATTGGAAGGTTCACCCCGTACTTCTGATCGGTCACGCAGAAGCAGGGCAGCTCTGCGGCGATGTCCTCCCGAATCCGTTTGTAGCGTCGCGCCGCTTCTCTGGTTCGGTTCAGCCAAGCCAGCCGCCGCGCAGCGCCATGAGCAGGTCTTTGTTGTATTCCGGCGTGCGACGGTAAGGATGAGCCTCGTTATTCCAGGCGATGAGCGGGACGCTTGTTTCGTGCTGGCTGCCGTGCGATCGGTACTCGGGCGGGAGTATTTCGGACTCCTGCCCTTCCGGCAGGTCGCCGAAGACCGTCGACGCGTCGCCGAGCACGGCCAGGTCACCGATCCGGCCGGGGAGCAGGTGAAACATCTGGACGGCCTCGCTGCGGGGCAAAACCGTCTCGACGCCGGGCAGCCCGCGCAGCACCGATGCCACGGCGTCCTCGTCAGCCGCCCGGTTGAGCCACACCCAGGCCGTCCCGCCGAAGGTGCGGTGATGCCGCACGTAGCGGTCCTTTTCCGCGGACAGCGCCAGAAAGACCGGCCGCCCACGGTTAGCAAGGGCCTGGTTCAGGTCGTAGACGAGGTTCTTGCCGTTCATGCCGTGGTCGGCGGTGGCGAAGAACGCCGCGCCGGGCGCAGCAGCGATCGCGGCGCCGATCAGCTCGTCCAGGCCTCGCAGATGGCTGTCCGACCGGGGGTCGCCCGGCGCCCACGCGTGCATCGGGAAGTCGGTGGTGTGCACGTACAGCAGATCAAGATCAGGCTGCGTTTCCAGCAGGTCGGCGGCGACCTGCCACAGCCAGTGGTTGATCTCGGCCGAGTAGATGCCCGGCGCCGCGCCGTGGCGGGCCACCAATTCGGGCGGTGGCTCCTCCGCGGCGATCACGACCGTGGCCCCGCCGCCGAGCAGGCTGGCTGTCTTCTTCTTCGCGGTGAGCAGGGCAGCCTTGCCGCCCGCCGCCGTGACGCGGGCCAGCAGCGTCGGCCGCAGCAGGAATCGCGAGTCCTCCATGTAGCCCTGCTCGCCGGTGGCCCGGTCGTAGTAGTAATTGCCGGTGATGCCGTGCTCTTCTGGCCAGGCAGCGCAGCTGATGCCCGCGTTGTTCACGTTGGTCACCGTCGGCATGACCGCCTGGACGACACGCGACGTGCCTTCCCCTGCCAGCCGCCCGAAGACCGGCATCGTCTCCGCAGAAACGTACGCCGGGTCCAAGCCGTCGATCATCGCAACGATGACGCACTGACGGGCAGGCATGAACCCCTTCTCCGCTACGGGCGTGCACCCAAGCCGGTTTATCGGGGCCTCAAGTCTAGCCATCGCCGACGGCAGGCCGCTGTTAGCCACTCTCGTCGGCTTAATGCTGAGCCAAATGTTTCAGCTGGGAAGACTGCCAACGGATTTCGCTTTTGCGATCTTTCTGACGGAAGCGCGAGAGGAGGGCAAGGATCTCGTCGAGCTTATCTTCGATTCCCGTCCGCACCTGCTCCTCTGTCGGTTCGCCTAATGCGACTTGCTGCTTGAGATCCTGAGTCCCCTGGTAGACAGCTTCGACCAACCGCGCGCGCGGAGTATCGTCGAGCCGGTCGAAGGAAATCCCTTCCATCGCCCGGTAAACATCAAGCTCCTCGATATCTGCAGGGTCTATGAGGTGCCTCTTGGCACGGGACAGAATCATTCGGAAGACTGCCTTCCGCAGCGACACGATATCTTCCGCTCGGTCGGAGAAAACCAAACACTGCCATTAGAGATGAGCTCCCATAATTTCGCTGCTGATCCCTTACTAGTGCGCCGGTCAATTAGCGGGGAATCCTGTCAGAGTGGGGTATCGTGTCAGTCAATACGACTGAGAGGATTCCCCGTTAACCCGATCACGAGGATTTATGCCTGGATTGCCCGGATTCTGTGAGCAGCCGCGGACGCCGGAAGAGGTTCTGTTTCGTCCACCTGACCGATGCTCTAGCCCGCGTCGTGCTCTTCGGTCCAATTGCTTGTTGATCTGTACTGTTCCCCGCGCCCTTTCCCGTGCGGCCTCATGCGGCCATACGTCCCGCAAATGTGTGTGGATTGCCGACCAAGAAGTGCCAGCCGCCGCAGTGGGTGCTCTTGAACTCGACCAGACATCATCAGGGCGTCGTCGCGTACGATCCCAAACTCATATGCGACGTGGCGGCGGTCAAGCTCTCGGCAAAATTCGGCAGCCATCGACAGTGCTGTCATTCTGAGCTTCCTCGCAATCGCTCTTGACTTACCATGCCGCAGGCTGAGTGAGCCTTGGATGGTTTGTGACCGGGCCACGGGCTGCCTTAGGTTTCGCGATCTTGGCGGCGGAAGCGCGAGAGAAGGGCCAAGATCTCGTCGAGTTTCTCATCGATGCCCGGCCGGACCGGCTCCTCTGTTGGCTCCCCCGCATCGACTTCATGTTTGAGATCTTGAGTTCCCTGGTATACGGCCTCGACCAAACGCGTCCGTTGGTCATCATCGAGCCGGTGAAAGGAAATTCCTTCCATCGCCTCGGAGAGGTCGAGCTCCTCAATATCGGCAGCGTTTACAACGTGCGCCTTGGCGCGGGACAGGATCATTCTGAAGATGGCTTTACGAAGGGAGACCGTGTCGGTGTCGGCCTTGGCAAAACTTAGCACCGCCATTAGAATCCGATCCTTATGATCTTGGCTTGTTCCGCTTCGGGCAGGGAGTCAACGTAGCTTGTAATATCGGCGATCGACTGATCGCTGAACCCCGTCAGATCTATTACAGTGAAGTTCACCGACTTTAGCAAGTGCTCGTCGATGGAGTCGTAGAATCTCTGCTCATTCGCAGAACTCCAGTATTCGGATGTCTTCGGATTTCCCATCTGATCGTAGGTGCGCCCCTCGTTATCGGTATACTCGCCGTCGCGCTCTTCGGGCGATACGCTGAATTCCCGGTCAGGGAACATTTCCTGCACTCGCCTTAGCGTCGCGAGCTCAGATTCGCTCAGCCGACCCAGGTTCGGGTCGTCGCCGGTCTCGGCCAGCGATCCTTGCTCGCTGTAGTTGATCAGAGGTCCTAGCGGGCCCGGCGGGGTCTTGAGGATCTCTGGCCCGAGTTCGCCGGGCGGGGTTATCAGGATTTCGGACCCCAGCTCGCCGGGCGGGGTTATCAGGATCTCCGGCCCCAGCTCACCGGGCGGTGTTTTCAAGATCTCGGGGCCGAGCTCGATGCCGGGGGTTTTCAGGATCTGTGGCACCACGGGGTCACCGAGCCCAGGCATGGCCGCCAAGGTGTCCCACGGCACGGGCTGCCGGCCGAGCCAGCTCTGCACTGGTCCCTGGGACCCGAACACGTCGCCTAGCTGACCGGCAGCACTCGTGACCTCCCCAGCGACGCGGTTTCCTGCAGCCTGCCATGCGGTGATCGCGGCCTCTGCATCCTGCGCCGCGCTCTCTGCCACGCTGACGTAGGCAACGTCGTTGCCGCTGACCTGGGCGGTCTCGGCGGCCGATGAAGAGGCCGCCACCTTCTGCTGCGCCGTGCGCAGGAACCCGGCGTAGTCGCGTACGGATGAGGCGATCTGCGACAGCGGCGCCTCAACGGCGGAGGTGCCCTGGCTCAAATTGTCAGTGAACGCGGAATAGGAATCGGCGGCATCACCGGTCCACTCCGCCTCTAACCGAACCGAGGCGGTTACCTGACGGGCGCCGCGTCCCAGCTCACCGAACCCGGCTGCCGCAGTCTCGAGGCGAGAGGCCAACTGCTCCAGAACGGAGGGGTCACCGCTGGGCATTGCCAGGCTGCTCACCGCAACTCCCGGAAGAGCGTCCCCGCATTTGCAGCGATGGCTCGCTCGGTGCTCGAATACGTCTCAGCCGAGGCGGCCAGGCCATCGCTGACGTGCTGGTACGCCGAGCCGACGGCCCAGAACGTCACCAGCCCCTGCCCCGTCGCTCCGGTCAGGGCCGAGGCAAGGGCTGGATGGCCTGCCGAGCCAGCCATACCGGCCAGCGCGTCCACAGCGTCATCGGCGACGACCCCGCAACGGCCATGTAAGTTGCTGACTTCCTCGCTGCCCGCTCGCAGCTTGGCTGCGTCGACCGAGAATCCCTGGCCCATGCCGACCAGCCCCTTCCAGTGCCCCGGACCGCGCCGCTGAGCACTAATTGTCGGTCATGTTCAGTATGGGCGGGGAAGGGCGCGCCGTCGTGGACGAGGTGTCACGTTCTTGCGGTGCGGTGTGTCTTACGGGTCAGCCTCCTGATTCGGGGCCACTGCGGCAATTCCGCATCAACTGCGATCTCGCTTGGAGACCCTCATGTCCTCTGCCCTCTTTGTCATGCCCGGCGACCCGGGATGGGACGACGCCCGCCAGGCCTGGAACCTGACCGTCGACCAGCAACCGGCCGCGATCGCGCTGCCCGCCAGCGTGGAGGATGTCGTGAGCGCCGTGCGTTTCGCCCGCGAGCGCGGCCTGCGGGTCGCCGCCCAGGGCCCCGGCCACAACCCCGGTCCGCTCGGCTCGCTGGCCGGCACGCTCCTGGTCAGGACCACCGCGATGCGGCGGGTGAGCATTGATCCCGGCGCGAAGATCGCCAGGGCCGAGGCGGGCGCGGCGTGGCGGGACGTCATAGAGGCCGCCGCCGGGCACGGTCTGGCCGGGCTGGCCGGCACCTCGCCCGATGTCGGCGTGACGGGTTACACGATCGGCGGCGGAATCAGCTGGCTCGGCCGCGCCCACGGGCTGGCGGCCAGCAACGTCGAGGCGATCGAGGTGATCACCGCCGACGGCCGGCCCGTGCGCGCCGACGCCCGCACCGAGACCGACCTGTTCTGGGCGCTGCGCGGCGGTGGCGGCAGCTTCGGCGTCGTCACCGCGATCGAACTGCGGCTGTTCCCGGTCACCGAGGTCTACGCCGGGCAGTTGTGGTGGCCGGCGGACGCCGCGACGCCGGTGCTGCAGGCCTGGCGCGAGCTGACCCAGGGCGACCTGCCGGATGAATTCACGTCCGCTGCCCGCCTGGTGCACTTTCCGCCGATTCCCGCGATCGCCGAGCATCTGCGCGGGCGGTCCTTCGTCATCCTGTTCATCAACCATCTTGGCGCGCCGGGGGTGGCAGACGGGCTGCTGGCGCCGTTGCGGGCGCTGCGGCCGGTTACCGACACGATCCAGACCATCGCGGTCAAGGACCTCGGCCAGCTGCACATGGATCCTGCGGGGCCGACCCGCGCCGTCAGCAACGGGATCATGCTTGCCGGCTTGCCCGCCGAGGCGATCGAAACGTTCGTCCGCGTGGCCGGGCCCGGGGCGGACACGCCGCCCGTATGGGCCGAACTGCTCCTTCTCGGCGGCGAGATGGGGCGCGCCCGGCCATCCGGCGGCGCCCTGGCCGCCATCGACGCCCAATACCAGCTCACCGCCGGGGGGCCTGTCCCCTCCGCACAGGCCCAGCCGGCGCTGGAACGCAGCGTGGCCGCCGTGCACACCGCGATGCGGCCCTGGGCGGCCCGGCAGATGTACCTCAACATCGCGGATTCCAGCCGCGATCCAGCCAGTTTCTGGAGCCCGCAGGCTTACGCCCGGCTGCGCCGCATCAAGGCCGCGGTCGACCCGGACGACCTGATCCGCTCCAACCACCCCGTCCCGCTCCCCTAGCACGGGACAGAGCCGAGGGGGTGGCCAGATCAACGGCCTTGGCTAGCGTTCAGGGCACTCTGAAGGGCTCGGGCGGTTCTGCCGATCACTCCGCGCCGGGGGAGAATCGGTGCAGCGAGCCGATCGGGAGGGGCAGTGAGCGAGAACAGCCACGGGTTCGGCATCGTCGGGGCGGGGGTGATCGGGGCGGTGCACGCCGAGGCGATCGGCATGGTCCCCGGCGCCCGGCTGGTCGCGGTCACCGACGCGGTGCCCGAGCGCGCCAAGGAACTGGCCCGCGGCTACGGCTGCGCGGCCGAGCCCGACCTGGGCGCGCTGATCGCCCGGCCGGACGTCGACGTGGTGTCGGTGTGCGTGCCGAGCGGGCTGCACGCCGAGGTCGGCACGCAGGCGGTGGCGGCCGGCAAGCACCTCGTGGTCGAGAAGCCGATCGACGTCACGCTTGAGGCGGCGGACCGGCTGATCGGCGCCGCGCGCGCCGCCGGCGTCGCCGTGACGGTGATCTCGCAGCACCGGTTCGACACCGGGCTCGACGAGCTGCGCCGGCTGCTCGACACCGGCGCCCTCGGCACTCTGGTGCTCGGCGAGGCCAGCACGAAGTGGTACCGGACCCAGGCCTACTACGACAGCGCGGCGTGGCGCGGCACCTGGGCCCTGGACGGCGGGTCGCTGATGAACCAGGGCATCCACTACGTCGACCTGCTGCGCTGGTGCATGGGGCCGGTGACCGAGGTGACGGCCGTGTGCGCGACCCAGGCGCACCAGATCGAGGTCGAGGACACAGCGCTCGCGATCGTGCGGTTCGCGTCCGGGGCGCTGGGCACGATCGTGTCCAGCACGGCCGTCTACCCCGGCTTCCCCCAGCGCCTCGAGATCACCGGGACCGAGGGCACGGTGATCGTTGAGGACGGCCGGATCGTCCGCCGGGCGCTGCGGACCGGGCCGCCGGGGCAGGACGCGGCGGGGCCGGGGCCGGATGACGCTGCGGCAGATCCCGGGGGCATCGACCCGGCCAGCCACGCGGCGCAGATCGCCGACCTGCTCGGGGCGATCGACCAGGGGCGGCAGCCGTCGGTCACCGCGGAGAGCGCGCGCGACGCGCTGGAGATCGTCTGCGCGGTTTACGAGTCGGCGCGCGACGGCAGGACCGTCGTGATCCCGGCATGACGTTCATCCTCAGCGGGTTCGCCGACGAGATCTCGCAGGACCTGGACGAGCAGCTCGCGGTGCTCGCCGCCGAGGGCATCAGGCACCTGGAGCTGCGCAGCGTGTGGTCGGCCAACGTCGCCGACCTCGGCGACGCCGAGCTGGCCCGGTTCCGCTGCTCGCTGGACGGCGCTGGGGTGCGGGTCTCCGCGATCGGCTCACCGGTCGGCAAGATCCCGGTTGACGCGCCGCTCGGGCCAGAGCTGGAGCGGCTGCGGCGGGTCGCCGACGTGGCCGGCCAGCTCGGCACCACGATCGTCCGCGTGTTCTCGTTCTTCATCCCGAATCCCGAGCCGCCGGAACGCTACCGGGAGCGGGTCATCGACCGGATGCGGGCCCTGGCGGCCACCGCCGAGGAGCACGGCGTGGTCCTGGCCCACGAGAACGAGAAAGAGATCTACGGAGACCGGCCGGAACGTTGCGCCGACCTCATCGAGGCCGTGAGCTCGCCGGCTCTGAGAGCCACGTTCGACGCGGCGAACTTCGTCCAGTGCGGGGTCCGCCCGCACGACGAGGCCTACCGGCTGCTCCGCCCCTACCTGGTCTACCTGCAGATGAAGGACGCGCTGGCGGCGACCGGCGAGGTCGTGCCCGCCGGGCAGGGCGACGGGCAGGTCCGCGAGACCCTGGCCGCGCTGCGGGACGACGGCTTCGGCGGATACGTCTCCCTGGAGCCGCATCTGGCCGCGGCGGGGCGCTTCGGCGGCTTCAGCGGGCCGGATGGGTTCCGGCGTGCCGCACGGGCACTCAAGGAACTCCTCGGCGAGCTGTCGATCCCGTGGCAATAGCGGCCGGTGAGCCGGGCTCGCGTTCCGGGCCCGCTTCCGGGTAAGACCCGGTTTGGCCAGGTCAAGCGCTGGACGTTAAGATCGACAGTCGTGATCGCGCGGCCAGGGCGCTGGCGGGCGACGACGTGGGGGGTGCCGGCCGGCCGATTATATATCGGTTTGAACGACATTCAGGGTTCTGGGCCTGCGCCGCCATAGGCTATGACAGCGGGATGAGACGCCCGCGGCCATCGCCGGAAAGCCGCCGTCCGGCGGGACTCCCTGTCAAGGCTGGAGCAGTGCTCGTGGAGTCATACACGGCCAGGAACGGCGAGAACGGGCTGCCGCGCCGGCACGAGCCCGACCTCGCCGACCTCGCCATGTTCATCTTGGACTCCGAGGCCCGGATCACCACCTGGTCGGTGACGGCCACGCGGATGTTCGGGCGTCCGGCCGAGGCCGTCGCCGGGAAGGGCGTCTGCGACGTGCTGATGACCGGGCCCGGCCAGCGCGACCTGGTCTGCAGGGCGATGGCCGAGGTCGCGGCCGGGCGGGTGCACACCGCGACGGTGGCCGGCGGATCGCTGGGCGACGGCCGGTTCGCGGTGCGCTGGGAGCCGCTCGACGGGCACGGCGGCGGCGCGGTGGTGATCGTCCAGCGTGCCTGGCCGCAGCCTGCCCCGAGCTGGCTCCAGGAGGCAGCCACCCGGATCGGGAGCAGCCTGGACATGGCCGAGACCGCGAGCGAGGTCGCCGAGGCCGCCGTACCCGGGTTCGCCGACCTGGTCATCGTCTACGCGGCCGAGCGCCTGCTTGCGGCCGGCGAGCTCACCCCGGACCGGGCGGCGCACGGGGCGGCGGTGCGCCGGCTCACCGGGCGCAAGGCCGAGCAGCCCGCTGGCACCCCGAACGGACTGGCCCGCCCCAGCGAGGTGCTGGTCCTCGGGCCGAAAACACCCGGCGCCCAGGCGATGGCGACCGGGGCCCCGGTGCTGTTCGACCAGCTCGACGGCGAGACCGCGGACCGGCTCGCCCGCAAGCCGGGCGTCCTGGAGAGTGCCGCTGGCTACACGTCCTACATGGCCATGCCGCTGATCGCGCGCGACGTGGTCGTTGGGTGCGCGATCTTCGGCCGGAAGCCGGCCAGTCCCCCGTTCAACCAGGGCGACATCATGCTGGCGGGCCAGCTCGCCTCGCAGGCTGCGGTGTGCCTGGACAACGCCCGGCTCTATGAGCGGGAGCGGCGCACCGTGCAGGCCCTGCAGCTGGGGCTGCGGCCCGGGCGGGCGCAGGTGCCGAACGGCGTCGAGATCGCGCACCAGTACCTGCCGGTGCGGGAGAGCGTCGTGGGCGGTGACTGGCACGACATCACCCCGCTGCCGGGCGGCAGGGCGGCGCTGATCGTCGGCGACGCCATGGGCCACGGCCCCGAGGCGGCGGCGGTGATGGTGCAGCTCCGCACCGCTGCGCACACCCTGGCCGACATGGACCTGCCGTCGGAGGAGGTGCTGCACAGGCTGGACACGATGGCCGCCGGGATGGCCGTCGCCCCGTTCGCCGCCACCTGCGTCTACGCGGTCATCGACCCGCTGGGCGCCTCCTGCGCGATAGCCCAGGCCGGTCACCAGCCGCCGGTGCTGGTGCATCCGGGCGGCTCGACGCAGGTTCTTGACCTGCCCCCGGGGCTCCCGCTCGGCATCGGCGAGGGCGATTTCGTGACCAGCCGGGTCGGCCTGCCGCCGGGAACCGTCCTCGCCCTGTACACCGACGGGCTGGTGGAGAGCCGCCTCCGGCCGCTTGACATCGGCATGACCGCGCTGCGCGACGCGCTCGGCACCGCGCTGGCCGAGCCGTCCGCCTCGCTGGAGGACGCCTGCCAGGCGGTTACCCAGATGATGCGGGAGCACAGCGAGGATGACATGACGCTCGTGCTCGCCCGCATCAACCCGTGACGGCGCTTGTGAACTCGGCGAGCTGCGCGTCGATGATGGCCGCCACCCGCCGGTTCGTCAGGCGTCGCGGCTCATAGGTCGCCTGCAGCCCGAGGCCGTCAATCAGGGCCAACAGCCGGTCCGTCGCCTCGGGCAGGTTCAGGTCCGGCGTTACCTGACCCAGCCGTGCCGCCTGGCGCAGCAGATTGTGGATGAGCCGGCGCCATGGTGCATAGCGTTCCCGGTGCTCGGCCGACAGCGGGGCGCTGGACCACGCAACGCCCCAGAACGAAAGCCAGACGCGCCATTCGAGCTGGCCGACGCTGGTCAGCGGCAGGGCCTCCAGCAGCACGGCCCGGAGCGCCCCCATCCCGCCAGCCTGATGGCCGTGGACCACCATCTTCATCCGGTCGGCCGCCGCGGCGTGCACGTGCCGGAGCGCGCCGATGATCAGATCGTCTTTCTCCGCGAAGTAGTGGGTCACCAGGCCGGTCGTGCACCCGGCCTGCTGGGCGATCCGGCGCACCGTCGCGGCCTGGATTCCCTCGGCGGCGATGACCGCTGCCGTCGCCTCCAGCAGCTCCCGGCGCCGCTGGTCGTGATCGACAATCTTCGGCATGCCGACGACAGTAGCGTATCCGTAACAAACGTTGCGCAAAGCGGGTGCCGCGCGGTAGGTTCCATAACGTGCGTTACGCCAAGCTGCGATCGGTGTCGCGGTCGTCATCGCTTTCGCCTTCGCCATCGCCGTCGCCTTCGCCATCGCCGTCGCCGTCGCCGGGCCGCCTGGCGGCGGTGGATCGCGCGGCGGTGGGCGTGCTTGCCTTCGTCGGGCCCGCGCATCGGCCGGTCGCCTGCGCGGTGACCCCGTTCGTTGACGGCGATGACGTGGTGATCACGTCGCTGCTGGCGGTGCTGGCCAAGGTTCGATCGATCCGGATCGATCCACGGGTGGCGATCCTGGCCGGGGAAGCGCAGCTCCGCGGGAACGCGCGGGTGCAGCTGGACGAGACGGGCGAGGTGTTCCGCGCCCGGCTGCAAGCACAGGAACTGCGCAAATATCCTCCTTCGCGGACGTTGCTGCGGCTTCCGCTGCACCGGCGGTTGTTGTGGTGGTACTCGGGTCGCGTCATCATCCGGCTCAATTCCGATGTTTCGGCCACCCCGGGCAGCGACCGGGTCACGGTCACGTTCTTCTGCTCGGACGGGTTGCCCCGCATCGTTCCGCTGCGGCACGCGCCGCCCCTGGACGAGCCGGTCATCGATCTGCGGGCGGCCGGCGCCGACCGGCCGTTCCCGGACGGGCCGGCCTGCCTGCTCGTCCACGAAGAGCACCATCGCAGCACGGATCTGCGGCAGCTCCGGCTCAGCGGCGACATCAACGACGGCCGGCTTGCGGTCAGCCGCAGGGCGGGTTCTCTCAGCCCGGCGCGGGCCAGCCTGCGCGGGCGCATAGCCGAGCTCCGCGGAATGAGCAGAATGGCCGAGGCCAACCGGCCGCTGCTCGCGGCGTTGCACGACGAGCCAGCCGACGGCCGCGGCTCGGTTTCTGCCCCCGGCTGACCACCGCTTGCACCGATATGTCAGACCCGCGCGCAACGCTGTTGCTGTGACAGAGTTGCCAGATCGCTGCCAGCGGTTATTGCGCCTGCAGCGTGGCGTGATCGCCACTTGGCAGGCCAGCTACGCCTGCCTCAGCGTCGAGGCGATGAGGAACCTGGCCCGCGCCGGCCGCTGGCGCCGGCTTCACCTTGGCGTATATGCGACGTTCACCGGCGAGCCGCCGCGCGATGCCGTGATGTGGGCTGCCGTGCTCCGGGCCGGGCCACGGTCTGTTCTCAGCCACGAGACCGCTGCCGAGACGTACGGCCTGATCGCCAGGCCCAGCAAGCTGCTGCATGTCACGATCCCGCAGGCTCAGCGGGTAGAGCCGATACCGGGGCTGGTCATCCACAGATCATCCCGGGACCTGGAGCAGATCCGCGATCCTGGCCTGCTTCCCCCGCGGACGATGGTCGAGGAGACCGTGCTCGACCTCGCTCAGGCCGCGGCCGACTTTGATGACGTGGTAGCGCTGCTGGCCAGGGCCTGCCAGAGGCGGCTCACCCTGCCTGTCCTGCTGCGCCAGAGCCTGGACGCGCGGTCCAGAAGCCGCTGGCGCACGGAGATCCGCGAAGCGCTTCAGGACGTGGCCAGCGGCGTGCACTCACCGCTCGAGTACCGGTACCTGCGGGACGTCGAGCGAGCGCACGGCCTGCCAGCTGCGGACCGGCAGGCCTGCGCCGCCCAGAACGGGCGCGTGATCCAGCGTGACGTGCGTTATCGCAGGTACGGCGTGGTCGTGGAACTCGACGGCGCGGCCAGCCATCCGGCCGAGCAGCGGCTGGCGGACAACCGCCGCGACAACGCCGCCGCCGCAAGCGGCATGGTCACGCTGCGGTACGGCTGGACCGACGTCACCGAGCGCCCATGCCAGACCGCCGCCGAAGTAGCGGCGACGCTGCGCGCCCGCGGCTGGACCGGCCAACTGCGGCGGTGCGGCCCAGAGTGCCGCCTGCCGCCCACCTGACCACGGATACCTCCCACCCCATCGACACCTCCTGCCTCACTACGGGTGCAGCGCCAGATGATCTAGGAGACTGGGCGGCAGTATGGGCTCGTAGATGATTAACTCGGCGGTTTGATCTTGGTGGCGGGCCTGTTCTCGGGCTCTGGCGGCGATGTGGTGACCGGCGTCGCATCAGGAGCGGTCAGGTGCGGGCCGGCGGCCGGTTTCCGGATCCGCGGCGGGGTTCGCCGAAGATCTAGGAGCCTCGCGCGCAGATGGCGCCGCTGATCCTCCTAGATCTTTTAGGTGGCGGGCTGAGGCGCGAAGGTGGCGGGCTGAGGCGCGGCGCGGCGCCGGGTTTGTCGCGGATGGGCGAATCGGCACCGGAGCCGGCCAGTCGCCGCGCCGGCAAGCGTGATGACGCAAACCAACGGGTTATTGCGCTGCGAGCCCTATTTGCGCGCTATTGCAAATGGGCTGTTTGGGTTAGGCGGGGAGGGGCGGGACGGCGTTCGCGCGCACCACGTCGGCGTAGAAGCGAGCGCTGGACTTGGGGATCCGGCGCTGGGTGCCGAAGTCGACGAACACGATCCCGAAGCGCTTCTGGTACCCCCAGCCCCACTCGAAGTTGTCCAGCAGCGACCAGAGGAAGTAGCCGGCCAGGTTCGCGCCGTCCCGGATCGCCCGGGCGGCGGCTTCCAAGTGCAGGTGCAGGTACCTGATCCGCTCGACGTCGTTGACCTCGCCGTTCGGGTTCACGTAGTCCTCGGCGGCGCGGCCGTTCTCGGTGATGTACAGCGGAAGGCCCGCGGCGTCCTTGGACAGGCTCAGCAGCAGCTCGTACAGCCCTTCGGGGTCGACGAGCCATCCCATCGGCGTCCGTTCCAGCCCCTCGGGGGCGAATTCGACGACGCCGGGGAGGTCGTCGCCACCGGGCACCTTCTTCTCGCCGCGCCGCAGGTCAGCGGGGTCGCCGGCGCGCAGGAACACCGGCGCGTAGTAGTTGACCCCGAGGAAGTCGATGGGCTGGCCGATGATGTCCAGGTCGCCCGCGGCCACCACCGAGTCCGGCGGCATCAGCCCGTCCCTGGCCTCAGCGGGGTACCGCCCGTGCAGCACCGGCTCCAGGTACAGGCGGTTCAGTTCGGCGTCACGGATCCGCGACGCCTGCTCCACGGCGTCCGTAACCGGCCCTTCCGGCAGCCGGAGCGGATGCATGTCCAGCGTTATCCCCACCGGCACGGCACCCGGCGACGCCGACCGCAGCGCCTGCGTGGCCAGGCCGTGCCCGAGGAGCAGGTGGTGCGTGGCCGCTGCCGCGGCGTCCGCGTCGCGGACGCCTGGAGCATGCTCCCCGGTACGGTAACCGTGGCTGGCCACCACCTGCGGCTCGTTGAGCGTGATCCACCGCGCGACCCGGTCACCGAGCGCCGAGCCGACCACCGCCGCGTAGTCGGCGAACCGCGCGGCGGTGTCCCGCGCCGCCCAGCCGCCCTCGTCCTGGAGTTCCTGCGGCAGGTCCCAGTGGAAGAGCGTGACCGTGGCGGCGATGTCGTGCTGGCCAAGCTCGTCCAGCAGCGCCTTGTAGTGGTCGAGACCCTTCTGGTTCACCGCACCCCGGCCGCCAGGGACGATCCGTGGCCACGAGATCGAGAACCGGTACGCGTTCAGGCCCATCGACGCCATCAGCGCGACGTCCTCGCGGTACCGGTGATAGGAGTCACACGCGATGTCGCCGGTGTCCCCGCCGTGCACCTTGCCCGGCACCCGGCTGAACGTGTCCCACACCGACAGGCCCCGGCCGTCCGCGCTCACCGCGCCCTCGATCTGGTAAGCGGCCGTCGCCGTCCCCCAGGCGAAACCCTCGGGGAAGATCAGGGCGCCATCGGCGCTGGCCCGCGGTGTCGTCATCGTGCCTCCTCGCGCCGTATCGGGCGCTCATCTGCCGGGGTCAGGAGCCTTGACCCTCCCTTGACCGAGGTTTATTGTAAGCGCTTAGATCCTCAAATGTAAGCGCTTAGATTGACGTACGCGCATAACAGGCCCCGCCGGATGAGGGATCGCGATGAGCCGAAGCGCCAGCCCGTATGGCCGTCGGGTCACGGCGTGAAGACGCAGCAGCCGCCCGCGGCCGGCCAGAACCGCGACGACGCGGGCAGCCCGGTGACGCTCTACGACGTGGCCCGCCTGGCCGGGGTCTCCATCGCCACGGTGTCGCGGGTCGTGCACGGCCAGAACCTGGTCCGCGACACCACCCGCGCCCGGGTGCTCGAGGTCATCGAGCGGCTGGGCTACGTGCCCGACGGCGCGGCGCAGAGCCTGTCCCGCCGCCGCAAGGACGTGATCGGCCTGGTCTGCGTGGAGCGCCAGGTGCCCAAGCAGTACGACGTGGAGAGCATGGCCCTGCTGTTCTACGACGAGATACTGCGCGGCGTCGAGTCGCTCATCCGCACCAGCAACCGGTCGCTGCTGATCACCTATCTCACCGAGGCCGCTCCCGACCTGCCCCGGCTGCTGTCGCTGTCCGGCAAGGTCGATGGGCTGCTCATCGGCGAAGGGGTGGTGCCCTCCCCGGTCCTCGCCCGTCTGGCCAAGCGGCTGCCGGTCGTGGTCATCTCGGGAAGCCCCGGTGAGCGCGCGGCCGACGTGGTGACGGCGGACAACTTCTCCGGCGCGGCCGCGCTCGTCACCCACCTGGTCGAGGAACACGGGAGACGGCGGCTGTTCCACGTCGAGGGGCCGCCGACCGCGCCGGACGCCAGCGAGCGGACGATCGCGCTCACCCAGGTGCTTGACGGTCACCCGGGCTGCCGCCTGGTCGGGTCGTTCCGCGGGTCGTTCTCCATCCAGGCGGGTGAAGAGGCCGGGGAGCGGCTGCTCGCCACCCCTGCCGACGCCTGGCCGGACGCGGTCATCTGCGCGAACGACCAGACCGCGATCGGCGTGCTGCAGGTTTTCGCCCGGTCCGGCGTGCGCGTCCCCGAGCAGGTCGCGGTCGTCGGCTTCGACGACATCTACCCCGGCAGCCTGTTCAGCCCGTCGCTGACCACCGTCCATCAGCCCATGCGGCTGCTCGGGGAACGGGCCTACGTCCGGCTGCTCAACCGCATCGCAAAGCCCGACCTGCGGCAGAAGGTCGAGCTGCTGCCGACCGAACTGGTGCTGCGCGCGAGCTGCGGCTGCCCGCCCGGGACCGAGACCCGCCGCCAGGTCGCGCCGCTCAAGCGCGCCCGCCCGGCCGCACCGCGGCGGGTCGTCCAGCACGGCCGGCCCGCCGGCGCCACCGCCCCCGCCGCGAGCTAGGAGCCGACGTGAAGTTCATGGTGCGCCGCCTGGTCTTCTATCTCGTCGCGGCCTGGGTGGCGCTGACCCTCAACTTCTTCATCCCGCGGGCGATGCCCGGCAACGCGGTGCAGTCGATCATGGCGAAGTTCCCCGACCTGCAGCCGTCGGCGTACAAAGCGCTGGAGGCGATGCTCGGCGTCGGCCACCCGGAATCGCTCTGGGTCCAGTACTGGTCCTACCTCGACGACGTGTGCCACCTCAACTTCGGCACCGACCTGATCGAGTACCCGGCGCAGGTGTCGACGCTGCTCGCGCAGACGATCCCGTGGACGCTCACGCTGGTCGGCACGGCCACGGTGATCGCGTTCTTCGTCGGCACCGGGCTCGGCATCCTGGCCGGCTGGCGGCACGGCGGCTGGCTCGAGCGGGGCCTGCCCGCGCTGATGTTCCTGCAGGCCATGCCCTACTTCTTCCTGGCCTTAATCCTGATCGAGCTGCTCGCCGTCCGGGCGCACCTGTTCCCGATAGCCCAGGGGTACGCCGGCGGCCTGATACCCGGATGGCACTGGGCGTTCATCGGCAGCGCCATCTACCACGCGCTGCTGCCCGCGCTCACGATCGTGATCACCTCGGTCGCCGGCTGGATGCTGCAGATGCGAAACGTGATGATCACCACGATCGGTGAGGACTACGTGGTCGCCGCGCAGGCCAAGGGCCTCCCCAGCCGCCGGGTCATCTTCACCTATGCCGCCAGGAACGCGCTGCTCCCCCAACTCCAGGGATTCGGCCTGGCGCTCGGCTTCGTGGTGTCCGGCGCGCTGGTCATGGAGATCGTCTTCTCCTACCCGGGCATCGGGCTGCTGCTGCTGAGCGCGGTCAGCTCGGACGACTACCCGCTGATGCAGGCGATCTTCCTGGTGATCACGTTCGCGGTCCTGATCGCCAACCTGATCGTGGACCTGCTGCTGGTCGTGTTCGATCCTCGCGTCCGGGCCAGAGAGGCGGCGTGATGACCGCCGCGCCGCCGATCATCGCCGAGCCCCCCGCCGCGCTGCCCGCGCCGGGCGTCAAGGCGCGGCGCCTCGGCCAGTGGCGCAGGCTGCCGCTCAAGGCCAAGTCCGGCGCGGTCCTGCTCGGCTTCTTCGTGCTGGCCGGCATCATCGGGCCCGAGGTCAGCCCGTACGACCCGTCGTACCAGAACCCCGCGCCCAGCGCCGCGCTGCAGCCGCCGAGCGCCGCGCACCTGCTCGGCACCACGCAGAGCGGCCAGGATGTGCTGTCCCAGCTCCTGGTCG
>JASHOI010000469.1 GCA_030041195.1 Streptosporangiaceae bacterium | reverse complement strand
CGCCAGGCCCGTTTCCATGATCGCGGTGGGTTTTTCGCAGATACGACAACAAATCCACCGCGATCATGGAAAACCGCTGTCTGACGCCAGCAAGTCAAACGTAGATTCGGCCAAAGCGCTCACTCTGGCGCGCCGTGCATACCATGCGCCAGGACGCTACAACAGAAAGCAACGGGTTATTTCGCTGCGAGCACATGTGCTGAGGCGGCCCGCCGCTGTTCGGCGGCAAGCGGTCCACCATGACCCCCATCCGGTCCCCGGTGTGCGAGCCGTCCTCCAGAATGCGCATCCCGGTCGAGCCAGCGCCGCGCCAGCCCGGAACCCGCGCGTCTCGCCGTTCACGAAGCAGCCGCCTCTGCTTCGGTCGGTGCCCCTTACGCCGCTGGCGGCGCTCGAATACAGGCTCCCAGGCGGGCCGCTATGGTGAGTCAGTCCTGCCGTCGACCGAGCCCTCGCGCGGGAGCACGATGTCCACTGTTGTCGCAGCGATGTTTGCCTGTCCACTCGGTGAAGACGCCGCTCTGCTCCCGCGCACTGCGGCGATCACCGAGGCTTACCACGAGCTACTGGTTGCCAACCGTGAAAGGCTCGCGCGCTGGGAACCATGGGCTGCGGAGGCAGCCACCCTCGACAGCACTAGGTCCTTCCTGGAAGCAAGCGGCCGGGCGTGGCTGGAGGGAACCGAGCTTCCGGTGGCGATCGCAGTCCCGGCCGATGATGGCTGGCAGCTTGTCGGTTCCGCCGGGTTGCGGATCAACCGCTACGACCAGTCAGCCAACGGAGGGTATTGGATCGACAGTTCGTTCGAAGGTCGGGGGCTGGTGACCCGCGCCATGACCACCTTGCTTGACCAGGCGTTCGGGCCTCTCGGTCTGGCCAGGGTGGCGCTGCACACCGATGTCGGGAACCAGCGCAGCCGAGCCGTGGCCGAACGGCTCGGCTTTACCGAGGAAGGCATCAACCGCCAGGCCCTGGCATTCCACGGCGGGCGCCGAGATCAAGTGGTCTACGGTTTGCTCGCCGGTGAATGGCAGACCACGCGCTAACCCGCAAGTCGGCTTGACCTTGAAGCTAGCTGCAATGTTTACCCTTGGACGCTGTGGAGGGTCTTCGGGTCTCTGAGCTTGCCGAGCGAGCCGGGGTGTCAGCTTCTACGGTGCGGTTTTACGAGCGCAGCGGCCTGCTGTCACCGGCCCGGCGGGCCGGCAACGGCTATCGGTTGTTTGACGAGTCCGCGCTGGATGAGCTGGTGTTCGTGCAGCGGGCCAAGGGCATCGGGATGAGCCTGGAGGACATCGCCGATCTGGTTGCGGCGTGGCCGACGGGCAAATGCCAGTCCTTGCAGGCCCGGTTGCGGGCCTATCTGACCAGCCGGATCGGCGAGGTCCACCAGCAGCAGGCCGAGCTGGGCGCGTTCGAGGGCCAGCTGCAGACCGTTCTTGGCCGCCTGTCCGCTCACGACCCTGGCCCGGAACAGTGCGGCCGGGGATGCTACTGCGAGGCCTACTTCGATCTGGCCGCCGAGGAGGAGGCCGCCCCCCAGGCCGGGCCGGCGGGCTGTTCGCTCGACAGTGACGCCCTGGACACCCGGATCCGCCACTGGCAGGAGGTGGCTGCCGCAGCGACATCGGTGGAACACAGCAGCGGCACCGCGCGGCTCGTCCTGCCGCCCGGGCCTGACGTGGTCGCCAGCGTGGCGGCGCTGTGCGCGGCAGAGACCGCCTGCTGCCCGCAGACCCGGTTTCTGCTGGACGTCACGGCCAGCCAGCTGACCCTGACGATCGAGGCCCGCGGCAACGCGGGCCTGCTGGAGATTCTTCTCCCAGCGCGCACACCGGCCGGCCAATGAGCACCAGCCCGGTTGTCCTGGTTGCCCTCACCGCCGCGGGGTTCCCGGTGCTGCTGTGGGCGATCGGCCGCGCTGTCACCGCGACCGCAGAACGGGTCGCGCACCGTGTTGGGCCGTCGCGCCAATACCTCGCCGGGCGCGTCTATGGGGTGCAGATCACCGCCTTGGTCGACGGCGGGGAGGAGCTGCTGATCAGCCTCAGCGCCCCAGGCAACGGCAACGGCAGGCCGATAGGCGATCCGCTGGCCCCGGTGTTCCGCATCACCGCCAGCCAGTGTTCGCTGACCCGGGTGCGGCGCTGGCGCGATGAGGGCACTGCGCTGCGCGGCTACCTCAGCGACGACGGCGCAATCATGCTCGCTGATCCGCTGCTTGGCGGGAACGCTTCCTGCGAACCGTTCATCACCACGGCCGGGCGGGCTGGCCAGCAGGCAATCCCGCGCGATCGCTCACCAAGCGAGGACAAGTAACAGCCACCGCATTGGCAGTGTCAAGGGCATCTGAATCTTCAATCGCGAGTTTTCAGCACTTTACGGCAGGCGCCCCCGAATTGCTTCAGTGATTCAGCCCATGCATCTCTTTTGGGATAAGACCGGCCGTTCTGACCGGGTCGCGCCATCGCGGAAATGACATCGGGGTGCTTTCCGTCATTCACGATCGACTGAGCAACCATTCCCACGATGTCAGCTGCCTCAACGATGCCCTGGGGCCCGGCGATCGTGATCAGCGACCTGGCGTTGCCCAGCCGGTCAAGTGCTTGGCGAACCTTGTCCCATTTCTCTTCAAATTCCGGTTTATCAGATACCTCAAGCGCCTCCGCTAAGCGATCATTAAACTCATGAGCTGCATTCATGAAGCGTGTATATGACTGAAATCTGGTCTCGCGCCGCCAGCCTGACGCACCGTACCGCCCCTGCAACATGGCACCCAAGCCCCCGCCAAGCAGAGCTGCAATTGCAGAGGAAATAGGAATCCAAGCGGCCACCGCATTCATGGACGAGAAATCTAGCACCCCTGGCGGGCAAAAGTTCAGACCTCTAGGTCTGCTGGCAACAGCGTTCCCGTTGCGTGCCCGATACGCAGGCAGGATGTCCTTTGACGGGCCACTCACGGACAATCCTAGATGACTACTGATCAGCGACAACGCCGGTCGCCGTGATACGACAAGCCAGTTCCCAAGATGATAGTTCGGACGCTCCACGGCACGCATTAACTATCAGCGCGAACTGCAGCCAATTCACGTCCGCTGCTGTTCGTTCCACGATGCCAGCCACTGGCCCGCCTCCGGGTGGACCCGGCTGCCGAGCACGCCCGTGAGCTGCTCGTCCGAAAGGGCGAACGCGTCCCAGAGGCGGCGGAGCACGTCCGGGCCCGCCGCGTCGACCAGAGCCTTCGCCATCATCGTGAAGCGGAACTGGTACCAGACGTAGGTTAGCGGCTCAATGTGGGGATAGAACGCCTCGAAGTAGCGGAGGTCACGCGCGACCGGCTTGAGCAGGCGGTGCTCCAGCGCAACCCGCGGGAGCGTCTCGAAATGCAGGCGCCGATCGGGTTCCTCGGCAACCACGAACGCGTAGAGCGCCATGTTGGCGAAGAGTTCCATCAGCCACGACCGCGGGAAGACGAACGGAACACCGTCGTGGAAGGCGTGCGCAAGCTCGTGAACGACGAGCGTGTCGGCGAACGGCCGCAGGCGGTCGGCGCCGGTTCCGTA
>JASHOI010000468.1 GCA_030041195.1 Streptosporangiaceae bacterium | reverse complement strand
GCCGTCTGGATCGTCTACGGCATGGGCCTGTCCGGATCCTCAGCCCGCGCGGTGCTGCAGGTCTTTTCCGCACCTACCCGGGTGCTGGGCACCACGAGCGTGTTCGGTGCGGTGCTGCTCGCCCTCTTCGGGGTGACGTTCGCGGGCAGTGTGCAGGCCGGATTCGAAAAGGTGTGGGGCCTTCCGGCCGGGCCCTGGCACAAGATCTGGCGCCAGGCGGTGTGGCTGGTCGCCCTCGTCGCCTACATCTACGCGGCGGCCACGGTGGGGACGGTGACGCGCCGCGCGCCGGCCGAGACGGTGAGCCGGGTGTCGGTGGCGGTCGTGCTGGGCGTCGCGTTCTTCTTGTGGGGGCTTCGCTTCCTGCTCGGCGGGCGGGTGAGCTATCTGGCGGCGCTGCCGGGCGCGGTGGCCACGGTGGTGTTCCTGGCCGGCCTGCGCGCGTTCTCCGCGCTGGTCTTCGAGCCGCTCATCGCTGCGAACGCGGTCACCTACGGAGCCGTGGGCACCGTCCTGATCGTGCAATCGTGGCTGATCGGGGTCGGCTGGGTCATCTTTGGCGGCCAGCTGTTCGGGCGCTGGTTCCACAACGGCTGGCTCAAGGCCTGGGAGGACGGCCGCCAGCACCGCGGAGAACCGGGCGGCCGGGAGGAGCGCAAGCGGGCGGCCGCGGGCCAGAGCGCACCGCCGAGGAAGCCGGGGCCGTGACCGGGGCCGCCACCGCCAGGCCGAGTCGCCGGGGCCGGGTGGGGGTATGAGCACCGTTGGCTGACCGAGATGGAGGTACCCCAATGGCAACAGCAGAACCGACCTGGCAGCCCTACGACAGGCACGGCAATCTCACGACGCAAAGCGACCTTCCCGATACCGTCTTCGCATTTCCCAAGCAGCGGAAAGAGCCACTGACCGACGCTTCGCACGTGCGGAACGCGGTCGCGCGCTTCGATCAGGTTACCGACGTTTCCGACGCCGACCGCGCCGAGGCGTTCGCCAACATCGAGAAGGCCGCCCGGCACTACGACGTCGATCTTTCCGAGACCAACTGGCACCAGCTCGGCGTTCACCCGCAGCCGCACCGCGAGGAGAGCGCGAGAAGGGGCGCGGAAACCCGCAAGCGCACGGGAGAAGCCGAGGAGGCGGCGCTCAAAGCCGCGCAAACGCGAGAAGAACTCCGCAGCCGCGAGGCGGCTGACAGGAAAGCCGAGGCTACCCGCTATGAGCGCGAGCACGTGGAAGGCCGTCGGGAAGTCTAGCCTCGACCTGCCGACAGCCACCGTTCGAACCATGCGCGCGTGCGCCGGAGCAGATCGAGCTGGTGGTTACGCTCCACGAACCTGTGTCCCTCGCGTGGGTAGATGACGAGCTCATGCTCGACTCCGAACCAGCTGAGCGCGCGGTGGAAGTAGATCGCCTGGCCGACGGGCACGTTGGTGTCGTCCTCGCCGTGCACGATTAGCACCGGGGTGCGGATCTTCGACGCAAACGAGATCGGGCTGACCTGATCGTGGGGGTGCGGGCCGGTGCCCTCCCAGCCGCAGCTGCCGCCGAGCGCGGCATCCATGGTTCCGAATTCGTTGGTCGCGACGAGCGTGCCCCAGTCGCTGATCCCGGCGTCCACCATCGCGGCCTTGAACCGGCCGGTCTGCCCGATCGCCCAGGCGGCCATGAACCCGCCGTAGCTAACCCCGCCGATTCCAAGCCGGCCCGGGTCCGCGACCCCTTCGGCAATCAGCAAATCAATCCCGCTGACGATGTCGCCCCAGTCGGCGCCGCCGACGGCGCCGCCAGCCGAGCGCACGACCGCCGCCGCGAAATCACAGCCATGACCCACCCCGCCGCGGGGATTAGGCAAGAACACGGCGTAGCCCGCGGTGGCGAGCCACTGTCCCGGAGAACGCGGGCCCAGCAGGAACTCGTCGGCGTACCGGGCACCCGGGCCGCCATGCACCCATGTGACGAGCGGGAACGGGCCGTCCGCGCGACTGCGGCCGGGCGGCAAGATGAGCAGGCCGTCGAGTTCGAGGCCGTCCGATGCCTGGTAGGAGAGGCGTTCCTGAGTGCCCCATCTGATCGCGCGCAAGGCGGGCTGGGTGTCGCTGACCCGGATGAGCGGCCCGCCGGGAGGTCCGGCATGGACGTTCACCGGCTCGCCCGAGGTCGTCGCCAGCGCAGCGACCACCTCGCCGGAGCGGCTGGCGGTGAGCGAGTCGACCAGGCCGCGCCGGACGGACAGGCACAGGAACCGTTGCAGGCCGGGGTCGAGCCGGTAGATCGCGGTGTCGAGCCCATCCGCGAACAGCGCCAGCGGCGGGCCGTCCGCGACCTGCGTCACGTTGGTCGCGCTGACATTCATGCGCCCGGTCAGGTCACGATGCACAGCGGCAGCCGCGGTGACGGCGACGTCATAGACGGCGTAGCCGCCGTAGCCGCCGAACGCCTCGGGCCTTGCCAGGTAGGCGAGGTGCCAACTGCCGTCGGCCTGCCACCAGACCGGCGACCGCGCCCGCGGTCCGATCCGGCCGAGATCATGAACCGTCCCTGCCTCCGGATCGACCACATGCAACTCGTTGGTGACAGCGCCCGGATCCTTCTCCGTACTCGCCCAGCTGATTACCGCCAGCGCACCCCCGTCCGGCCGCGGCGCCAGCTCCGCCACGTGGCGGCCGCCGAGGCCGTCCACCGTACGAAGCTCGCCAGTAGCTAGATCAAGCACCCGCAGCCTGGCGCGGCGCAGGTGCTCTCCCCAGACGATTGCGTCGTCGCGCTCGGCGCGTCGGCGCTTGTCTTCCTCGGTCGGCTCGTCGGTGGCCAGCACGGCGACCAGCCGGCCGCCCGCCAGCGGCCGGGCATCGGAGATTTCGCCGTGCCAGTCCGTCAGCACTTCGGCCTCCCCGCCGGCCAGCGATATCCGGTGCAGCTGAGCGGATCCGGTGCGATCCGACAAGAAGAACACCGACGCCGAATCCGGCGCCCAGCACGGACCGAAGTCAGCCGCCATACCCGCGGTCAGCTTCGCCGGCGATGAGCCACCGTCAGCAGCGGCCACCCACAGCGCGCAAATACGACGTTCTGCCGAGCGGCCCACCGGAGCGGCGACGTATGCAACCCAGCGCCCGTCTGGCGAGATAACCGGCTGCGACGGCACGACCCCGTCCACCACCAGCTCCGCGGTCAGCTCCGGTGCGTCTTCACTCATGCAAGGAGTCGATCCAGCGTTCCAGGCGGCGGCCCTCCCTGACCATCAGCTCGGGGTCCCGGAAGGTGTTGGTGAGCAGCGCGATGCCCTGGTAGGACGCGACCAGGGCGACGGCGAGATCGCGCGCGTCGGGCCGCCCCATGGACCGGAACTGCTGCTCCACCCAGCCAGTGAGGATTTCCAGCGTGTCGGCGGCGGTGCGGTCCAGGCCGGTCGCGCGCTTGTCGAGCTCACAGGCCAGCGAGCCGAACGGGCAGCCGTACCTGGCGACCAGCTCGCGCTCGCTGGTCCACTCGCGAATGATGCCCTTCAGCCGGCCTTGCGGGGTTCGGCGCCGGTCCAGGGCCGCGAGGGTGGTCTTGAGACGCTCTCCGTGCGCCCCGATCGCCGCCTCGACCAGCTGGTCCTTGGTCTTGAAGTAGTAGTAGACGTTCCCGACCGGGACGTCGGCCGCCTGCGCGATGTCGGCAAGCGTCGTCCGCTCGACCCCCTGTTCGTGGAGCACCTGGCAGGCGGCGGCCACGAGCCGCTCGCGTTTGCCTGCAGGCGCGTCCTGAACCACTGAGTCAGTCATCTCACTCAGATTAGGCGCTGGGGGGGTGCTAGACAACTCGCTGTACGTGCTTGTAAGTTAGTCCACTAACTCACAGATTGCAGCACCACTCACGGAAGGTCACCCCCGTGGCGGCAAGCTCTTCGAACTCTCCGTTCCTGGCGACTTCCCGCGGCAGGCTCACGCTCGTCATGCTGTGCGCCGTCGCGTTCCTGGACTTCGTCGACGCATCGATCACCAACATCGCTCTTCCCTCGATCCGGCAGGACCTGCACATGTCGGTGCAGAACCTGCAGTGGATTCCCAGCGGCTACCTGCTGACCTACGGCGGGTTCATGCTGCTCGGCGGGCGTGCCGCCGACCTGCTCGGCCGCCGCCGCGTGCTGGTCGCCGGCACCGTGCTTTTCGGCGCCGCGGCGCTGACCGGCGGGCTGGCGCCGAACTCGGGCACCGTGATCGGCTCCCGGCTCGCCCAGGGCGTGGGTGCCGCGATGATGCTGCCAGCCGCGCTGTCGATCCTGACCACGACGTTCCGGGATCCCCCCGAGCGCCGCAAGGCGCTGGGGGCCTGGGGCGGCATGGCGGGCCTGGGGTCCGCGGCCGGGGTCCTGCTCGGCGGCGTGCTGACCCAGGGACCCGGCTGGCGCTGGGTGTTCCTGGTAAAGCCGCCGCTGTGCGCGATCGTGCTGGCCGGCGCGTTCTTGCTGCTCGAGGACGACCGCCGGCGCGGACGGCTGGCCCACTTCGACATCCCCGGTGCCCTGCTCGCCACGCTGGGGGCCCTGCTGCTGCTCTACGCGCTGGTCCGCGCGCCCGCCGTCGGGTGGGGCTCGGCCCGCACCATCGGCGAGCTGGCCGGCGCGGCCGTCCTGCTTTCCGCGTTCGTCTTCAACGAGCAGCGCGCCGCGAACCCGTTGCTCCCGCTGTCGATATTCCGCATCAAAGGCCTGGCCGCCGCCGACATAACCCAGCTCGTCGGCATCGCCGGCATGTTCGCCGTGTTCTTCTTCGTCACCCTCTACCTGCAGGAAATCCTCGGGTACTCGCCAATTCGCACCGGCCTGGCGTACCTGCCCGTCACCGCGGGCGTCGGCCTGTCCGCCAGCATGGCCCCGAGACTGATCGGCCGCCTCGGGATCAGGCCGGTCTTCGTCGCCGGCACGCTGGTGGCCGGAGCCGGCGTTTACTGGCTCTCCCGGGTCCCCATCCACGGCTCGTATCCCGCCGACATCCTGCCCGGGCTGGTGATCTTGTCGGTCGGGCTCGGAGCCGAGTTCGTCGCCGCCACCACCGCGGCCAACGCGGGCGTGCCGCCGCAGACCGCGGGGCTCGCCGCCGCGCTGTTCAACGCGTCACAGTGGATCGGCGGCGCGCTGGGCCTTGCCATATTCACCGCCATCGCCACCGCCCGGACCAGCCACCTGCTCGCCTCCCACGCTGCCGCGCCGGTCGCTCTCGACGCTGGCTTCCACCGGGCGCTGCTGACCGCGAGCATCTTCCTGCTGGCCGCCGCGCTGTTCGCGCTCCGCACGACCGGTTCCAGCGGCGAGCCGCCGGCTGAGCCGCTGACCACAGTCCGGCAGGCGCCCATCAGCGGGCACACGACCCGTTCCGGCGACCCGTCTCCGAGCACGGCCCGGACGATGGGAGGAGGACACGGTAATGACTGAAAGGTCTGAGGGCGCGGAAGCCCGCCCCGGTCCGGGTGAGGGTCCTGCCGGTGAACGGGACCAGCAGGCCGTCGACGAAGGTCTCCGACTGGGTAAGGCGGGTCACCCGGCCATCGGGGCGGCCTTCGCCAGCATCATCGCGGCGGCCGTACAGGATCCAGCCGCTCGGGAGGTGCTGTCGTCCTTCCTGGCAGGCGCGGCCGCACGCGCCGGCGCGCTCGTGGCAGCATGATCTGATGCGGTGTCTGCGTACTCCCGAGGATCGTTTCGCCGACTTGCCCGGCTTTGCCTACCCCCCGCAGTATGCCGATGCGGGCGGGGTGCGGCTGGCCTGGGTGGAGGCCGGGCCGCCCGACGGCGAGCCGGTGCTGTTGCTGCACGGCGAGCCGAGCTGGTCGTTCTTGTACCGCACGGTGATGGCGGTGCTGGCCGAGGCCGGGCTGCGCGCGATCGCGGTGGACCTGGCCGGGTTCGGCCGCTCTGACAAGCCCGCCGACATCGGCGACCACAGCTACGCCCGGCACGTGGAATGGATCCGGGCACTGGCGTTCGACCGCCTCGACCTGCGCGGGGCAACCCTCGTCGGGCAGGACTGGGGCGGGCTGATCGGGCTGCGGCTGGCCGCCGAGCACCCGGAGCGGTTCGCCCGGATCGTGGCGGCCAATACCGGACTGCCCACCGGCGACCAGCCCATGCCCGAGGTCTGGCTGCGGTTCCGCGAGGTGGTGCGCACCGCCCCCGAGCTCAACATCTCCCGGCTGGTGCAGTCGGGCTGCCAGACCAGGCTGAGCGGGGACGTGCTGGCCGCCTACGACGCGCCGTTCCCCGACGAATCCTTCAAGGCCGGGCCGCGGGCGATGCCGGGCCTGGTCCCGACCTCCCCCGACGATCCGGCCAGCGCGGCCAACCGGGCCGCATGGCAGCGCCTGTCGGAGTGGGACAAGCCGTTCCTCGTGGCGTTCAGCGACCGCGACCCCATCACCGGAGCCATGGCCCCGGTCCTCGAGCGCGCGGTACCGGGCGCGGCGGGCATCGACCACCCGGTGATCACCGGCGCCGGCCACTTCCTGCAGGAAGACGCCGGCGAACAACTCGGCACGGTCATCGCCGACTTCATCGACTCCCACCCCGTTCGCGGCTAACCGGCCCCGCGCCCGAGCCCGTGTCCACCCGACCACAACCGGCCAGGACCCAGTACTACACCGCCACGAGTATTGACGGGTTCATTGCCGATCCGGATAACTCGCTCGACTGGCTGCTTCAGGTGGGGACGAGTTCTGGCAAGGAAGAGCGGTTCAGCCGCTTTTTCGCTGACGTCGGCGCTATGGCCATGGGCGCGACGACGTACGAGTGGGTTTTTGGTCACGAGAACCTGATCGAGGATCCCGGGCGCTGGCGGCAGCACTACGGCTCGGTTCCATGCTGGGTGTTCACTCACCGCCAGCTCCCCGTGATCCCGGGCGCCGACCTGTCGTTTGCTCACGGTGATGTCCGGCCGGTGCATGACCAGATGGCACGGGCCGCGGATGGCCGCAATATCTGGCTGGTCGGCGGCGGGGACCTAGTGGGTCAGTTCGCGGATGCGGGGCTGCTCGATGAGATCCTGCTGGGAATCGCCCCGGTGATGCTCGGCGCCGGTGCTCCCCTGCTCCCACGGCGCCTGCTTGCGTCAGACCTGACGTTGGCCGACGTCAAGCATGACAAACAGTTCGTGTTTCTCACCTACCACCTGGCTTGAGCTGTCCGGCTGCCCGGGGTTCAGGTGAGTGCCAGCACTGCGTAAGCGGCCAGCCAGTGTTCCACCATGTAGCCGTCGCCGCTCACGTGCGGCAGCGCCGCGTCCAGGTGGATGCGGGCCGCGGCCAGTGCCGGCCCAGTCCTTGCGTCGTCGCCGGGCAGACTCTCGGCGATCCGCCGCCAGCAGTAGGCCCGGCTCGCGTTGAGGCCATGCAGATGGGCGATCTGCCCGTCGCTGGCGTCGGAGACGACAGCCGGAGTGAACAGCGTGACTGGCTCACCGTCGGCGATCCCCGGCAGGAACGCGGCCAGCCAGTCGGCGAACTCCGCCTGCGCGAGCAACCTGCTCATCAGCTCTGCTTCGGTCAGCGCGGGAGACAAAAAGTCATGGCCTGAGGGCTCGTAGCTGCCCGGATAGTCGGAGTCGCCCGCGAACCAGCCCAGTGCCTTGGTCTCGATCGCCGTAGCCAGGTCCGGCCTGCCTGCTTGCGCCTGCCGTGCCGCGAATGGCAACGCGACCGCCAGGGCGAAGGCGCTGTTGGCGTGCACGCCATGCCGGACCGGGTAGGTGGCCTTGGGCAGCCAGTCAAGGAAACCCTCCGTCAGCGCGTCGGCCAGCGGCGTGATCGCGGTTAGCCAGCGACCCGCCTGAGCATCACCGAGGCTGGCGATCTCGTGCACCAGCGCGAGCGCCCAGGCCCAGCCGTAAGGCCGCTCGTGCCGCCCGTCGGCGCTGGCTACGAAGCTGGCCTCGGCCTTTAGCTTGTCCGCGGTGAACTGGGCATCCAGCAGCTCCCCGATCTGGCTAGCCGGCACCACATCGCCAGCCAGCCGCAGCAGCCGCACCAGCAGCCAGTGCATCTCCACACACGAGTGCCAGTCCAGGCTGCCGGAGAACACCGGCGTCCGCTCCGCGGGCCGGGCAGGAAAGTCCCCCGGCCCCGACATCAGATGGATCAGCAGCGAGGGGAACTCCGTGCCGATGTTGGCGACCGCCACCTCGGCGTAACCGGCCGCCTGCTGGTGCAGGATGTCGAGACACTCTGCCGCCACCGCACCGGCTGGACCGATCTGGCTGTCACGCACCAAAGCAGCCTACGCGTCGGCCGCTCCAGCACCCGGTGTCGCGGGGTAGAAGTGTCCTGTCGACACGAGTGCGTTCGTCGAGAAGGCGAGCGGCGGCCGTCCAGGGCTGCCCGTGAGCAGAGGAGCTTGAGATGGCGCTGTACCTGATCGTCTTCAACGACGAGTGGGTGCCCGACCTCACGCTGGAGGAGCTTCGTAAGAGGGGCACGGCCGTCAGGGCCGTGATCGAGGAGATGACGGTCGCCGGGGTCTTCGTCTTCAGCGATGGCGGCCTGGACGCGTCGACCGTCGTGTGCAGCGTGGACCCGAGCAGTGGCTCGCCGGTATTCACCGACGGGCCGTTCGCCGAGACCAAGGAGCACATCGGCGGCTTCGCGGTGGTCGATGTGCCCGACGATGCCGAGGCACGGTATTGGGCGGGCCGGATCGCAGTCGCGGTCGGCTGGCCGCAGGAGGTGCACCGCTTCCCGCATCGCACAGCGCCGAGTTCTGACACGCGGCCTGAAGCCTTGTCTTGACTGCGACCCCCTTCGCGAGTGATCGCCACAGTGGACAGGCGATGCCAGCCGTGGTGGCATCGCCTGTCCAATCGCGCAGGCGGGTAGCCTACGCGTCCCGCCTGCGGAACAGAATCACTCCGGCGGCCACCGCTATGGCCGCGTAGCCACACAGGATGGCGAAGCTGGTCCACGGCCCGAACATCGGGGTGTTGCCCGGCGGCAGTGGCTTGCTCATCCAGATCTGCCCGCCGGCCAGGGCCGGGACCCACTTGTCGACGTGGTTCTGCCATGTCTGCGGCAGGAAGTTGACCAGGATGGTCACCACGAACAGCAGCGCGACCGTGGCGGAGATGCCCGCCGCGGTGTGCCGAAGCAGCAGCCCGAGTCCGAAGGCCAGGACGCCGCACGCGGTCAGGAACAGCGCGCCGCCGACGACCGCGCGCAGCACATTCGGGGCGCCCAGGGTGGTGCTCAGGTGGTCGGAGGACATGATCGCCTGGCCGACGAAGAACGCCGTGAATGCCGTGACCGCGCTGGTGACGAGCGCGACCGCGGCGAACACCACGCCCTTGGCCGCGATCATCAAGCCGCGGTGCGGGTTAGTGGTCAGCGTGGTCCGGATCATGCCGGTCGAGTACTCGGAGCTGATCACCAGCACGCCCAGCACGCCGATGATCAGCTGCCCGATGTACAGCCCGGCCAGGCTCTGCCGCGTTGGGTCGAAGTACGGTCCGTGCGGCCCGTGGGCGGCACCAAAGCACGCCAGCGCCCCGAAACCGACGACCACGACGAACATCGCCAGCAGCGTCCAGTACGTCGAGCGGACCGACCAGATCTTGGTGAACTCCGAGCGCAGCGCTCCGGCGAAGCTGACGCGGCCGGCCGAGCGGGGCAGGTTGAGCGCCACGCCGTCGGCGGGCGCGGTTGTCGTCGTTGCCATCTCAGACCGCCTTTCCAGCCAGTTCCGGCTGCTGGGGCACGCCAGCGTGGAATTGCACGCTGGACGCGGTCAGTTCCATGAACGCCTCCTCGAGGGACGCGTGCACCGGCGACAGCTCGTGCAGCCGGACCGCGTTGTCGTAGGCCAGGTCCCCGACCCGGCTGGGGTCAAGACCGGTGACCAGCATCGATCCGTCGCCGTTCTGGCGGACCGTGGCCCCGGCGACGGTGACCAGCTTGGTCAGCTCGTCCTGCTGCGGGGTGCGGACCCGGACGGCCTGCTGGGAGTTGGTGGCGATGAACTCCTCGACCGTGCAGTCGGCGATGAGCTTGCCCCGGCCGATGACCAGCAGATAGTCGGCGGTGTTCTCCATCTCCGACATCAGGTGGCTGGACACGAAAACGGTCCGGCCCTCGGCAGCCAGCGCCTTCATGAGGTTGCGGATCCACAGGATGCCCTCCGGGTCGAGCCCGTTGACCGGCTCGTCGAACATGAGGATCTGCGGGTCGCCGAGCAGCGCCGCGGCGATCCCGAGCCGCTGCCCCATGCCGAGCGAGAAACCCTTGGCCCGCTTGCGGGCCACTTCGGTCAGCCCGACCAGGGCGAGTACCTCCTCGACGCGGCGGCGGGGCAGGTTGTTGGACTGGGCCAGGCACAGCAGGTGGCTGTAAGCGCTGCGACCCCCGTGCATGGCCTTCGCGTCCAGCAGCGCGCCGACCTGGCGCATCGGCTGACTCGCCTGGTCGAACGGCTTCCCGTTGACGGTGACCCGGCCGGCCGTCGGCCGGTCCAGGCCCAGGATCAGGCGCATGGTCGTGGTTTTCCCGGCTCCGTTCGGACCTAGGAAGCCGGTGATCCGGCCGGGTGCCACGCTGAACGACAGGTTGTCGACCGCAAGCGTGTCCCCGTATCGCTTGGTGAGGCCTTCTGCCTCGATCATGGTGTGCCGTCCCCTCGACAGTCGCGTGCCGGCCGTCTGGCCGACGATCCCCAGTCTTGCGAGAAACACGATATTACGCGTCCCTCTGAAGAGGGATCGTAGTCCGACTGCAGGATGATTTTCAGCGAGCTTTGAGCGGCCGGTCCGCCAGACGTAAGCCGCTCTCCGGCGAGATGGTCAGCCGCGCTCAGGCGGCCCGGCGGAGGACCGACGGCGAATCGCTCTTACAGAGCTCGGCGAGCGCTGACAGGATCGTCAGCCCGACCCGAAGGATGTCTCCACTGGTCGGTTGGGGCCGACGCTACAAACCCGAGCCGGCAAAACCAGCGGGGCCGGCAATGTCAGACCCGGCGCCTAGCGTGACCGCCAACGGGATCGAGGCTGGCCTCGACGGGGTCGACGAGGCCGCGCCGAGCACGCTCATACAGGGAGGCAAGCGTGACGGAACATGACGCAGGCAATCGCGTGGTGAAGCTGCTGTTGCCGTACTGCCGCCGCGAGCTCGAGGGCCCGGACGGCCCCGACCACGAAGGCGGATGGTGGTTCACCGGCGCGCCACCCGAGGTCGCCCGGGAGGCACTGTCGCTCGCCACCGACTGGACGCCCGGCGAGCGGCCCAACGACCAGCCGCCCGAGGAATGGCTGATCGAGGAGGCAGAACGTCGTGGCGGGATGCTGGCCGGCTTCGTCGCGCCGAAGGACCACTTCGGCCCGCGGATGCGCGTGGACGCGATCATCGTGCCCTGCCCGCAGGCTGAGGATCTGGCCAGGGAGATCGGGCGGCTGTGGCCGGTCGAGGACTACGGCACGGCGCTTGACCTCGCGCTCATTGAGGGGTTGGCCAGGGCGGATGCGAACCGCCACCTGTGGGAAGCGTCTGGTCCTGAATTCATATCCTGGCGAGCCAGCACAGACGACTGGCTTGGCGCGACGCTCTGCAGTATCTGGTGGGACTGAGACCGGGCTCTCGCTCATCAACTCCCAGTCCCTCCGCCCGCGGCACCAGAATGTCAGAGCAACATGCTACGTTCAAACGCATGAGCGAAAAATACTTCTTAAGCACTAATTATGATCAACTTACTGGCAGCCAGACGGACCGCGGCCGCGAGAACCGGATGCGCCGTTGGTACCGCTGGAGCGGCTCGAGGCCCGGATCTGCGAGCTGGCCGCACACCTGGCCGCGGGGACGTGCCGCTTCCTGGAGCTGGTCGCCGAGTTCGACGCCCGCCGCGGCTGGGCATGCTGGGACCTGCCCTCGTGCGCGGCGTGGCTGGCATGGAAATGCCAGGTGGCCCCCGGCACCGCTCGCGAGCAGGTACGGGTCGCCCGCGCACTGGCCGACCTGCCGGTGATCCGGGCGGAGTTCGCGGCCGGGCGGATGTCGTATGCGAAGGCGCGGGCGCTGACCCGGATCGCCACCGCGGCGACCGAGGCAGACCTGGCCGAGATCACCGGCCCGATGACCGCCGCCCAATGCGAGCGGTTCGTCGCCGCGCACCGCACCGCGTCCGATGCCGCGGAGCTAGCCAGCCGGGCGATGCGGCGGGAGAGCGTCCAGGTGGGCGAGGACGGGTGCGTCGCGATCAACGCCCGGCTCCCCGCGGCCGAGGGCGCGGTGGTGTTGCAGGCGCTGCGCGCGGCTGCGGGCGACTGCGAGCACCCGCACCGCGCCCACGACGATCCCGCCGAAGACGGCGGGCCGAGTCAGCACACCGGGCTCTCGGCCGCCTCGGGTGAGTCCAGCGACGGCGCTCACGCCGCGCGGGATACTGCGACTTGCCGGGCGAGCCTGGCCGATGCGCTGGTTGAGGTCGCGGGGGCGTACCTGTCCGGGAAGATCGCCACTGCGAACAACCCGGATCTGTACCAGGTGATCGTCCACGTCGGTCCCGAGGCGCTGAGCGGCACTGCTACAGAAACAGGCCCGGATCAGCCTGCTGCGGCGCCGAACGGCGTCTCCGCGGAAACTACGCCCGGCGTCCGGTCTGACAGCACGGCGGCCATCCCTGGGCAGCGGTCAGTTGGGCACCGGGCGCTCCCGCGGCGCTGTCACCTCGACGACGGCCCGGCCCTGAGCCCAGCGGCCGCGCAGGCCATTGCCTGCCACGCGACCGTGTCCTGGATGCTGCACGACCACGATGGCAATCTGCTCGACGTGGGGCGGCGGCATCGCCGGCCCACCCCCGCGTTGCGCCGGGCCGTCCGCGAACGTGACAGGGGCCGTTGCCAGTTCCCCGGATGTCGCTCGCGGCGGACCGACATCCACCACATCATCCCCTGGGCCAAGGGCGGCAAGACCAGGCTGCGGGACCTGATCCTGCTTTGCGAAGCCCACCACGTGATCCTGCACGCGCTCGGCTGGGTGATCACCTCCGCCCTCGGCGGCGGGTTCGCCTTCACCCGCCCGGATGGCCAGCTCATGCCCAACGGCCCGGAGCTGCCCGGCAGCGACGGCGACCTGGCCGACTGTCACGACGCTGAGATCACCACCGACACGATCATCCCCGCGGGTCTCGCCGACAAGCTCGACCTGGAGCTGGCCATCTGGGCCTGCCTGGCCAATGCTCGCCTCGCCGCAGAGCAAGCCGACGAAGACCAGCACGAGCTAGCTGCCTGAGCGGGACCATTCCGGTTTCACGGCGTTCGTTCCAGGATCTCCGGCACCGGGACGCGGCCCGTTGCCTTACCGGTGATCGGTGGTTTCGGCAGCGAATTGTCACCGGGTTCGATGACGAACCTGTGCTCGAGCGAATACCACGTGCCCGTCACGCTCGGATCGGGCGCCGGCTCGGTTGCGGCGTCATGCTTCAGGTAGTGGCCGACGAGCGCGGCGGTCACGCCGAACTGGGCATCGGTCTCCAGGTTGGGATCGTCGTTCGAGTACACCTGAGAGAACTGCGTTTTGTAGCCCGGCTTGGTGATCAGGAAATGAATGTGCGCAGGGCGCATGTTGTGGCGCCCCTGCGCTCGCAGGAGGTCGCCCACCGGGCCGTTGACCGGGATCGGGTAACCAGCCGGCTTCACGGTGCGGAAGCTGAATCGCCCGGTTTCGTCGGTGACGAATGTGCCCCGCAGGTTCATGTCCGCCTGACGCGGATCCTGGTTCTCATACAGGCCCTCGCTCGACGTGTTCCAGACGTCGACCTCGGCGTCCGCGACCGGTCGCCCATCCAGGCCAACCACGGAGCCCGTGACGAAGATCGGGTCACCGGGGGTCGGCGACCGCACGATTGACGCGCCGTTCTGCTCTCGCGGCGAGCCGGCCCGCCAGAACGGTCCCATGAGGTTCGCCGTCGTCTCGTGCGCCCCTCCCTCACCGTTGTTCTGCAGGCATACCAGTGACGACACGCCAAGCGAGCCTGCGATCAGCACAACCTCGTTATGGGATTCAGTGGTGAGCTGGCCGAGCCGCGCGACGATCCGCGCGATGTGCGCAAACTCCGCCTCGGTCAGGTGCGTCTCCCGCACAAACGCGTGCAGGTGCCTGACGGCCGCGGCGAGCAATTCGCCCGTGCGCGGGTCCTTCACGCGTTCCACCTCGGCCAGCACCGCCGCCGTCACATCATCGGGGCTCGTAATCACCGCCGCTCCCTGCGCGATCCGCAATATCAGCCATTGAGAAGGCCGCGCCGTACCTCACCAGCGCGAGCCACCCAGCCTCAGTATCCCCGCTCGATCGCTGACCCACTGGCCTCGGTCAGGCCGAGGGCAAGCAGAACACGGTGCCGCAGTGTCAGGTACTGCTCGGCTGCGCGCTTAGGCGGTTCGGAAGGCCGCTGCATAACGCGTGGCTGCTGGATCACTTCGTGGCTGGCGAACTGCTCGCGGGTCAGGTCTATCTCGGTTCCATCCGGAAGGCGATTCCACCAGTGGACTCCCTGCCGGCTGCCATCAACGCGGAACACCTCGGCCACCAGCAGGTCGCCGCCGAGCAGGTCGTTGACGGTCAGCGCGGTCGTCCCGCACTGGCCTCGGGCCGGGTTCGCGGCGGACCAGTCATCGGCATCCACCGGATCGCAGGTATCGCGTGCCCAGGAGGCGCGCACCGCGGCCTCGATGTCTTCCAGAGTGATCGATCCCACACGCACAGGCTCGCATGTCAGAGGAGCGATGGCCGGACCGAGTACTGCAAAACCCCCGCATTGGCCGGGGGATAGCACCACTCAGGAATCGGGAGCCTGCCGTATGTCGGGCGGGCCGTCCCGTCCTGGAAGCTGACCAGGTAAGGGGCTTTCCTATTTCCGGCACAACGGGGGTTATTCATGGCAACCCTGACGCGGGTCACCGATGTCGCGAAGCGTTACGACGATGACGGGCAGCCAGCGGCGGGCCGCGGTGGCGGTCTGCACGTCGCCGACGTCAAGCGCTGGCTGGCACGGCGATGGGTTGCCCGCGCGGTCTACGGCGCGCTGCTGGCCGAGGTCGGCATCCTCATCTGGTTCGCGCTCTCGTTCAAGCCCATCGACTTCGTCGTCTACATGTGGGGCGGGCACGCGATCACCCACGGCACCCAGTTGTATCTGGGCAGTTCCGGCCGCAACTACTTCACCTACCCCCCGCTGGCAGCCGCGTTGTTCGCGCCGATCGCGCTGCTGCCCAGCGCCCTGGCCCAGGTGCTGTGGGAACTTGTGTCGGTCGCGGCGCTGGCGGTCGCCGCCTGCGCCATCCTGAAGCTGGCCAGATGGCACCCGACCCGACCTGAGATCGCCGCCGTCACGGCCGTCAGCATGTTGCTCGAGCCGGTGTATCACACGCTGTTCAACGGCCAGATCAACCTGATCCTGCTGGCCATCGTGGCCACGGATGTCTGGTGGGTGTCCGAGGGCCGCCGCGGTGGCGGTATGGGGGTCGGGATCGCGGCCGCGCTCAAGCTGACCCCGGGGATCTTCATCGTGCTGTTCCTGCTGACTCGGCGGACGAAGGCAGCGGTGACGGCGGCCGTCACATTCCTGGTCTGTGAGCTGATCGGGTACCTCGTGGCCCCCGGCGCGTCCCGGCTTTACTGGACGCGGTACTTCTACGACACCAAGCGCGTGTACCCGGCCTATATCGGCAATCAGTCCATCTACGGCGCGGCGATCCGGATCTTCGATGGGCCGGCGCACGTGGGTCTGTGGTACCTGCCGCTGACGATCGTCGTCGCCGTCGTCGGGCTGGGCTCGGCCGCTGTGTTCGCCCGCCGCCACGACTGGCTCCGCGCCATGGCCGTGACCGGCGTCACTGGCCTGCTGGTCTCACCGGTTTCCTGGACGCACCACTGGGTCTACGTGGTCCCGGCGCTGATCACCCTGGCCCGCGACGGGAAGCGGGCCCGGATCGCCGCGGGCTGTGCCTTCTTGCTGTTTGGACTGGCCCCGCTGTGGTGGACGCCGCATTCGCTGCTGCGGCCCAGCTACGGGTTTCACGGTTTTGTGACCGTGGTGGCCAACTGCTACCTGGTCGCCGGGCTGATGTTCCTGACCTACATGGGCTGGCGCGCCTATCAGACCCTGATCCTGGAGCGCCGCCTGTTTGCCCTGGCCGACGACGCCGTCGCAGGCACCGGGTGCGACCTGACGACGGCAAGGCTGGCGCCTGATACTGCAGGACGTGGACGATAGCAGCGAGCGTGAACCGGAGCAGCCGACGTGGCTGGCGGGCAATGTGGGCGGGGCGTGGCGGATCGGCGGCACGGTGCATCGCCCGGTCGGCCCGTGGACGCCAGCGGTGCACGCTCTGCTCGGCTTCCTCGCCCCGCGTCTTGAACACGTTCCCAGGGTGCTCGGGTTCGACGACCAGGGCCGTGAGGTTCTCACCTTTCTGCCCGGGCGGGTTGCCGATATTGACACTGAGGTGCTGACGCCGGGCCAGCTCGATTCGCTGGTGTCGTGGACGCGCCGCTTCCACGACGTGGTCGCCGGGTTCGGCCATCCCGGACCGTGGCGGTTCCCGCACGTGCCGCATGCCTCCCTCATCGGCCACAACGACATTGCCCCGTACAACGCCTGCTTCGACGGCGATGATGTGGCCGGGGTATTCGACTGGGATCTCGCCGGGCCGACGACGCCGCTGATGGAGCTCGCCTTCATCGCGTGGAACTGTGTTCCGCTGTGGAGGGACATGGGGGATGAGACCTCCGCGGAACGCATCCAGCGCATCTGCTCGGCCTACGGCGGCGTCCGCCCGGCGCAGATCGTGGATGTCGTGCCTCGCCGGATCCAGACGATGCTGGACTGGATTCCGCTCGGTGCTGCGGCGGGCGATGCGGGGCTGTCCCGGCTGATGAGCCAGGGTGAGCCGAAGCGATCTCAGACAGCGCTCAATCGGCTGATCCCCAGACTGCGCCGAATCAGGCTGCTGCTGCACTGAGCTGCCCGTGCCAGGCATAACCTTGCGTCACGCGGGCTCAATCGAGGGCGTTTCCACGGGTGGGAGAAGAGGCAGCATGAGCGTCGGCAAGCCAGAGATCGACTTTCCCGGCGGCGAGCCGCCAGCCGAACTGGTGATCACCGATATCTGGGAAGGCGAGGGCCGCGAGGCCAGTGCGGGTGACCGGGTCACGGTTCACTACGTTGGGGTCGCCTACTCCACGGGCGAGGAATTCGATGCGAGCTGGAACCGGGGCGAACCGCTGTCCTTCCAGCTCGGCGCTGGGCAGGTTATCGCCGGCTGGGATCAAGGCGTGCAAGGCATGAGGGTCGGCGGCCGCCGTCAGCTGGTCATTCCTCCAGGCCTGGCCTACGGGGACCGCGGCGCCGCGAACATCATCGCGCCGGGCGAGACCCTCATCTTCGTGTGTGACCTGGTCTCTGCCTGATTGAGTTTCTGCGGACTGAGGTACCTCGACGTCGCATCAGCGAGTGTCCCGATGGCTTCCGAGCCGCCAGCGGTAATGGCCTTTGCTCTGACCTAATCGCGATCCCCCGATGGCGGTTAAGTGCAGCGATGCCAGCCTCTGGCACTCAATAGCGGCGGATTGTGGTTACACTGCCAACATGAGCCAGCAGGCAGCGACAACGGCGGGCTCGCCGACTGTATTCTTCTCATACGCTCGGGCGGACATATCGATTGTGCGGCGCTTTGCTGAACAGCTCCGCTCGGCCGGAATCCAGGTTCTCTTGGATATCGAATTCCTGCGGCCAGGCGAGCGCTTTGAGAACGCGATTCTTGACAACGTGCGCTCGGCTGATGCCCTCGTGTTCTTTGTATCGCCGTCGAGCGTGCAATCCAAATGGGTAGAAGCAGAGCTCCTTGCTTTTAGCAAGGAGAGCAGGAAGGCCATCTTCCCCGTTCTCATCAGCGGAGCCACATACAGCGATCTCCCAGCAGGTCTCGCCGCATACCAAGCCTTGCTGGTTGAAAACGACTCGGCGATCGATGGTGCTGCTCGCCAAATCGCTCGGGCACTGGTCCCGGACCCCTCCAAATCCAAAGCCTTTTCGCAGGAGGCCGAAAGGCGCGCCGCCGGTCTGGCTGCGAGCATAGCAGCCGACATTCGGGCGCCGACTCCTGACTCGGCAGGAGTTACCAATAGTGTCTTCCTTGTCCATGGACACGATATAAAATTCCGCGACGAGGTGGACCAGCATCTCCGATCGCTAGGTATCCAGGCTATCATCCTCTCCAAAGAGACAGGCGGATCGCGGTCATTGCTGGACAGGTTTGAGGCGCTGGCCACAAAGGCCAATTTCGCCGTAGTTCTCATGTCGCCAGATGACCTTGGTGCTTCACGGTTCCAATATGAGTACAAAGGAGGTGGCGAACATACTCTTAAATACAGGGCCCGTGAGAATGTCATTCTGGAATTGGGTTTCTTCTATGGCCGCCTGGGCTGGGACCATGTGTTCATAGTAAAAAAATCGGCCGAGAACCCGTGGCCTGACTTCGAGCGACCATCAGACCTTGCCGGCGCCGTCATCTTCGAGACTTCATCGGAAGTGGGCTGGAGGGATGAGCTCGCGGAAAAGCTACGAGAAGCTAAAATTCTCGTCAGCGATTAGGCTGGGCACAATGCCTTATTCCGAACGGCGGGGGTTCAGGCAGCGCTGGATATCCCAGGTGTGGTGTTCGACTTCGTGGGCGATCATGCGGGTTACCTCGGTGACAGTGAGCTGGCCGAATTCCGGATGGTGGTATTGATCGTGGGCCTGAACCGTGGCGGCCGCGGCCAGCCAGTCGCTGGTGGAGCGTTCCAGTGCCCAAAGGCCGGCGGCGGTTGATTGCTGCGCGTAGTGACGGGCGTCGGCGAGCTGGTCGGGGTCGTAGGCGATGACGGGGGCTTGCGGGTCGTGGCTGAGCGCCCACAGCCGCTCGGCGGAGATCCGCAGGACGTCGGCCAGATGCCACAGGTAGCTGACGGCAGCCCAGGGCAGCACGGTAGGCACCCGGATCAGCTGTTCGCCGCGCGCGGACAGCGCGGTGCGGAACCGCTGGGGGGCGGCGGCGACCAGGCCGATGGCAGCGCCGGCGGACATGGCCCAGCTGAAACCGCACTCCGGGCAGGTGCTGGAGGCTCGGGTGGCGCAGGCCATGGCGGTCACCATACTCACCCGCGCGGTACTGATTGCGCCTGCGCGAGCGCCACTTCGCGTTCGATCCAGCGGCAGATCACGTCGACGACGTAGCCGCGCTCCTCGCGGGTGAGTTCCCGGCCCTCGGGGATGTGGTGCCAGCGCTGCAGGCATCCCCGGCAGCAGGTGGCGGTGGCATGCTGGGCAACGAAAACCGGGTGACCGCGGTACGGGGTCTGCCTGCCGTCATTACGTGGCTCAGCCGGGGCGAGCCGCGTGGCGATCAGGTCCCGGGCATGCAGCCGGATCGTCGACGGGCCGCGCAGCTCGGCGGTGGCCAGGTCGCGGCCGCGCAGATGGAACTTCGCGCGAAACGGATGCCGCGCGAGGGCGTCCAGCTTCTCGCCGACGGAGTCAGGCACGGGGCGTGGCCAGTAGGCGACGGCACCGCCAACTCACGAGACAGGCATTGAACGGGAAGCGCCGTGCCGGGCCTGGCATCAACCGGTTGATCATGGCGACCGCGCGCAACACCGCCTCGAACTGCCACTGCTCCCGGCCGGTCCAGGTCAGGCCCATCTGGTCGCGGAACGGCGGCGGAAGGAAGCCCGTGGTCAGGAACTGGTTCACCGGGCCCAGCAGCGTGCCGAGCGGCGCGGGCAGATAGCCGAGCCGGAGGAGTTCGCCGAGGTAGGCACGGACGGGCGGGTCGATGCGGACCGAGGCGAGCGCGGCCTCCCAGTATTCCCGGAACGCCTCGCGGTCGGCGGGCCACAGTTCGGCGGGCATCTGCAGGGTGCTGCCGAACCAGCGCGCCAGCTGGTACATGCCGTCGGCGGCTCGTTCGTCGGCCGGGCCGCGCAGCACGGTGTCCACGTCGACCATGCCCTGGTACAGGCACGCGGCGACCCAGAGCTGCAGCCCGGGGTCGAACGCGTTGTAGCGGACCGGGCTGCCGGCCGTGGAGCGGACCTGGGCGTGTGACCGGTTGATCATGTGCCGGACGTCCGCGCGCTCGGCGGGCGTGCCCATCAGCGCCACCGACAGGTAGGTGACCGTGGTCAGCCACCGGCGGACCGGGTGCCGCGTGACCTGTGCGCTCTCGACCGTGCTCTGCACCACCCCGTACCCCACCTCGGGCCGGGCCAGCTGCATGATCACGTTCGCGGTGGCGGCCAGCAGGCTCGCCCCGGCGATCAGGTCCCTGACGTCAAACTCTGGCGACGTTTCTGCAGCTTCGGGTGCCATCGCGGCGTGCACGCCCCCCTTCAGGTCTCCGGCGAGCGCTCTGCCCGCCTTACCAGGCCGATGAGATTGCCTTGCGGATCCCGCAGCCAGGCGACGCTGAGCTTTGTCCCGGCGACCGAGGTCACCGGGAGCGCCACGGTGGCCCCGAGCCTGACCGCCCGGTTCAGCGTCTCGTCGAGGTCGTCGACTTCGACGTACACGAGAACGGCGCCGTTCGGGGCGGCGTCGGAGCGTCCCACGGCGCCGCCGATCCCCTGGTCTGGTGGCTCCATGATCGCGTAGTTCGGCCAGCCGGGAAGCGGGTTGTCCTGGAGCGGCCAGCCAAATGCGTGGCGATAGAAGTCGATCAGCCCGGGTCCGTCGCTGCCGAGGATCTCGAAGTGAACGACAGGGTTCTTCATGGCCACCAACCTACGACCAGGCGGTGCCGCGGCACATTAGCCGGTCTTTACCCGTTCCCGGGATTCCGCTGCCGCGGAGCGGGTGAGCCTTCTGCGGTATGACCGGTTCGCGAGGCCAGTGATCCTTCGGCCACCGTGAGGGTGGCCTTACCAGGGCGGCGTGCCAGGGGCGTCCAGCCCCCGCATTTCCTGCGACAGTGCTTCGAGGACGAACCATGCCCGGTTTTCCTGCCGGCACGATCAGCAGCACTTTCCTGGCCGGCACGATCAGCGACAAGTCCGGCCACCAGCTCCGGCACATCGCGCTGTGGTCCTTGGGCCGCGTGGTCGTCGTGGCCGTGGTGGTCATCCTGTTCGTGATCATCCTGCTCGCGGCCCCGGTCATCTGGCAAGCCGGGGCCGAGGCCTTCAGCACCGCGGCGGCGAAGGTGGCGCCCGGCACGTTCTTCCTGGGACTGGGACTGCTGTTCACCGGTCTCATCGCCGGGGCCGAGCTGCTCGAGATCGTCGGCGCGAGCCTGGCCGGCCTCGTGATTCTCGGCGTGATCGTAGACAACTACTTAGCCGAAATGGATGCCGGTGTGGCCGAGAGCCGTACGAGCTGATGAGCAAGCCGTGACGCGCGGGCTTCCTGATGTCACCATAACTCTGGGGAAGACCAGAAAGGTCCAACCATGAGTAGAGATGGGAGATCAGGTGAAGAGACTGCACGTAGGTTCATTAATGGCCTTGCTCGGGGTCTCAGCCTTGCTCGTCGTGGCGTCGGCGGCACCCCGGGCTGCGAGCCAGGGTGGTAGGGCACACGATCCGGCTGTCGTTGCTGAAGCCCGGGCCGCCTTCGAGAAGTACCTGTCATCCCATGCTCCGCGCGTGTCCGGCGGTGGCTGGGTTTCCCCGTCTACCAAGCTTCCTGGTGCCGCCAGGCCGGTCAGCGGCAGCGTCACCTCCGAACCGAGCCTCAACTGGTCCGGCTTTGCGGACACCTCGAGCACGAGCACTGCCGACGACTTCACAGGTGTGAGCGGCCGCTGGACCATCCCATCGGTGACGTGCCCGACGGCCCCTTACCAGACGTCGGGCGCTTACATCGCGAATTGGGTCGGTATCGACGGCTACAGCGACTCGACCGTGGAGCAACTGGGGACGGGCGCCCAGTGCTTTGAGGGCGTCTTGTACTACTACGTGTGGTACGAGATGTTCCCGGCAGGAACGGTCGAGGAAGGCACCACCGCCTGCATCAACGACAACGTGAACTGCCCGCAGCCGGGCGACCAGATCAGCGCTTCGGTGGCGGTCACGCCCGGTACCGACGGCAACAACAACTACAAGCTCTCGCTCACCGACTACACCCGCCCGCAGGAGAGCTTCTCGGTGACCGCGACGTGCGCGACAACTACCTGCGTGGACTCGAGCGCCGAGTGGGTCATCGAGCGGCCTGCTTACGAACCGATAGCGGGACTCTTCCAGTTCGTGCCGCTGGTGTACTACGGCCGGACCGGTTTCGAGTCGGGGAGCTTGGTCGCGAACGGCCGGGCGTCGAGCATCGGCGGGTTCAATGGTGCCGTCTACTCGATCCCCATGATTGACGACAGCATCTCCTACTACCTCGACTGCCCAGGTCAGCAGGGGCCGCCAGGCCAGGTGCTACCGTTCACCGCCGCCAACTGCCCGGCGGTGCCGCCGTCCCCGAACGGCGCGTTCAGCGTCACCTGGGACAGCAGCTTCTGATCGAGGATTGCCGAGCTTGCCCCCGGACGTGGTGAAACAACAGGTCCGGGGGCAAGCTTCGGATCTTGTCTAGTATGAGCACTATGCCGGAGACCCCGCGGATCCCTCCGGGAGTGGATCCCACGAGGCCGAGCCCGGCCCGCATCTATGACTACGTGCTCGGCGGAACGTACAACTTCCCGGTCGACCGCGAAGCGGCGGAGCGGATCCGCGCCCAGTCCCCCGACCTCAAGGACGCGGCGTGGGTGAACCGCGGCTTTCACCAGCGAGCTGCGCGCTGGATGGCCGAGCAGGGGATCCGCCAGTTCATCGACATCGGCTCGGGCCTGCCTACCCAGAGCAACACGCACGGCGTTGTGCAGAAGACCGTCCCGGACGCCCACGTGGTGTACGTCGACAACGACCCAATGGTGCACGCCTACGCCAGCGAGCTGCTGTCCGACGACGGAACCACCGCGGTCATCACCGCCGACCTGCGCGAGCCGGAGTCGATCCTGAATGCTCCCGCGCTGCAGGCTCTGATCGACTTCGATCAGCCCGTCGGCTTGCTCATGACCGCGGTGCTGCATTTCGTGGCGGACGACGCGGACCCGTGGGCCCTGGCCGCCCGGTACACCGGCGCCCTGGTACCCGGCAGCTACCTTGCGCTGTCCCACATCACGCACGAGGGCCTGCCGCCGCGCCTGGTCGAGGCGGGCGTGCAGGCGTACCAGCAAGCCGACGGCGTCTACCCGCGGTCACGCGAGCAGATCGAGCGGTTCTTCTCCGGCCTGGAGATCCTGCCGCCACACTCGGGCGCCGAACCCGCGATCACGCACATCGGCCTGTGGGGCGCCGAAGCCCCCGAGCTGGCCGACAGCGACGGGTCGCACTGGTGGTTCGGCGGCGTCGCCCGGCGGCCGTGAGCCCACTAGGGTGGTGGCCGTGCCGAGCGATCCGGTCGATGCCACGCTGAAGGGGTTTACCCGGTGGGCCCGCAGCGCCTCGCCGAAGCTCAGCGGCGACCCCGCTGCGGACGCCGAGGAACTGCGGCTGCTCCTGAGCTTGCTGCGCGATCATCTCGGCGTGGACGACCCGGCTGAGCTGGATCCCGGCGACGTTCGCGAACTGCTGTTGCGGGTGTACCCGCGCGAGATGGCGGTACTGGATGCGGACGACATCGCGGGCACTGTCCCGGCCGTCCGGGACCTGCTGACGTTCCTTGCCGACACCGGCGCGATCACCGCGAAGGACGCGGAGCCGCTGGTGCGCGAGCTCGACGAGATAGTGGCGCCGCAGTTCGCAAGCGCGGTCCTGCATAAGGACCGGATAAACGCGGGCCGGGCGGACGACCTCGAGCTGGACGATTTTGCTCCGGACGACGACCTCGAGCTGGACGGCGAGGACTTCGATCTGAAGGAGGCATTCGGGCTGCCCGACCGGCTGCCGCCGGTGCGCCTGCCTGCCGAGCCGGAGCTGGCCGCGATGAGCAGGGCCGCGCCACTGCTCGGGCGGGTCCGCAGGCTCGCCGAGTGGGCCGGCCCCGGCCGCAATCTCACTTTGGATGGGGAGCTGACCGCCGCGGACACGGTCGCCGCGGCAACCGAGCTGGGCATCGCCGTTCCGGTCAAATCCAGCAAGGTTCCCGAGCCGCTGCCGGGTGCACCGGACCTGCCCGCGGTCGGGAACATGCAGGATGTCAAGGAGCTCGCCCGGCTGTTCGAGATCGCACTCGATGTCGGCTTCCTCGAGCCAGATACCGACTATGCGCGCGTGCAGCCTGGCGAGACCATGAGCCGCTGGCCGGGCGGATCGGACGAGGACGCCCTGGACGTCTGGTCCGCGGCGCTGGCATCCGTTCTCAGCCGGCCGGAAGAAGATGCCGTCGAAGACACGCGCCGGGGCCACCTGCTCGATTTCACCGGCGCCGGCGGGACGCTGTTCATGCTGCTGTTCCTGGCCCGCACGGCGGGCGTGCCGGTCAGCGAGGCCTCGGACGTGATCATGGAAGTCGCCACCGCCGAGCTGGAGCCGGCCCAGGCGGCCAAGGCCTGGCGGTCGTGGACCCGCACGCACGGGGATCCGGCGCAGGACCTGCTGGGCCAGCTCGCGGAGCTGGGCGCCGTATCGCTGCCGGAACAGCCATCCGACGAGAGCAGTGACGACGGTCCTGTGGCACGGCTGACGGCGCTCGGCACTTGGGCCATGCGCGAGCAGCTCGAGGACGAGGGCGTGGAGACCCCGCTGCTGCCGCCGTCTGACCAGATGACCGCCGCGGATCTGCTGGCCGCGGCCGTGGATCTCGACGACGAGGAGATCGAGGCCGAGACAGCGGCCTGGCTGGAGCTGAGAGCCGCGGACGTGGCGGCAGGTGAGCTGCTCGCGGCCGCCGCCGACGGCGGCCCCGCTCAACGGCTGATCGCGATCGGGACCGTGAACCAGCTGGGCACCGCCGCCGAGCCCGCGTGGCGAGAGGCCCTCGCCCGGGAAGAGCTGCGCGCGTACGCGAAGATCTCGCTGACCGAGCTCGCCGGCGGCGAGCCAGGAGTCACCGTGCTGGCCGGCCTCGAGCCCGGGCTCGCGGACCTGGCCTGGCTGCTCACCGACGTTCTGACCGCCTCGTCCGACGACCCGGACGAGCTTCCCCAGCAGATCCGCGACTCGGTCCCGCCCGGGCAGGAACAGCAGATATTCGACGCCATGTCACGGTCACCCCACCCGGACGCGGCCAGCGCGCTGTCGCTGATCGGCGAGCATCATCCCGACAAGGTGATCGCCAAGGCCGCGCGCAGGTCCGCCCACCGGGCGGCCAGCCGGCCGAAGCGCGCCGGCTGAAGAGTGCGCGGTGTTTACCGGCGATGCTCCTGCCACCGATTGTCCGGCTCGTCCTCGTCCTCGGAGACGATCGTGATTCCCGGGCCGCCCAGCACGCCGGGCACGTCGGCATCCTCGCCCGGCTCCGCGGGCCCTTCTAGCTGGTAGCCCGGGGGCAGGTGTTTCGGCTCGACCACGTTGCGGGCGAGCTCCTCCCGGAGAACTTCCCCTTCCGGGTCACGGGTCTCGCCGCTCGTCTCGTCGCCCCGTTCATCGCTCATCGCGGTCACCCTCCTCTGGCTGGCCCACTCGTCCGTCGGCGCCAGCCACAGTACTTCCCGGATGGACCGCACCCGGTCGCCAAACGGTGAGCAATGCCACCTTGAAGCCCCTGACGGAATCGAGCATCCTGAAACATGCGGGCTTGCGAAAGGAGGGCCGTGAAGGGCTATGTGGTTGTCTTCGAGGGCAACGAACAGGTTGGCTACTCGGCGTACTCCCCTGACTTGCTTGGAGTCGTCGCCGCCGGAGCTACCCGCAATGAGACCGAGCATCTGATGCTCGAAGCGCTGGCCGGGCACATCGCCATGCTCCGCCGGGCGGGCGCGCCGGTTCCCGAGCCAGTCGACGCAGAAAGCGTCACGATCCTGGAACCGCCCGCAGCCTGAACGCGGAACGTGCGCCCGGGGCGGGCGTCAGCTTCGGTCGAGGCAGGTGCAGACACAGGCCCGATTGCCGTCGGGGTCGGCAAGCACGGTGTAGGACGGCGCCTCGGAGTCATCGACGACCGACCCGCCCGCCGCGACCGCTGCCGCGATCCGCTCTTGCGCCGCCTCGGGTGCGAGCCACAGGTCGAAATGCCAGCGCTGGCGGGGAGTCTCGTGCTCGCCGGTGGCCTGGAACCACAGGTTCGGTACCCGGCCGGCCGGGTCGAACACGGAGTCGTAGATCTTGTTGTCCGGACTGCCGGTGAGCAGCGCCGACCAGAACGGGGCGACACCATTCTCGTCCGCGGTGTCCAGGGCGATCTCGAGCTGTGCCACGGCCGCCGGCTCGGACGCGAGCCCCTGCTGGCGCGCGATCTCGCTGATCGTCCGCGCCAGGGCGATGTCCTTCTCGGTGATCCACAAGCCGTCCTCGCGGGTGCACAACGAGACGTCGACCACCTTGCGGGTGATCTTGAGATCGGGGTCGTGGCCGGCGGACTCGGCCGCGTCCGCGACGGCGGCGGCAAACGCCGCCGCGGCCGTGAAATCCGCGACCCGGTAGCGCGCGTGCAGGGCCTGGGCGAGCTTGCGCCAGTCGGCGAGCCGCGCGTCGACGATCTCCGGCGTGCTGAGCCTGTTCATGCCCTCACGCTGGCACGCCGTACCGACAGAACTCGAGCCGTCAGGGCGTCACGCCGTCGATGAGCTGGTCGAGAACCTCGATCATCTCGCTGCGCGCCCGCGCGCGGTCCGGCGATTCCGCGACGTACAGGCCGGCCTCGTCGCCGGCGCCCATGATCACATGTGCGAGCGGGCGCGCTGGCTGGGCCCGGATGCGCCCGAGCTCAATCCCCTGCGCCAGCAGGGCCTGCACCAGTCCGAACACGTGCTGCTGGCACACCTCCCGCCAGCGCACCCAGCCCAGGACCGACGGCCCGTCGATGAGCGCGATGCGGTGAATTTCCGGCTCTACGCAGATGTCCAGCCAGGTCCGCACCGCGTGCCGCAGCGCCTCGACCGGGTCGGAGATCCCCGCGGCGGCCACGTCGTCGGCGAGCCTGCGGGCGATGTCGGCCTCGACCGCCTCCATAACGGCGTCGAACAGCGCGGTCTTGTCCGCGAAGTGGTGATACAGCGCCCCGCGCGTGACTCCCGCCTCGGCGACGATCGCGTCGGCCGGCACGTCGGCGAAGCCGTGTGTGGCGAACAGCCGGCGCGCGGCCGTCAGCAGCGCGTCACGGGTCGCGGCGGAGCGGTCGGCCTGCGTGCGCCGCGGCCGTGGCGCGGCGGAAGTCTGAGATGACACTCTCCGATTCTCCATATCGCAGCCGAGCTTGCATACCGGTCTCGACAAACATACATACTGATTGTATGTTTTATTCCATGGCCACTAATGATGCTTCCACCGCGTCCGCAGTCGCCGACCTGCCGCAGGGCAAGCTCGCTTACCGTGCCGCGGGTCCGGCCTCAAGTTCCAGCCCGCCGGTCGTGTTCGTGCACGGGGTTCTCGTCGACGGCCGGCTCTGGGAACCCGTTGCCGAACGTCTCGCGGCCGAGGGCGTCCGCAGCTACGCGCCGACGCTCCCGCTCGGGGCCCACCGGCAGCCGATGAACGCCGACGCCGACCTCTCGCCCCAGGGGATGGCGCAGCTCGTGCTGGACTTCATCACCGCGCTGGGGCTCAGCGACGTGACGATCGTCGGCAACGACACCGGCGGGGCGATCTGCCAGGTCATGCTCGGCGCGGACAGCAGCCGGATCGGCGCCGCTGTCCTGACCAACTGCGACGCGTTCCGCGCCTTTCCGCCCCGGGCCTTCGTGCCGCTCTTCAGCGCGCTGCGCCATCCCGCGGTGGTCGCGTGCCTGGTCCCGGGGCTGCGGTCGGAAACGGTGCGGCACGGCCGGCTCGCCTACGGGCCGCTGACCAGCGGCCCGCTCGACCCCGGGCTGACCGGCGACTGGATTCAGCCGCTGGCCGGCAAGGCGATCCGCCGCGACCTTGCCAAGTTCGCCAGGGGCGTCCATCCGCGCGTGCTCCTCGACGCGGCCAGCCGGTTCGGCCGGTTCACCGGCCCGGTGCGGATCCTGTGGGGAGAGGCCGACCCGTTCTTCCGGGTCGAGCTGGGACGTCAGCTGAGCGCGGCTTTCCCGCGAGGCAGCCTGGCCACGGTCGCGGCTGGCCGCGCGTTCCTGCCCCTAGATGATCCCGGCGAGGTCACGCGCGAGATCATGGCCGCGATCGGGGACAGATCGCCGCAACAGGGGTAGAGGGAGGCGGGCGGTGCGCGCCGACGTCGTGATCATCGGAGGTGGTGCCGTCGGGAGCGCCGCCGCCGGGTTCCTCAGGCAGGCACCCGGCACCCCCGGGGTCGTGGTGCTCGAACCCGATCCCACGTACGCGAAGGCCGCAAGCCCCCGCGCGTCCGGCGGGGTCCGGCAGCTGTTCAGCTGCCCGGAGAACATCGCCATGTCCCGATACACGCACGAGGTGATCCGGGACTGGCGTGCGTTTGTCGCCGGCGGAACCGGTGACCAGGTTCCCGGCCTTGGCTGGGTCCAGAACGGCTACCTCTTCATCTGCGACCGCGGGTCCGCGAGCAGCCTCAGCGGGAGCCTTCGGGTGCAGCTTGCGCACGGCGTCGACGCGCGGTGGCTGTCGCCGCGGGAGATCGCGGACCGCTATCCGCAGATCCGGACCGATGATCTGGCCGGCGGGGTCTTCTCCGCTGGCGACGGGTGGCTGGACCCGAGCAGCTTCCTGGCGGGCCTGCGGCAACGGGCCCAGCGGCTGGGCGCGCGGTTCCTGACCGACCGCGCGGTGGGCTTCGCGACATCTGGCGCCCGGGTCACCCGCGTCCGGCTGGAGTCTGGGCGCGACGTCACGGCCGAGACGGTCATCGCCACGGCCGGGTGCTGGACCCCCGGTCTGGCCGCGCAGCTCGGGTGGAAGCTGCCGGTCGAGCCGATGCGCAGGTTCGAGCACTACGCCGACGTCCCGGTGCGGCTGTCGGAGCTGCCGTTCGTGAAGGACCCGGCCCACCTTGCCGCGCGGCCCGAGGGCGCTGGCGTGCACGCGGGCGTCGTCAACTACGCCGAGCCCGCCTCGTTCAACTTCTCACTCGACGGGGCCGCTGAGCACTTTGACGCCACGGTGTGGCCCGCGCTGGCGCACCGCTTCCCCGCCCTCGACCGGTTGCGGCTGAAGTCGTCGGGGACGGGGCTCTACGACCAGAACCGGTTCGATGGCAACATGATCATCGGCCGCTGGCCGGGTCATCTGGGCAACTTCCACATCGCGTGCGGGTTTTCCGGCCACGGTCTCATGCACGCCCCGGCCATCGGCCGCGCGCTGGCCGAGTTGGCCGTGCACGGCGATTACCGGACCGTAGATCTCACCCGGCTCGGCTATCAGCGGATAGCGGACGGCCGGCCCTACCGCGAGCAGGGGATCATCTGATCGGCCCTAAGGGCTGCAGCGGCGGATTCGCCGGGTTGAGCAAGCCCCGGTCCTTCAGCCAGCCGTACAGCGGGGTCGTTGCCGGGTCGTGGCCCCACGCGTGGTCCCCGTCGGGGTCCTCGGCACCGCCCAGCAGCTGCTGCTGAACGGGGGACAGGCGGCCGAACCAGTCGCTGGCTCGCGTCGAGGCGACGTCATCGCGGATGGCGGCCCACCGGTAGGTGTAGCCGAAGAACACCGCCTTGCGGGTGTGGTCCGAGTAGTTACGTGACCGGGCGTGCCAGATCCGGCGGTCGAACAGCACCGCGTCACCGGGCCCGGCGGTCACCTCGATGGCACCAGCGGGCTCCGGCCATTCGATGTCGCGCCGCGGCGGGCCCTCGATCCGGTTCACCACGTGGCTGCCGGGAACGACCTTCAGGTTGCCGCGGCCGGGCACGGAGACATCGGAAAGCCAGTAGGCCAGCTTCACCGACAGCCGCGGCCGCGGTGTCGTCTCGATCTCGCGGTTCTGCCTGCCGCCGTCTTGGTGCCAGTCAAACCGGAACGGCATCGGCACCCGGACCGGCGGGTGGACGTCGAGGTGGGAGTGGTAGACGTGAATGTTCCAGCCGAGGGTCGACCACACGTAGCCAAACGTGGCCGGGTGGTTGACCAGGCCGGCCAGTTCCGGGCAGTTCGCGACGGCGCTGAGCAGGTGCATCGAGCCGTCCGGGCCCAGTGCGCCCGCCTCGGCCATGGACTCGTGCACGCGGTCGATCGCGTCGCGCGCGTGCGCGGCCTCATCCGGGCCGAGCGCACCCCGGATGATCAGGTAGCCGTCGCGATCGAAGGCTGCCCGCTGCTCAGCAGTCATCGGCCCGGCCGGCCTGGTGGTGCTCGCTGCGGTTGACTCTTGTGTCATTGGTCTTTCCTGTCCGGCAGGTGCTCAGATGCTCCAGAGTGCTTGTGTGGGTGACAGGCGGGCGGCGCGGATGGCGGGCAGGAGCCCGGCGAGGGCGCCGATGATCAGGGCAGCGGCCAAGCTACCGGCCCAGGCTTGGGGCGGGATGACGACAACCTCGTGTTTTGCGCAGGCATAGATGGCGGTGGCGAGGGCGCCCGCCCCGACGCCGGCCGCGCCGCCGATGAACGCGAGCAGCACCGCTTCGGCGAGGAACTGGACCCGGACGTGCCCTTTGGTGGCTCCGAGGGCGCGGCGCAGCCCGATCTCGGAGCGCCGTTCGAGGACGGAGATGACCATGATGTTGGCCACGCCGACCGCTCCGACCAGGAGGGCCACCGCGCCGAGGCCCAGGAAGAGGCCGTCGAAGGCGCCCTGGGCGTCGGCCTGGGCGACGAGAGCGGCCGAGGGCTGGCTCACGTCGACTTCGCCGGGGTTCTCGGGGTTGGCGGTGGCGGCGAGGAGGTTGTCCACGGCGTCGACCTCGCTGGTCTGGGCGCGCACGTAGATGGTGGAGGGATGGCCGTCGAAGCCGAGGTAGTGCTCGGCGGCGGGGAACCCGACCAGGACCGAGGAGTCGATGCCGGGGGCCAGCACGGCAGGGTTCAGAATGCCGGCCACGTAGCACCACGCGTTGCCGGCCCACACCCGCTCGCCCGCGTACACCCGGTCGATCCCCAGACGCTGGGCGGCAGCCGCGCCGAGCACGCAGACGGGTTCCTCGGCGGTCGCCGCGTTGAGGTAGCTGCCCTGGGCAACGGTCGTCCCGACCGTGCGCAGCAGGCCGAGACTGGCGGCCTCGATGCCGATCGCGTTGGTGTCGATCGCGGGGACGAGCTGGCTGCCGTAGACGTCGCCGGTGACCGATCCGGTCTCCTGCACCTCGGTCACCCCGCCGATGCCCCCGATCATGGCCGGGGCCGCGGTGGGCAGCTCGGCGGTCTGGCCGGTGAGGGTCTGGCCGTTCTGCACGACGAGCAGGTTGGTGCCCAGCGCCGAGATCTCGTTCAGCAGACCCGCCGATGCGGAGGACGAGAGCCCCAGGACGGCGACGATCGCGGCCACGCCGATCGTGATCCCGAGCGCCGACAGCCCGGAGCGGAGCTTGCGGGTGCGCAGCCCTGCCGTGGACAGCCGCAGCAGGTCCAGCGGCCGCAGCTTCCCGACCGTGAGGGTCCCGGTCGTGGTCACCGCCGTGCGTCCGGGGTGCTGTCGAGAACGATCCGCCCGTCGAGCATGTCGATGCGGCGTCCCATCCGGGCCGCGATGTCGCGGTCGTGGGTGATGACCACGATCGTCACCCCGAGTCCGTGCAGTTCCTCGAGCAGGCCCAGGATCGCCTGCCCGGTGGCCTGGTCGAGGTTGCCGGTGGGCTCATCGGCGAGCACGATGGCCGGGCTGCCGACGAGCGCCCGGGCGATCGCCACGCGCTGGCGCTGACCACCAGAGAGCTGGGTGGGGCGGGCGTGGTGCCGCTCATCCAGTCCCACCAGCCGCAGGGCATCGAGCGCCCGGGCCCGCCGCTCGGCTTGCTGAACCCCGGCGTAGAGCAGCCCGTCGGCCACGTTGTCGAGCGCGCTCTGGTGCTCGGCCAGGAAGAACTGCTGGAACACGAAGCCGATCCGGGTGGCCCGAAGCGCGGCCAGCTCGCGGTCGGAAAGCCGCTCGACGTCGAGACCGGTGATCCGCACCCGGCCGGAGGTGGGCCGGTCAAGGGTCCCCATCAGATGCAGCAAGGTGGTCTTGCCGGATCCCGACGGGCCGACGATGCCGACCAGCTCGCCCTCAGCGACGGTGAACGACACCCCGTGCAGGGCGGTGACGGGCGGCTCGCTCGGGTAGATCTTGGTGACCTGGTCGAGCTCGAGCACCTGCCGGCCGTCGCTCATAGGTTCGGCACCACGACCTGCTGACCGACGGCCAGGCTGGTCCCGGTGACCTGGACCATGCCGCTGGCGTCGTCGAACAGGCCCAGGCCAACCGGCACCAGATGGCGGAACCCGCCGGGCCCGGCCACCTCCACCGCGTAACCGCCGCCGGGCCGGGCCCGCAGGGCGTCGACCGGCACGGCCAGGGCGTTGGTGACGGCGCCGGAGGTTATGGTCACGTTCACCGGTGCCTGGTCCCACGTCCCGGTCGCCGCCGGGTCGGCCGGGTTGACCAGCACCGTGATCGTGGGGCTCGAAGAACCCGAACTGGCGCTGCTGCCCGTACTCGCGGGAGAGGTCGCCACGGTGCCCACGGACGAGATGACTCCCGGTGTCGTCTGGTTGTTCGGCAGGGTAATGCTCACCTGATCACCGACCGCCACATCCGATTCCTGGCCGACGTCCAGGGCGATCGAGACCTGGCGTGCGGTCGAGGCCGCTGACAGCACGGTCCCGCCCCCGCCGCCGGTCCCGCCCCCGCCGCTGGCGGCGCCGGACCCGCTCCCGACCGGCTCGCCGACCGAGGGCGTGACCGAGGTGACCTGGATGGGGCCGGGCTCGAAGACCACCTCGCCGAGCAGGATCTGCCCGGTCTCCGGCAGGCCGCGCGCCTTCTGCCACCGCTGCACCGCCGCGGCGGTGGCGGCCGAGTAATGATCGCTCTGGGGCAGGCCACCGCCGTAGCCCAGCGCGATCAGGTCGCGGGTCAGCTCACCCACGTCCGCGCCGCCGGGCATGCCCACGTAGAACGCCCGGTAGGCGGGGATGGATCCGTACAGCAGCGGCACCGGTTCGTTGCTGACCGAGTAGACGGGCTGGTCCTCCCTGATGACCTCGCCCACCGCGGGCAGCCAGGTGTAGGCCGTGCCCGGGCTGACCGCGGCGGCTTGCAGCGACGCCAGGGTCGCCTGGTCCCCCCGCAGCTTGGTCTCGTCGGCCTGGACCTTGGCCTGGTTCTGGTCGTGGTCCAGGGTCGCCGTCGACTGGGCGGCGGCCAGCTGCTGCTGTGCCTGGGACAGCGTGGCCTGGTCCTGGCTGACCTTCTGCTCGTCGTCGCTGCACGCCGAGCTGGAGGCCCCGGACCCGGCGCAGGCCTGGGTTTCGGCTGCCCGCTCCGTGCCGAGGGTGGTCTGGTCGGCGCTGACGCTGGTCTGGTCCGCCGCGACCGCCTGGCTGTCGGCGGCCGACTGGCCGGATTCGTACTGCTGGTCAGCGGACAGGGCCTGCTGGTCCTCGGTCACGGTCAGCTGGGCCTGGGCGACGTCCTGGGCGCTGGCCCCCGACGGGGCGGCGATCGTGTACGAGCCGGCGTAGCCGAGCGTGGCCGGCACCTGGGTCTGGGAGGACAGGTCCTGGCGGCCCACCGTGTAGATCCCGGTCGGGTAGGCGTTATCCGCGACCCCGGAACCGCCCGCCCCTGCGGAGCTGAAGGGCTTGGTGATCGCCACCGCGACACCGGCCGCGGCCAGCACCGCGACCCCGGCGCTCACCCAGGGCAACCTGCGCCGCGGTGTCATCCTCCTGACCCGCTGTAGGGGAGGCCCGGCGGGATGAGCTTGCGGCAGATGTCGTAGGCGCTGATGAACTGCGGCGAGTTCAGGTCGACGAGGTGGGAGAGCATGGGGAACTCGACCTGGCCGCCGGAGAAGCTAGGTTCCGGGAAGTTAGTGATGCCGTGTGAGCGCATGCACGCGGCCGCCTTGAGGTAGTACTGCTGCTGCTGCGCGGTGATCGTTTGGATGGTCTGCCCGCCCAGCGACTCTCCGGCCGGGATCAGGTGGCGGCAGTCGCTCTGGGCCGCCGCGAACACCGAATCGCCGACCCCGAGTTGCTGCGGGGTTTCCTTGGGGATCCCGCCGCTGCTGGCGGGGTCGGGGAAGCTCGGCACGCCGTGCGAGCGCATGCAGGAGGAGTACGCAAGGAGGCTCTTGGCGCTGGTCGTCGAGCCCGTGGCCGCGCCAGGTGCCGCAGCGCCGCCGGACCCGCTGCCGCACGCCGCCGCCAGCAGGGCCAGCCCGACCGCGGCGGTGATGACGGCTGCGGCTCGCGCCGGCCGGGGTGAGTGCGGATTCATGGCAGCCAGCGTTCCGGCCGTCGACACCGGGCACATCACGCGCCGGGTGGAGCGCGGGTCCCTCTTTGGAGGGATACGCGAAACGCCGCGCGGAGGTAGCGTGCAGGCGTGCTGGACCGGGTGCGACGCAGCGTGTGGGGGCTTTCGGGCCGGCTGATCGCCTCCTACATCCTCGTCACGCTCGCCGTCGGACTGCTGATCAAAGTGCTCGTGCTCGGCATCCCGGAATCCCCGCAGTTTAACAACGCCCAGCTGCAGGCCCAGGTGGCTGCCGCGGCAGAGAGCTACAGCCAGCAACTCGCCCAGCGCTATCCCCGCGGCGTGCCGGCCGGAACCGTGCTGGGCGACCCCGGCCAGCCGGCGCAGCCGGGCAGGGCCCGGTCGGGCCCGGGCGGCGCGCTGGTCGTTCCGGCGATAACTGGCCCGATCCGCAGCGACCGGGGGGTGACCGCGGTCGTGGCGATCGCCGCGGACGGCACGGTCGCCGCGTCCTCCGCGCCATCGCGGTACCGGCCCGGGCGACCGGCGGCCAGCGAACTCCCGGTCCAGGCAGCCCAGGCGATCTCCGGCGGCCCCGCCGCGGTCAAGGGCGGCGACGTGCCCACGCCGTACGGCAGCGTGGTCTTCTCGATGGCCTGGCCGAAGGGCCGCACCGACATCGTCTACGTACAGGCGCCATGGTCGCCCGGGTTCGTCGACTACCTGCTCGCCTGGGGCGGGCTCGGTCAGTCGGGCAATAGCGGAAAGGTGCTGTCGTTCCCTTACGCGCTGGTCATCGCCATCGTGCCGGTCGGCGTGCTGTTCGGGCTGCTGGCCTCGCAAGGCCTCGTGCGCCGGATACGCCGGCTGGAACGAGCCACGCTCGCGGTCGCCGACGGCGACTATGCCATCAGCCTGCCCGCGACGGCCCGTGACGAGGTCGGCCGGCTGGAGGCGAACTTCACCACGATGACCCGCCAGCTCGGCTCCGCGCTGACCGCCGAGCGGCAGCGCGCGACCAGCGACGCGCGAGCCGCGGAACGCGCCCGGATCGCGCGGGAGGTGCACGACGCGATCTCCCAGCACCTGTTCGCGTTGCGGATGATCGCCGCCGGGATGCGCCGGGCCGAGCCGGGCAACCAGCAGGCCCGCGCGATCGAGCGGATCAGCGAGGAGGCACTGCGCGACATGCAGGCGCTGCTGATCGAGCTGCGCCCGGCCAGCCCGGACGGTGCCGGGCTCACCCCCGCCCTGCAGCAGATCTGCGCGGCCTACCAGCACCGGCTCGGGGTCACCGTGGACGCCAGCCTGGACGACGTCATCGTGCCCGCGCCCGTCGAGCACGCGCTGCTGCGCATCGCCCAGGAGGCGTGCACGAACGCGGTCCGGCACGGCAACGCACGCCGGCTCGCGGTGTCGATGACCCGCGAGGACGGGCACGTCGAGCTTGCGGTGCGCGACACCGGCACCGGCTTCGACCCCGCGGCCCCGCACCCGGGCTCCGGGCTGGCCCACATCCGGGACCGGGTCGCCGAGCTCGGCGGCACCGTGGACATCGACAGCGCACCCGGGCGCGGCGCTTCGCTCACCGTCCGGGTGCCGGTGCCGTGACGATCCGCGTGGTGATCGCCGACGACCATCGCGTCGTCCGGGACGGGCTGTGCTACCTGCTCGGCCAGGAACCAGACGTCGAGGTGGCCGGCGAGGCCGGGGACGGCCGGCAGGCGGTCGACGTCGTCGCCGCCACCCGCCCGGACGTGCTGCTGCTCGACCTGTACATGCCCGGACTGGACGGGCACGCCGTGCTCGCCGCGCTGCACGACGCGCCGCACCGGCCTGCCGTCGTCGTGCTCACGTCCGCCTCCGACGACGAGCACCTGGTCCGCGCCGTGCACGCCGGGGCCACCTCCTACCTGCTCAAAACCGCCCCGGCCGAGCACGTCATCGCCGCCGTCCGCGACGCAGCCGCCGGCACCGCCAGCCTGAGCCCCGAGCTGCTGACCCGGCTCACCCAGGCGCTGCGCCGGCCGTCGCCGCCGGACCCGCTGCAGCCGCTTTCGCCGCGCGAGCGCGACGTGCTCGAGCTGATCGCCCGCGGCCGCAGCAACCGGCAGATCGCCCGGGACCTGGAGATCGGGGAGCAGACCGTCAAGACGCACGTCCGCAGCATCCTCGCCAAGCTCGGCCTGCAGGACCGCGTCCAGGCGGCGATCTTCGCGCTCCGCCACCAGTGAACGCGACGCCGCCATGCCAGGGACATGGGTTTCCGGCCAGTCGGCCGAGAAGCGCGGCCTGACTGGGCGTGTCGCCGACCAGGCGCACGTGCCTCGGGTCTAGCGCTGCTGCAGCCTTACGTCGAGGGAATCCCGCAGGGCGTCCCCGAGGAAGTTGAAGGCGAGCACGGTGAGGACGATCGCGATACCGGGAGGGTAGACCAGCCACCAGTCGCCGTCGTAGATGAAGTTCAGGCCGTTCGAGAGCATCTGCCCCCAGTTGGTGGCGGGCGGGGGCAGGCCCAGCCCCAGGTAGCCGAGCGCAGCCAGGAGCAGGATCGCGTTGGCCACCTCCAGCGTGGTCTGGACGACGATCACGCCGATCACGTTGGGCACGACGTGCCGGCCGATTGTCCGCCAGGGCGGGCTGCCCAGCACCTTTGCGGCCTGGACGTAGTCCCGTACCCGAACCGAGAGGGTTTCAGCCCGGACCAGCCTGGCCGGTATCAGCCACGCCACCAGCGCGATGACGCCGATCATGACGGGGATCGTGGGGCTGACGATGCTGACGATGAGCAGCAGCAACAGCAGGGCCGGGAACGCGAGCAGGGAGTCGAGGATCCTCATCATGATCCCGTCGACCCACCCACCGAGGAACCCAGAGACGGCGCCGTAGACCGTCCCCATGATGCTGGCCAGGATCGCGGCGGCCAGTCCGACCTCGAGCGACGACTGGCCGCCGACCATCAGCCGGCCGAGCTCGTCGTAGCCGACCTCGTCGGTACCGAGGGGATGCGCGGCGCTCGGCGGCCGGTTCACCTGGGAGAGATGGGTGTGGACCTGGTCGGTGTGGTAGAGCAGCGGCCCGATGAACGAGAACAGGACCATGAAGACGATGATCCCGAGCCCTACGACGGCGAGCCTGTGCTGCAGGAACGTCCGCAGCATCAGCCGATAGGCGCCCGCGTTGCCCACGACGGGTCCGCCGGCGGCCGCCGGGGTCGGCAGCTTGGCCGCATCGGGCGGGCCGACGGCGGTCATGCCCGCAGTCCGCTCTTGGCGCGCCGGACCCGCGGGTCGACCACCGCGTAGAGGATGTCGGCGATCAGGTTCCCGATCACCGTAGCCACGGCGACGACGATGCTGGTTCCCATCAGGACCGGGTAGTCGTGCGTCGTGGCAGCGGTCCAGAACAGCAGGCCCATGCCCGGGTAGTTGAACACCGACTCGGTGATAATCGCGCCCGACACCACGGCCGGGAGGCTCAGGCCGATCAGGGTGACGATCGGGATGAGTGAGTTGCGGAGGATGTGGCCGAAGAGCACGCGCCGCTCCGATGCCCCCTTGGCCCGGGCGGTGCGCACGTAGTCCTGGGCCAGGTTCTCGATCAGCGACGAGCGGACGAACCGGCTGTAGGCGGCGAGGCTGACCACCGCGAGGGTGATCACGGGCAGGATCAGCCCGGCCGGCTGCTGCAGGATCGCCCCGATCGTGGTCCCCTGCGGAGCCTCCGGGGGCAGCCACGGGAGGTAGATGGCGAACACCAGGACGAGCAGGATGCCGAGCCAGAACGTCGGCATCGCATAGCCGACGAACGAGGCCGCGGTGAACACGTAGTCCACCGGCCGGTTGCGCCGGACGGCCTGCAGCACACCGAGCGGGATGGCCACCAGCACCGCAACTGCCATCGCCAGGCCGACCAGCAGGGCGGTCTTCGGCAGGTCCTCGGCGAGCAGCGAGGCCACCGTCTGGTTGTAGTGGTAGGAGTAGCCGAGGTTGCCGTGGACGACGTTGACCACGTAGTGCCAGTACTGCACGAAGATCGGCTGGTTGTAGCCGTTCTCGACGATGAACGTGTGGATCTGCTGCGGGGTCGCCGTCGGCCCGAGCATCGCCTGGGCCGGGCCTCCCGGCAGCACGTGCATGATGATGAAGGTGATCAGCGACACCCCGATCACGACCAGGAGCGCCTGAAACAGGCGGCTGATGATGTAGGTGGTCATGGGATCACCTCCCACATCCCGTTACGCAGGGGTGACCAGCGGCACAACCTCTGCGTATGTATACGGATAGAGCGGCAGGCTGGTCAGGATTTCCTGGAGTTCGGCGTTCGACCCGGCGTCATAGACGGCGAACGAGAGGTGCTGGCCCGCGGCTCGCCAGTGGTGCAGGCAGACGCCGCTTTCCTGGAGTTCGAGCGACCGGGCCCGCTGCTGGACGCCCAATTCCTTCATGAGATGGGTTTCCATCCCCCACGGGACCTTGCTTTCGGAACGAACCAGGTACAGCAAAGCTTTTTCCTCCTGTCCTTTTGTTTGGTGCGAAGTCCGGTGTGAGGCACTAGCGAAGCGGGACGACCTCGATGTCGAGGTACGGGAACATCGGAAGACCGGAGAGAACCTTGTGCAGCTCGTCATGCGTGTCCACGTGGAAGATGCAGCTCCAGGCGTCCCGGCCGATGGGATGCACGATGTCCGACCAGACACCCTGTTCCTTCAGCGCGGTCGCCGTGACCTTCTCCCGCTCCTTCAGGTCTTTGGCGTACTCGGACGTGGCTTCGATGCCGTGCGGCAGGCGGCTGACGAAATGCACCAGGTAGGACAAGATTCCCTCCAAAGGGTCTAGGTTGGCTCAGCCGTTGCTGACATTCGATCCGGGGCGCCATCAACGGGCCGAAGGCCGAATATCGAGGCAACGAACGCGAGCTCGGCGTTAAACGCACGCAGCAGGCTGTCCTTGCGGCGGAAGCCGTGCCCTTCCCCGGCGAATTCTTCGACGAAGGCCGGCCTGCCCAGCGCGCGTAGGCGCTCGGCAATGCCACGGGTCTGCTCGGGAGGCACCACCTTGTCCTCGGATCCCTGCATGAGCAGCACGGGCACGGTGATGCGCTCGGCGTGGTGCACCGGCGAGCGGGCCCGGTACAGCTCGGCGGCCTCGGGATAGGGCCCGACGAGGTGAACGTTGTACCGGGACTCGAACTTGTGGGTGCCGCCTGGCAGCATGAAGCGCTCCAGGTCCGATAGGCCGAACCGGGAAATCCCGGCCGTGTAGAAGTCGCGGAACGCGAGCGAGGCCAGCACGGTGTAGCCCCCGGCGCTCCCGCCCCGGATGATGATGCGGTCCGGGTCGACCAGCCCCTGGCCGGCCACGTACCGGGCGGCGGCGATGCAATCGTCGACGTCGGCCTCGCCCCAATTGCCGTAGAGGGCCTCCCGGTAGGCCCGACCGTAGCCTCTGCTGCCGCGGTAGTTGACGTCGAGGAACGCGATGCCGCGGGAGGTGAATAGCTGGATGTCGAGGCTGCGCACCGGGTGGGTCGACCCGATCGGACCGCCGTGCGCGTTCACCACCAGCGGCGGCAGCTCGCCCGGCGGGCCCTGGAAGTCCGGGTTGGCCGGCAGGTACAGGAACGCGTGCGCGGTCGCGCCGCCCGTGGTTGGGAAGCTCAGCGTGACCGGGCGGGGGTTGAAGCGCGGGTCTAGGTGCGCCGCGGCGGAACGCACAACGATCTCGGTCTCGCCGTCGGGCGTGATGAGCGCGATGGTCCGCAGGTGGTCCGGGCCCGCGGCTATCACTAGGGCCCGGCCCGCGGCCGTGCGCACCTCCGGGAAGTAGGTGAACGGGGTGGCGACGTCGGTCGCCTGGCCCGACGCCGGGTCGAGCAGGGCCAGCGAGTCGCTGCCGTCCCGGGCGAGGACAAAGAAGATCCGGCCGTCGGGAAGGAAGTCGTAGCCGCCGTTGAACAGCGGCAGCGGCAGGCCCTCGCCGCAGTCCACGCCCTCGGGCCCCAGTGCCGTAGGCCTCTCGCCGTCGAGGCGGTACAGGTTTGAGTAGCCAGACCGATCCGAGAGGAAGTACAGCTCCCCCGAACGCGACCACCGAGGGAACAGAGCCGACTCGTGCTCATTCCCGGCCACCCGGTGTGACGCGGCTAGGCCGCTTTCACCGAGCTCGCCGACCCACAGCTCGGTGCCGTCCCAGGGCATGTTCGGGTGGTCCCAGGACACCCAGGCGAGCTTCGATGCGTCTGGGCTCAGCCGCGGAGAGCCGTAGAAGTCGTGGCCCGAGGCGATCGTAACCGGGCTCCCGCCCCCCGTCGGGACCGCAATCAGACTGGACGCGGCCTCCCCGTCGGTCCGGTGGTCTTCCATCACGCAGTAGACGAGCCGCCGCCGGGCGTCGACGACCGGCTCGGTGTAGCGGACGTCGAGATCCGGTGTGAGCGCGTGCATGCTGCCGTCGGCATCGCGGCGATAGAGACGGCGGTCCTTTCCGTTCGAGAAGAAGATGACGCCGTCGGCCACGGCGTAACATCGGCCGCCGTGCTCCTGCACCCTCGACTCGGCCGAGAACGGAGCCGGTGTCATCTCCTGCACCGACCCGCCGGGGCCCCGGTAGACGAGCGTTGTCCGGCCGTCGGCCGGCACCTGCTCCAGCCAGCAGATCCCTTCCCCGGCCGGCTCCACGCTCTCCGGCGAGCGAACCCGGTTGCCGGTCGCACTGATCAGTTCTGGTGTCACCGGCGAGCTCCACGTGCCATACGGAGCGACCGTCACAGCCATCCTGAGGACTCCTAATAAGTGTTGTCGGCCGGTTGCGCGCTCACTTGGTGTAGTACCAACTGGAGGGATCGATGGCGGTCATCGGATTCTGCGGCAGGGCGCCGGCCAGATCGGACTTGATCACCGTCAGCTGGTACGGGCCGTTCGCCGGGAGCCATAGCACCGGCAGGTTCTCGGTCGCATACGTCTCGTACTGGGCGAAGGCGCTGGAGCTCGAGCTCAGTTCTGTGTCCTGGACCAGCTGGTCCAGCGTCGTGCTACTGTAGCCGCCCCAGTTGGCGCTGTCCCCGGTCGTGAAGCCCTCACCGGTCGGCTCGCCTGAGTAGATGGTCCCGAGCATGCCGATCATGTCCCACAGCGGCTTGCATGGGGTCGCCTTGGTGCAGGGGTGCGCATCCGGGCCGATCCTCGCTGCGGGCAGCGTCTGCACGTTGATGTCGATCCCCGCCGCGGAGAAGTTGGACTTCAGCGCCTCCGCCTCGGCGGTCTCCTCGGAGCCGTTCGCGACAACCCAGAGCGAGAAGTCAAGCCCGGTGCCCGCCGCGATGCCCGCCCCGCAGTCCGCCACGCCGCTGCCGACCCGGCTGCAGGTCGAGACGCCGTTCGGCTTGACCGTCCACCCGTGCGCCGTGAGCAGCGAGATGGCTTTCTGCGGGTTGTACGGATACGGGTTCGTGCGCTCGACCGAGGTGACGAAGCTGTTGGGCGGCTCGGTCGGGACCGGGCCGTAGGTTGGGTAGGACTCCCCGCTCCAGATCGCCTTGATCCACTGGGGCTGGTTGATCAGGTACTGCATGGCCTGCCGTACGTACAGCTGCTGGAACATCGGCCCCGTCTTGGGGTTGGTGAAGTTGATCGTGATGAACGCGGCGCTCCACGCGTCCCACGGAACCACCTTGTACCCATGCGACTCGAAGTAGCTCTCGAGCGAGAGGTCATCGATCGGCAGGTAGCCGTAGTCCAGGTCGCCCGCGCGGAGCGCGTCCAGCTCGGCCGTCTCGCTGGTGAAGGACTCCTCCTCGAAGGTCGAGATCCTGGGCTTGTCGGAGCCCGAGTACTTGCGGTTGGGCACGAACGAGACATTGCCGGTCGTCGTGAACGACTTGATCAGCCATGGGCCATCAACCACCTTCCACAGCGGGTTGGTGGCATAGGTCGCTATGTTCTTGGACTCGGCGGTGAGAAAGGCGAAGACCTTCGCCGCGCCGGCCAGGGTCTCGTCGTAGTTCCCCACTGGCCCGGAGGCCGACGTCTTGTCCCAGGCCTGCTGGGGAATGGGCGTGACCTCGCTCAGATTGTTGTAGGTGTAATACGTGGGGTTGTACGCCTTGGTCAGATGCAGCACGATCGTCTTTGAATTCGGGAGGCTCATGCTCGCGACATTGTCCGGGAAATCTCCCGGCGTATAGTTCGCGTAATTGTCCTTCCCCGCCTTCAGCACGTTGATCCAGAACTCCACGTCCCGGCTGGTGACCGGGACCCCGTCCGACCACATGTAGTTCTTCAGCCGGATCGTGACCGTCGTGTCGCCATTGCTGTACGACGGCGGATAGGCCGCGCTGAGCTGCTCGTTCAGCACCGGCTTGCTGCCCTGGCCGAACCAGTAGAGCGGAAGGTAGAGGAGGTTCTCGAACTGCACCGGGTTGCCGGGCCAGTTCACCGACGCCGGCAGCATCGGGAAGATGTAATTCGGCGGGAACCCAGGCTGCTCGGCAAAGGTGACCACGGACGAGGTTGAGCTCCCCTGCGTCCCGCCCGAGCACGCTGCCAGCAGGAGCAGTGCTGCCGCGGCCGCCAGGGCGGTGCACAGCCGGAGCCAGCGGCGGACGGGTCGCGTCCCCGCGTTACGGCCTCTTAGGCCTGTTTTCGCGTACCTCATACTGCCGCCCTCCTGGGCACAGAGGTCTTCGGCCAGCCAACAAGCGCCCGGCGGGGGCCACCGAGCTCGCTTGCCCAGGTCTGGATTGCCCTATTCGGGCCTGGGTTGCGGTGGGTTGTCGGAAAATCTGTAAGAGGGGCGGCAACATTGCCCGGCATGTGTACGCTAGTCGTACGATATGTTCAACAAAGACTGTAAAGTTGGAGGAGTCTGGGTGTCAAGAGACGATCCAGACCGCATCGAGGCGGTCGAGAGGGCGCTGTTCCTGGTGGAGCAGTTCTCCCCGCGGCATCCGACACTCACCGTGAGCCAGGCTGCACAGGCCGTCGGCACGTCCCGGCCGACAGCCCGGCGGATCTTGCTCACCCTCGCCCGGATGGGCTTCGCCGAGTTGGACGGCGCGGCCTACCGGCTCACGCCGCGCGTCCTGCGCCTCGGGTACGCCTACCTGTCGTCCCAGCCGTTCTGGGAGCACCTCGACAAGCCCATCCGCGAACTCGCCGAGGCCTGCAACGAGTCCTGCTCGGCGGGAACCCTCGATGTGGACGAGGTTGTCTGCGTCGCCAGAGCGCCCGGACGGCGCAGCATGTCCGAAGGCATCTCCATCGGCTCACGGCTGCCCGCGTACGCGACCGCGATCGGGCGAGTGCTGCTGGCGGGCCTCCGCGACGACGAACTCGACGCGCTCTTCGCCGGCCGGACGCTCGAGCAGTTCACGCCGCACACGGTCACCGCACCGGAGAGCCTCCGCGCGCTGATAGCGACGGCCCGGGCCGACGGATTTGCGGTCACCGACGGCGAATGGGAGGAAGGAATCCGGTCCTGCGCGGTCCCCATCCATGACCGGAAGGGCCGGACCATTGCCGGGCTCAACATCGCCGTTAACAGCGGGCGTGTCTCAATGGAAAAAATGCAGAGCGAGCTCGTTCCGCGGCTCCTCGACGGCGCAAAACGCATTGAGGCCAGCATCACCGGCCATTTCTAACGATGGACCATCGCCTCCCCGCCACCCGGTGAAGACTGCCCTGAACGCGACGCCGCCCCGGACTTGACCTAGAGCGCTCTCCAGCATCTAGCGTCTTTCGCGTGGAGACCGCGACCCAGAGGCTGCACCGGCTGACGTCGTACGAACCCGGACGGGAATGGACCGTACCGGTGGACGACCCCTGGGTACTGCAGGATCTCGAGGTGAACGACGTTGCCAGGCTGCCGTGGTTCTTCAAGCGGTACCCGCAGCCGCTGCCCCGCCTTTTGCTGCCACGGGAGCTGCCGGTCACGACGGCGCCGGCGATAGCCGTGCTGGCGGGCACGGCGCGGCCCGCCCCGGCAGCGCTTGACCTGCCGCAGCTGTCCCGGCTGCTGTACCTGTCCGCCGGGGTGGTGCGGACGATGGAGCGGCCGCACGGGATCCACCCATTCCGCGCCGCCGGTTCGGCGGGCGGCCGGTTCCCGCTTGAGCTGTACGTCGCCGTGCCGGACGGCGTGCCGCTGCCGCCGGGGGTGCACTGGTATGACCCGCTGGAGCACGCGCTGGTGCAGGTCGGCCCGGCACCGCGCGGCGACGCCCCGGCGGTCATCGTCACCGGCGTGCCGTGGCGCACCGGCTGGCGCTATCGCGAACGCGGCTACCGGCACATGTACTGGGACGCTGGCACGATGCTCGCCCAGTTGCTGGCGCTCGCCGACTCCGCGGGCCTCACCGCGACGCTGTACACCCGGTTTCCCGATGCGGCGGTGGCGGCGCTGGCCGGGGCGGACGGGGTTCACGAGATGCCGGTGGCCGTGGTCGGCCTCGGCGACGCCGTCCCCGCTCTGGAGGCGGCAGGCCCGGCGGCTGCTGGCCAGGTCGACGTGGCGCCCCTCGAGTTTCCGCTGGTGACGGCCGCGCAGCGGGCTGGGGACTGTACCAGCCTCGGCACGCCGTGGGATCGGGGCACTGCGGTGCACCCACCCGTGCTCGCCTCGGCGCCGGTGGAGAGCGTGATCGCGAAGCGCGGGTCGCAGCGGCGGATGGACAGTACCCGCGGCCTGCCGCACGATCTGCTGCGCACCTGCATGACCGTTGCCGTCCGCGGAATCAGCACGCCGCACTGGGTGGTGGTCCACGACGTCGAGGGTCTCGCGGCTGGCGTCTACCAATGGCCCGCCGTTCAGGTGCCGGTGCGCACCGGCGCGCTGCGCGGCGAGCTGCACCGGGTGTGCCTGCGCCAGGCCCTGGCACGGGACGCCGCGTTCGTCACGATCGCCGCGGCAGACGTGAGCGGCTTGTCCGACCGGGAATACCGCGAGGCGCAACTGGCGGCCGGGCTGGCCGAAGGCCGGGTGCACCTGGCCGCCTACGCGCTCGGCGCGAGCGCGTCCGGGATGACCTTCCTGGACAGCGAGCTGCCGTCGCTGCTGGGCGAACCGCTGGACGCCCTGCTCTGCACCTGTGTGGGCGTGCCGGCCTACGCATCCACGGCCGCCGGGCCGCCCGGCGCGCCGAGCAGGGTGCGGATGATCACTCCGCGGGCCTAGATTTTTCTGCCTCCCGGGCGCAGGCTGGATGTGACGGGGAAGGCCTGATGTGGCGTGTGAGGCGCCACCGCATCACGGGGGAACCATGGCTATCGGCATTTACTTCAACCCGGCATCCATGAACGCCACGCAATACGACGAAATCATCAGGCGGCTCGACACGGCCGGTGCGGGCAAGCCCGACGGGCGGCTGTACCACGCCTGCTTTGGAACCGGCGACAAGCTGCAGGTGTTCGACATCTGGGAATCGCAGGAAGCCTTCGACAAGTTCGGCGAGATGCTGATGCCGGTCCTGCGGGACGTCGGCTTCGACCCCGGCCAGCCCGTGTCCGCAACGGTCCACAACGTCATTCCCGGCTAACACCGGGCGGGCGTCAGTGCGCGCCGGCAGCGAGCACCGCGGACGCAGTGGCCAGCGCGAAGTACGTCGCCGGGGCCGCGATGTTACGGAACACGCGAGCCCGGACGTGCACGGCGAGGGCCGCGATGAAGAACAGCATCAGCCCGATCGCGGCGGCAATCCCCAGCGGCCGCACGCCCAGCAGCCCGATCAGCAGCCCGGCGACTCCGGCGCCCTTGACCAGCCCGAGCGGCACCAGCCAGGACCGGGGCACGCCCACCTCGGCCATGGTGGCGAGGACGAACCTGGCCGGCAGCAGGTCGGCGACCGTAGCCCACGCATTGGCCAGGATCGTGACGGCGGCGACGACCACGTACGCGGTGAACACGGCAACCAGCCTTGCCGGGTGCGATCGCAGCGTCCAATACATGCATCCATAGCCTGATGGCATGGATGTCCACACGCGGCTGCTGCGCTACTTCACCGTGGTCGCACAGGAAGGGAACCTCACCCGCGCCGCGGAACGGCTGTTCGTGTCCCAGCCGGCGCTGACCAAGCAGATCAGGCAGCTGGAGAGCCAGATGGGAGTCCGGCTGTTTACCCGCTCCCGCGCGGGGATGACGCTCACCGCGGCGGGCCGGGCGCTGGCCGGGCATGCGCCCGCGGTGCTGGCCGACCTGGACCAGGCGCTGCGGGAGGCCAAGAGCGCCGCCAGCCAGGCCGCCCGGGTGCTCCGGGTCGGGTTCCTGGCCGGTGCCGCCAACGAGGCCACCCAGCAGATTCTCGCCGCGTTCACCAGCCGCCGGCCGGGCTGGCGGGTGGAGATGCGCGCCGCCACCTGGCTGGACCCCACCGCCGGGCTGGCCAGCGGTGACGCCGACGTCGCCCTGCTGCGGCTGCCGTTCCCGGGCCAGGACGACCTGCGGACCGAGGTGCTGCTGACCGAGCCCCGCTGGGTGGCGCTGCCCGCCACTCACCCGCTGGCCGGCCGCGACCAGATCAGCATCCGGGACCTGTGGGACGAGCCGTTCGTCGCCGCCCCCGCCGAAACCGGCTGGTGGCGCGACTGGTGGCTGGCCGCTGGCGAGCGGGAGGGTCACCCGGTCCGGATCGGAGCCGTCACCGAGACCGGCCAGCCGGACGATTGGCTGACCGCGATCGCCAACGGTTACGGCGTCGCCCTGGCCCCCGAATCCGCCACCCGCTACTACGCCCGCCCCGGCATCGTCTACCGGCCGGTCACCGGGCTCAGCCCCAGCCAGGCCGGCGTCGCCTGGCCGCCCACGGCCGACGCCAACCCCGTCATCCAGGACTTCGTCCGCTGCTGCCTGGACAACAGGCCGCCACAGCAGCCGGCGACCTCACCTGGTCAGCGGTGACCGCTCGGGTGACGGCTCCGGGCGGGGCGCCGTGGCGCGCCGCGGCCTGAGCAGCAGCGCGCAGCTCACGGCGCAGAGCAGCAGCAGGACCACAGGTATGCCGATGACGGACCGCATGGCGTCGACGTAGCTGGTGGTGAAGATCGTGTGGGTCAGCTGCCGGAGTTGCGACCGGAGCGGTTCCGGGATGCTGGCCGGAACCGTGGCCCCGCCGGACTGGCCGCGCCCTACCGCAAGGCCGGTCTGGGCAAGCCGGGCGAACCCGCTGAGAAACCCGGGCCGTGCCGCGGCGGGCAGGCCGGCGGCCGCCGCGGCCGCCCTGGCCCG